>CAYTAF010000097.1:0-1565 GCA_964435865.1 uncultured Candidatus Saccharibacteria bacterium | reverse complement strand
CTCCAGTGCCACCACGGCGCCTTTCTTCGTTCTGCTCTCCGCTCTGCCTCAATGGCTTCCTCAAGGCGCTTTTCCGATTCGGATTTTTTGTCTTCCATATACTTTTTAACTGCTTGCTCATACCCCGAATTTCCTTGTCTCAAATCATGCTTTACTCTATCTAGCCTCTCAAAACTTATATCCAATCTATCTATTATCTTTCGCTGTGGCACCCCTTGCAATAACAAAACCGCCACCTGGAATCTTCTAAAACTGTTTACTAATTCGTGGGTAGTAAGATTCTCTTGTAAAAAATATCTCAACTCTTCGCTCGCCCCTAAACGATTTAAAACCTCAAAATACTCTTTAATGCACTCTTCCTCGCTAAGCTTTTCTACCTTACTCTGAGTGCTTGTATTATTTTGTTGGGCCATAAAATAAATCTAACAAAAAATCTGAGAACCGTCTCGGTGCACCGTTGCACCGAGACAGGTCCCCTTTAAGTATGAATCCGCAAAGGGTGAATTCGGACTGAAACAACATGCTTACTTATCCCCGTAAGCGGTGCACGACTTTTGGAAAAATTTGCAAGAATTCGTCTATTTCCTCTTGGGTGGTGGGGCGGCCCAAAGAAATTCGGATAACCTGGCCGGCGGCCTTATGGTCATACCCCATTGCCAAAAGCACGTGCGAGGGCTCCACAGTGCCGGTAGTGCAGGCCGAGCCCGAAGCTATCGCAAATCCTTCTTGATCTAACGCAATAATTAAACTTTCCGCTGACACTCCGGAAACGTGAACACTTATATTGTTGGGCACCCTGCTTTCTCCCAGCTCCGGGCCTACCAAACTCACCCCTTCTATTTGAGACAGCCCGCCCCAAAGACGCTTTTGCAAGTTGCCAATAGTTTCTTTTATTTTATTCTGTTTATTCTGTAATTCTTTCACCGCTTGCCCAAAGCCCGCAATACCGGACACATTTTCAGTTCCGCTACGCAAATTGTCCTCCTGTCCACCGCCGAAGATAAGCGGCTGAATACTGGTGCCGCTACGCACATATAAACTTCCCACACCCTTAGGCCCATACATTTTGTGAGCCGACATTGTTAAAAGATCCACGTTAAGTTCTTGTACGTTAAAATTATAAAGTTGTGCCGCTTGCACCGCGTCAGTATGAAAATATACAGGCAATTTGTTGTTGGTTTCTGAGTCATTAACCTCTTGTTCGCGTTTTTTATTTTCATTCTGTATTACATTAGAAATATTCTTAATCGGTAATAGACTTCCCACCTCATTATTTACCATCATTACAGAAACCAAAATAGTATTGCTTTGTATATTATTTTCAATCTGTTTAGATGTAACAAACCCTTGTTTATCGGGCTGAATATAGGTAACTCGCAAGCCGTTTTTTTCTAAATATTCCAAGGTTTTTAATACCGCCTTGTGCTCAATGGCGCTTGTTACTACATGCAAGTCGCTGAGTTTAAGCTGACTGCGCGCGGCTACCTCTTCAATCACGCCACGAATTGCCCAATTATCAGCTTCTGTTGCCGAGCCGGTAAAATACACTTCGCTGAATTCGGCGT
>CAYTAF010000096.1:0-1583 GCA_964435865.1 uncultured Candidatus Saccharibacteria bacterium | reverse complement strand
AAAACAGAACAAAAACGGCTCAACCCCTTTTGAGCCGAACTAAAAATACGGCTCACCTCGGGGTGAGCCGTATTTATTGGTGGACCGGGCGGGACTTGAACCCGCGACCTCGTGTATGCCATACACGCGCTCTGCCAGCTGAGCTACCGGCCCCTCACTTGGTGCGCTGAAAAGCTGACAAAAAACAACAACTCAAACAACGTATCCAGCATCCCAAGTGAGGGGCTACCGGCCCCTCACTTGGTCCGTTGAAAAATCTGTGTGTGTAAAAACAACTACTAATAGTGTGTTCAACAAGCCAAGTGAGGGGCTACCGGCCCCTTGTATCCCATAAGTATAAACAAATTTTAAAATTACATCAACCATACCCCGGTCAGGACTTGAACCTGAATCTGCGGGTTAGGAACCCGCTGCTCTCTCCAGTTGAGCTACCGGGGCCTATTAATAGCGGGAGACGGGAATCGAACCCGCATCACTGGCTTGGAAGGCCAGTGTACTAGCCGTTGTACTACTCCCGCGTTAGAATTACCTGCCGAACTTTCAGTGAGGCTTGGTAACTCTTATGCCCGCCGAAGCTTTATGCGAAGGAGGGCAATATTTTCAATCATTATCCCACAAATAATGTTTTAAATCAACAATATAGCCATCCCCGTCCTGACTAACCTCTACGCCTTCTTTTTTCAGTCTTTGTGCCTGTTCTTGCTTAGTAGTGTGTGGATTTACAATAGTAATGCGACCGGAACTATTCAAAACTCTATGCCAAGGCACGTTATTTTCCGGTGGTAAAGCTCGTAATGCCCAACCTACCGCTCTGGCAGACCGTGGTGTACTTACTATACCCGCGATTTGTCCATAGGTTGCTACCTTGCCTTTTGGCACCTGCTTAACTGCCTCGTAAACCTTCCTGTAAAAATTATGTTGGGCGGCCATACTCTACACTGAATACATAATACTGGATACTTGCCTTTCGGGGCACTCGGACTTGAACCGAGAATCTCCGCCACCCAAAGGCGGCGCCTTCGCCAATTAGGCCATGCCCCGAAAATTTGGACCGGGGGAGAATTTCACTGCTCCCCCTCACTTGTGAGAAAGTGAGGGGTACGCTCTAAAACCCTTCGGTTTTAGTATTTCCGCCATGAAAAACTCCCGTTTTTCAACGCTTTTCACGTTCAAATCTTTTTCAAAACATAACTATGTTTTGGACCGGGGGAGATTTGAACTCCCAACCCCGTGCATGCGAAGCACGTGCTCTGCCAATTGAGCTACCGGCCCCTCACTTGGAAAGAATAGAATTCCTGGCTCTCTTTTTTAGATGAGTCATCGATCCAGAAAATCTTTTTAACATCTTTTCTCTGTGCTTAGCATCGTTACTAGATAGATATGCTTCATAATATACTAAAACAAGTGGTCTTCTGGGCCTCGTGGACTGCACCAATCCCTGATTATGATCAATAACTCTTTTCTTTAAATCATCCGTATAGCCAACGTACAATTTGCCATCCTTCTGGCTTTTTAAGACATAAACATAAAACATAGCAACCATTCTTTCCAAGTGAGGGGCTACCGGCCCCTCACTTGGTCCG
>CAYTAF010000095.1:0-1631 GCA_964435865.1 uncultured Candidatus Saccharibacteria bacterium | reverse complement strand
CTCCGACTTAACATCGGAGACATATTTTTTATTAATAGCGGGCTTTTTGCACTCTGCTGCACCGATCGCCCATCAGCACACACTCTGCACATTACACCGGACGCTTAATGTGCCCGGTTATTCTCTCCTGAGACACAAACCAAATAAACCAATTAATTATTCTTCTAAAATTCTATCCTTTTTTTCTTTGCTAGCAGAAATTCGATGCAACACGGAGCTGATCAAGGTCTGATAAGGAAGCCCTTGCTTAGCGGCAAGTGCTTTAATGCGCTGGAGGTCTCTTTCTGAAATACGAATATTAATATTACGCCTCTTGTGGAGGGTGTTGCTAGCGTATTTTTGCAGGGACTCTTTTTCCTGAGAAGCATCCTTGACGCTCTCCAGCTTACCGGACTCAAAGGCGTTAAGTATATCTTTTTCTTCTTTGTTCAACTTTGAATTTTTCATACATCTTTTTTTAAATATTTTTTGGTGGCCTTGCGGCTTGGAATAATTGTTTTCAGGAATACCTTTTCTTCGTCTTCTACAAACGGAACAAGATAAACGTATTCTTCTATTTGGATAACAAGTATTTTTTGGCCCGGGTATTTTAATTGATTGGGGTGCTCTACAATATCCAGCAAGTGGTTATCCTCCACTGCTACAAGAACCTCCTCAAAACTTACATCCCGCTCTTTTTGCAATTTTTCTGACTTCTCCGGGCTCCAATCAATATACTTCATATATACATTGTATACTTTTAAAGTATGCTTTGTCAACAAAGTATACTCAATAGCTTGTAATTGTCCGCTCACCTTGTACTAACCGATCCGCAATACGGCTCACCCCCTTGTGAGCCGTATTTGTATTTTGGCCACTATACGGCTCATCGTTCGGCTTATTAACGGCTCACTGCGTTGAGCCGTATTTTATTCTTATCAATATTTGGCTCACTATTGGCTCATTGCAGCAAGCCAAACAATTGAGTACGACTCACTTCTGCTTTTATTGACAAAATTATTTATATATGATATACATACACCCTATCGCTATTTTGCGGTAGAGTTATATTCCATAAGGAGGGATACGATATGGCAGAGCTGCCAGAGGGATTTGTCGAAAAAGTATGGTCGAACTTTCGGGCGGCCAAGGAACGGATTGAAAAATTAGAAAATCGAGTAGAAGAACTTGAGCGACAAAATCGTTCTTTAAAAAAACGGTGGCTAACCTGCAAAGCCAGCAATCTGCTTCTGGTGACCGTCAAGAGGGAAATTATATTCAAGAGTGCCCGGTATGTATGGGCCTAGGCAGCGGGCTTGAAGAAAACAACGATCATAAAGGCCGCTGCGCCACCTGCCAGGGCAAAGGCAAGGTGAGAATTTAACTGCCCCCTGGCGAAACAAAACTTCCGAGCCCCGCAGGAACAACCATGCGGGGCTCAACTTTTTTATGCTTCCGTCAAAACAGTTCTAATGGCATCTACTGCGCGGAGCACCTACCCAAAAACTTCGCGTTATCGGGGTTTTGTTTTTATTGACAAAATAAGAGTATATTTGTAGTATCTTATATTGTAGGATGAGTACAAAAAACTCGTCCTTAGATCTTTCACAAAGGAGTGGTTTGCAGTGCAACGAACACGAGTTGCGCTTTCG
>CAYTAF010000094.1:0-1644 GCA_964435865.1 uncultured Candidatus Saccharibacteria bacterium | reverse complement strand
GGTGGAGCTTGTCCCGTACCGAGCTTTGCTCTGGTACCGGGATAACGGTGATACAGCTAAAAAAACTGCTCCTAAAACAATTAGCCCTCCAGCCAACAAAATAATAAAAAGCCGCTTTTTGGTCATCACTGTATATTACCAAAAATTTTTACCTCCTTGAAACCTATGTTAAAATTTACGATCACAAGCTTATTTATCAAAAGAAGATTTCTCTGGCAAGTATATGGTACGGTAGGCGTGGAGGAGCGCTTACTTGCAAGGAAATCTTCTTTGGATAAAAACAGATTTAATAACTAACTTGCTATCTATGGCAAAACTTACATTTTACGGAGGGACAAAAAGCGTTACCGGTGCCAATTATCTACTGGAAAGCGAAAACACTAAAATTTTAGTGGATGTGGGCTTAAAGCAAGGCGGGCGTGTTTGCCCGGAAGATAACTTTGAGCCATTTCCTTATGATCCGGCCGAAATTGACGCCGTTTTTATAACCCACGCCCATATCGACCACATCGGGCTACTGCCAAAACTATACAAAGAAGGTTTCCGCGGCACAGTTTATTCCACTCCCCCCACTAAAGATTTTGCCGAGCCATTACTAATGGACTCCGAGCACTTGATGCGGCAAGACGCGGAAGAGATGGGAAAAGAGCCATTATATAACCAACAAGATATCGAACAAACCCTGGAGCTTTGGTACGGCGTGGATTATCACCAAGACATTAAAGAGGGGGACTTTCGAGTAGAATTATATGATGCCGGCCATATTTTAGGCTCAGCCGCTGCGAAAGTAACTACGCCGGAAAATAAAGTAGTGGTGTTTTCCGGAGACCTTGGTAACAGCCCGAATCCACTTTTAAAAGACAAAGAGCCGGTTAAGGACGCCAACTACATTTTAATGGAGAGCGTATATGGTGGCCGCGAGCATGAAAGCGAAACTGAAACCAGAGACCTGCTGGAAGACACGATTGAAAACACTATTAAAAAAGGCGGCGTACTTATGATTCCGGCGTTTTCTTTAGAGCGAACCCAAGTGCTGCTTTACCAAATAAACTATCTGATAGAAAACAAAAAAATCCCACAAGCTCCGGTTTTTTTGGACAGCCCTCTGGCCATCAAGCTTACAAATGTCTACAAAAAATACGCTCACAATGAAATGTATCTTAACGAGCGCGCCATTAAGGCCTCCGAAGCTGACGAAATTTTTCAATTTCCCGAGCTCACCTTGACCGAAAGCACACAAGAATCCAAAGACATCAATCACGTAGATCCGCCCAAAGTCATTCTTGCCGGCTCCGGTATGTCCGAAGGCGGACGCATAGTACACCACGAAACCAGGTATCTTCCTGATCCCAATAGCACTATATTGTTTGTAGGATACCAAGTGGAAGGATCACGAGGTAGAAAAATCTTTGAGGGGGCTGACAGCGTCAAAATTTTCAATAATAATGTGCCGATTAACGCTAAAGTAAAAGCAATCGGCGGCTATTCGGCTCACGCGGACCAAAGTCAGCTGCTTAATTGGCTGGAGCCGGCTCGCTCCTCCTTGGAAAAAATATTTCTAGTACAAGGAGAGGAGGATCAAATGGATCCACTACGTAACAAAATTCAGGATAACCTCACGATTACCACCGAAATTCCGGAAAA
>CAYTAF010000093.1:0-1677 GCA_964435865.1 uncultured Candidatus Saccharibacteria bacterium | reverse complement strand
AGCGGGTTTTGCGTTAAACACATCAACTGCCGAATCTGCTCTTTTTCCGCGGAACTTAGCTCCAGGGACAGATCTAAAAATGCTTTTCGGGCCGTGGCGTCCAACTCTTCCTCTTGAGGCAGGATGACCCAGTCTCTTGACCGTTCGTGTACATAAACCACGGTAACAAAAGCACCGATCACCACCCCCGCGAGCAAAATTGCCCAGATCGCAAAAGGCAAAGGATAAGGATAAACAAGACTAGCTAGAACAATTAAAATGATGGTCAAGAAAAGCGTACCATACTGGTCGCTTTGCCGATCGGCGCAATACAAAAAACGCTTGTTTTCCTCATCTTCCATCAGGCAATACATCTGTGACACCCAGCGCGCCACCTCATAGCGAAACTCCCGTTCCTCCAGCCATTCCATTGTTAAAAGAACACCTCCATTCAAAATAGTGGTAACTATGATATACCACACCTAAACCTCTCTTGCAATGGGCCGCTCAGTCAATCAAAACAAAAGTCCCGAGATAAACTCGGGACTTTTGGATGAATAGCGAGAGAAAAAAACCTACTCTTCTTCGGCTTCTTCCGCCTCGGACGCATCGGCCGCTTCGGCCGCGTCCGCGCCTTCATCACCGTCTTCTGCCTTGCTGACATTTGTGGCATTCAGACCCTTGGGGCCTTCAGTTACCTCAAATGTAACAGCGTCGCCTTCTTGAAGCTGATCGTAATCGACGTTCTGCAGCTCGTTGGCGTGGAAAAACAGATCCTCCTCGCCATCACGAGAGATAAAGCCGAATCCGCGATCAGTAAGGCGGGCAATAGTACCCTGTTCCATTACTTGCGAATTAAAACAACTTATAAAGCCAAACCGACAGAACTGCAAGATGAAACCCGACTACGTTGTCTTGACAGCTTCGATTTGATATTTATTTATAACATCCACCCGCACAGCTGTCAATAAAAACAATTATTTATCCCATAAACAGCCCCTCCCTTCTTGCTTAGCTTGCCCTTCTTGCTCTTCAAATTCACTTATAAAACGTTCCGTATCCGCCCGTCCAAAATAAGTTCGAGCCAACCCCTTTTCTAATAAATGTCGGCTAACATTTTGATTATCAATAAATACGTACCGCAAATACCGACAGTACTGATCAAGCGGCTCCGCTCCTTTCTCTAAGCGCACTGCCTTGCCTTCAATGAGCCCTCGCAGCTCACGCGTTGCCTCGTTGAAACACCGTTCGCCCCGCTCCGGCGCGTCAATGCCAAGTAAACGTACTTTCTTGCCGCTGGGAAGTATAAATGTATCCCCGTCCACCACTTTCACTACCGTGCGCTTAGCGCCGTCTTTCATCTCGGGTACGCTGCAGGCCTGCTCCGGATTATCCACTCCTTCGCTACCTGACTGCGGCCCATCCGGTAAAAACCGAAGCGCTACACCCATAACCAAAGCTCCAATCAAAACACCGAAGCCCAATATTCTCGGCCATTTTTTGCCCCTAAAAAAACTCATGCTAGAAAAATAGCTTATCATACTTATAAATACTACTCCATACCGCCAGGTTGACCAGCTACAACATCGTGATATAATATAAAAGTTCTTTTCAAAACCAAAACATTCCCGGGTAGCTCAATGGTAGAGCATCTCGCTGTTAACGAGAAGGTTGCCGGTTCGAGTCCGGCCCCGGGAG
>CAYTAF010000092.1:0-1689 GCA_964435865.1 uncultured Candidatus Saccharibacteria bacterium | reverse complement strand
CTCAATACGGATGTCCCGCTCAGGTCTCCTCTACGGCGGCCGGCCAAAGTGACACCATACAAAATGGCAAACTTACACTGAACGCGGAAGGAACCTGTCAATTCGCTCGCGCCGAGCGCTTCCCTACCCTGGAAAAGGCCCTAGGCACTGACTGGGAATGGAAAGATCTGGCAAAAGCAAACAACAACTGCAACAACAGCCTCCAATGCGTTAAGCAAAACATAGAGGATAACGTGGAAAGCATTATTAGCGACGCGGAACAGTTGCGACAAGCAGAGTACATTGCCGGCCAAGGCATACGAGCAGAAAAATACAATATCGGCTTTGAAGCCGATGACGGCAAAAACTACTTTTTAAACACAGAAAACGTTATCTCGCCCGCTGTAACGCTACTGCAAAAACTCCAGGCAGCCCAGCAGGCCCAGTTCGATTTAGCCGGGAAAGCCTTCCAGCAAGTGGAAAAGGGCGAACGCACCGCCGAAAACCAACAAGCCAGTATAAACCCGGACAACCGGCCACCCTTCCAACTGTATAAGCCGGATAAAAACCAACTCCCTAAAGGTAAAGAACAAGGTAAATATACAGAAGAAGGCCTGCCGGCTCCGTTTGAAGATCAAGCCGATTACGCGGACCTGGAGGAAGCAGCTCCCGAGTTTAAAGAATTGCAAGATCGCGGCGGTCAAATTTCCTCCTTGAAAGACATCCCGGAAAATTATTTTAACCAATACTTCCGGGATATAATGGAGATGCACAAAAACACTTTTGCCAACACCATCAAACGCTGGTTTACCGGTGAAAGCGGTGCTCAGCCGGAATTTAAAAAAGAAATAAGCTTAGTACCGGGTACGGGCGGAGGAGGCACCGGAAACGGCAATGGCGGTAACGGCAACGGGGACAACACAACAAGCGGCGACCTCTCTGTTGGTAACTGCGATTTGAAATTTGGTGAAGTGCAAAACGTAGAAAACAGCGAGTGTATGATTAAAAACAATAGCCAAGAAGAGACAACCGTCAGCGTTACTTTTAACTTTGAAGGCAGCGATGCCAAAAATCCTTTTCTTATCAATCCCACCGGTGAACAAACCATAGCCGGCGATGATTCTCTGCGCATTGGTGCAGTATTCACGCCAGGAGATGATATATCGTATAGCGGAACGCTTACGGTCTCTCAGCAAAATAGTGACGAAGACCCCATTCAAATCAAAGTCAGCGGCACCGGTATAAGCGACACCACTTCAAGCAACGGAGGTACCAATAACGCCGCCGATAACCTACCCGAAATTTCCTTGCAATCAAGCAACGCCGAGCTGAAGGAATTTTACAATGTAGCCAATAATAAATTTTTTAATGGAGAACTCTCTTCAAGTGTAGAGGTGGGATGGAGCGATGATAATCGTTTTAATGAAAGCTGCTCGGGAAGTACCAATTTGGGGCTTGCCTACCTGAAGAGTGAGCGTTTGCTTATAAATCAATATTGCCAACAAGAAGGAGCACAATATTTGCAAAGCACCGAAGCAATGCAGTCCAATATGCTGCATGAGATGGCACACTTCTCAGCTGACACCAACCAGCACGATCAGGCCTATTGCCAAGAGGCCGATCGGCTTGAACAAGAAAGTGGTATATCTATAGCTAGGCCCAATCAATGCAATTAGCTTTTAGCTTAATGGAACGCGCCAAAACATTTTT
>CAYTAF010000091.1:0-1692 GCA_964435865.1 uncultured Candidatus Saccharibacteria bacterium | reverse complement strand
CGCTCTTCTTGTCGGCGGAGCGGTGTATCTCTTTCAGGAACAGCGCCTGCAGGAAAGGCAGCAGCAGATCGAGCAGCTACAGCAACAGATTACCGAGCTGAAAGAGGAAATAGAGAAGCAGGGGGAGGAGGACTCAGGTTCTGAAGTAGATACCTCCGAGTGGAAAACCTATCGCAATGAAGAGCTCGGGCTCATGTTCAAATATCCCCCCAAAAAGTTTAATCTTTTGCAAGAAGAGAGTGGAAGATTGCAAATGGAGAGCATTGAAAAATCCTCAGATGGGGTTGGTCGAATGTTTGTTATGACTGTTCGGGTTGAGGATAGAAAGGAAGTCACGGATATGACAAGGGAGATTAATTCTCTTGAAAAAAATATGGGCCTTGCCAAGTTATGGGAACGATTTGGCAAAAACAATGTAAAGGCAAGTTTCTATGGCAATCCCCCCAGAGGGACTACCAGGGTTTGGATTGCCTCGCCAGACAAGAGCCCAGAAGGAGTTAATTTTTCTTTTGATATCAGCACTCTTGACTATCCAGCTTATGGCGGAACGCATCAATACAGGAATACTGCAAAGCAGATCCTGTCCACCTTTCGGTTTGTTGAATAGCAGAATATGCTGAAATTAAAGAGGAAAAGTGTTTCGGTGTTACGTAACACCGAAACAGTAAGCAAAATTAGTGCTACACGCGACGCACGAAGCATTAAGATGGTGTGTGGCTGTTGGTTAGGCTTTGCCCGCGGATCCGAAGAGTTGAATTTTTTGCTCGATTACTTTTTGGCTTGCTTCCAGCGGAGCGTCCAAGTAATGGTAGGGGGTAGTTTCGTCCGGCTCCTTTTCCAGTTTTTGGCGCAGAGCTTTGGTGTAGGCCATGCGAATTTCCGTATTAACGTGTACATTGTCAAAGCCCTCTTCAATAGCTTTTTGAATGTCTTCTTCCGGGGTGCCGGATCCCCCGTGCAATACCAGGGCCACTTCTTCCGGTACTTGTCTGCGAATAGCTTTTATGCGTTCTATATCCAGCTCCGGATTGCCTGCCACGGAGACACCATGTACGTTACCGACCGCTACCGCTAAGCGGTTAACACCGGTTTGGGCTATAAAATCGTCCGCTTGCTCAGGATCGGTGAGGTCTTCCGGGTCCAGTGTTACCTTTTCTTCCAACATTTCCGAGGATCCTTCCAGGTAGCCCAGCTCTCCTTCTACTGAAATATTTGGGTCGGATTGTCGCGCGTATTCGACTACCTGTTTGGTAAGTTCCATATTTTTGGTATAATCTCGCAATTCACTGCCGTCTATATGGACCGAATCATAACCTGCGTCTACCGCTTGCTTGGCACGCTCAAAACTTTCGTGATGGTCGGCGTTGATAAAAATCGGCAGGCCGGTTCGCTCACGTGCAGATCTCACTAAAGCTACAGCGTTTTTGTAGCCCATAAATTCAGCCTCACCTTCGGAGGTTCCAATTAAAACCGGGGTTTGGTGTTTTTGGGCGGCATTGATAATGGCGTTAAATATCTCCAGCGTGGAAAAATTAAAGTGAGGCACCGCCCATCCTTCCTGTGTAGCACGTTGTAGGTAAGCTTGAAGTTCTGACATAGAAGTATTAAATTAGTGTTTAATCAGCAGAATTCAAAAGATAAAGCATCAGAAACCCAAAGCCCAAATATCACAAATATGCACAAACAAAACAC
>CAYTAF010000090.1:0-1818 GCA_964435865.1 uncultured Candidatus Saccharibacteria bacterium | reverse complement strand
CATCGCTCATATAGGCGCCGCCTGCGCCCAGCACCGCGCCAAAGATATGTAACAGTGTATAAATTGTTTTTATCCCAACCCCTTCCATATCTTAATCTTAGAATATCACGCACTGCTTTTTGCCTAAAGGTTTCAGAAAGCCTTCCTTTAAAATACGGCTCACCCGGGGTGAGCCGTATTTGACTTTTATTGTTATCTCAGCGGCGCTAATAAGGCCGGATTATTTTTAGTTTGAGCGCAGTGCGCAATTTTCAAAATAGTTAAGAGAGCTAATTTTTTTTAATTTTTGTTTGGTACTGGCAGGCCAAGTTTTTGTAGGGGTAGCCACTCAAAATAATATTGGCAACCCATTGAAATAACATAGTCCAAAGTATCTTTGTAGCTTGGATCTTTGAACCAGTGGCTTAGTATGTATATGTATTCTACTTCTATATTAAGCGGCGCCATTAGCTTTCGGTATTGCTTCTTTTTAAAGTCGCAGGTTTGCAGCTTTTCATCGACTGATCCGGATACTTGTTGGTACTTCATTTCTATTATGAATAATGTATTGTTAACAAGTACATACAGCGCCTCATCTGGAAGCAGTTTTTTGGAAATTTGTTTTTTCCAATTTACGCCCTGCTCTTCTAGGAATTTATACAGGTCGTGTTTTTTGTAGCTCCGAGCTACTTCCCTCCCCTTGTAGTAAATTATATTCTCTCTAATAGTGTAGCCCTTCAGCGTTGCTATTTCTTTAAGCAGGTCTTGTCTTTTTTCGAATTTGAGGCCAGTTTGAGTTCTATTTCCGCCTATTCCGCCTTTTTTCATATATACTATTTAATAGATTTAGGCTGGTAGTCCCAGCTTGGCATCTTTAGCTAGGGAATTAAACCGTTTTATGGATAAATCCAAATATTCTTTTTCAGTGTCTATGCCAATGAATTTTCGTCCTTGCGAGTAGGCGGCCAAGCCAGTAGTAGAACTTCCGGTAAATGGATCAAGTATTATATCGCCTTCATTGGTGCTGGCAAGTACTACTCGTTTTAGTAAATCTATTGGTTTTTGAGTGGGGTGTTTGCCAAATTCTTTTTCCTCTGGCTTCGGGGTGCGCAAAGACCACACTGAACGCATTTGCTTGCCTGGTTTTTTCAGCGCATCTTCCGGCCAATCGCCTTCCTTTATAGGTTGGTAATTAAAGGTGTGCTTGGCTTTTTCGTGCTTTCTGGCCCAGATTAGTGTTTCATGGCTGGCAGTGAAATATCGGCAACTAATATTAGGGGCAGCGTTTGGTTTGAACCAGCTTATATCGTTTAAAATTTTATAGCCATGCCGCTGTAAGGCAAAGCCGCATTGGTAAATGGAGTGGTAAGTCCCGCTTATCCAAATAGTGCCATGTGGTTTCAGCACTCTCCGGCAGGCTTGAACCCAGGCATTATGGAATTCAAAATCTTCATCTACTCCTTTGCTTTCATCCCATTTGCCTTTGTTCACACTAACGCGTTTGCCGGCATGAACGGTAAATCCGCCATTGGATAAGTTGTATGGTGGATCAGCAAAAATCATATCCACGGATTCATCCGGAATGCCTTCCAGCAACTCTAGGCTATTACCATGATAAAGTGTAAAGTTTTGTTTTGAGAAATAGGGTTTTAATTTTTGGGGAGTTTCTTTGCCTGCCATTGTATTGATAGTAGCATATTTTTTTATTATAGGCGAGGTGTTTTTTATGCAAAATAAAATACCCGCGGAAATGCGGGTATTTTAGTTTTTTGATAGATATTGGATGCTGCCGGGCCAGGACTCGAACCTGGAATACGAGGACCAGAACCTCGCGTGATA
>CAYTAF010000089.1:0-1854 GCA_964435865.1 uncultured Candidatus Saccharibacteria bacterium | reverse complement strand
GGCAAATTCGCTAGCCTCTGCTCCACTTGTAATATCCGGCTCTGTCACTAACTCCATTAAGGGCACTCCGGCTCGATTGTAATCCACCAGAGAACGGTCGGCCTTATGCATCAACCTGCCGGTATCTTCTTCCAAATGAACGCGCCGAATGCGAATCTCGGTATCATTTTGCGGCAAATATAAAACCCCGCTCTTAACAAGTGGGATATCATATTGCGAAATCTGGTACCCCTTGGGAAGGTCGGGATAAAAATAGTTCTTGCGATCAAATTTAGAGCGACGACTAATTTTCCCCTCAATAGCTAAACCTGCCTGCACCACTTTATCTACAGCCGCTTGATTGGGCACCGGTAGAGTGCCGGGATGACCCATACAAATAGGGCAAAGATGAATATTAGCCCTGGCAGTGAATGGATCATTTTGATCCCAGCAAAACATCTTGGTTTTTGTGTTAAGCTGGGCGTGAATTTCCAGGCCAATTATTGGCTCCATACAATATATAAATCAAATATCAAAATGCAAAAAGCAAAAACATAAAGTAAAATTTAAAAAGAAACAAAGTTGCTTACGCAACGTGGCAGCTTGCAACTAATGCTTTTTAGATTTTGAATTATCCTTTGGGATTGGATACGGCTGCGGGGGTTTGATGTTTGATATTTGATTTTTGCACTATTTAATCTCGATGCCCATTGATCGCGCCGACCCTTCTAAAATTTTCATAGCCGCTTCCTCAGAATTGGCATTTAAGTCCTCCTGCTTTTCTTGGGCCAGCTCCTTGAGTTGATCCCGAGTGATTGAGCCTACCTTATTACGATTAGGCTCGGCTGAGCCGCTCTCTACGCCAGCCGCCTTTTTAAGTAAAGCGGAAGCCAGCGGCTTTTTGATAACAAAATCAAAAGTGCTGTCTTCGTATATTGTTAACTCAATGGGAAGAGTTTCGCCCTTCCGGTCCTGAGTGGCTTCGTTAAATTGGGAAGTAAATTGACCAATATTCACTCCCTGCTCTCCCAAAATAGGACCCAGCGGCGGAGCGGGAGTCGCCTCGCCTGCGGGGACTTGAAGTTTTAGTTTGGCTTTTACTGGTTTTGAAGGCATAATGTAAATAAGATACAAGCAACAAGAGACAAGTTGTCCAAACAGGACGCAAGATACAAATAGATACTCTATTTTTAATTTTGAATTTGAAATTTAAGTATTGCTTGTATCTTGCTATCTTGTTTCTTGTGTCTTAGATTTTCTCTACTTCTAAGTAATCTTGCTCCAAGGGGGTTTCGCGCCCAAACATATCCACTAACACATTAAGCTTTCCAGTTTTCTGGTCCACATCCGCTACGCGCCCCTCAAAATCCTTAAACGGCCCGCTTTTAATTTTTACAACATCTCCTTCCTCTACATCAATTTTGTGCTCTGGCTCCTCTTCTTGCATGCGGTCGGTAATATGCTTCATCTCGTCTTCACCAATAGGCACCGGAGCGTTCCCCGCTCCCACAAAGCCGGTAACACGAGGTGTATTCCGCACCACATACCAGGAATCATCGTCCACTAGCATATCTACCAAAACATATCCCGGATAAACCTTCTCCTCTACTACGTGGCGATCACCCCCTTTTTTGCGAATTTTTTTCTCCGTAGGTACTAGCACATCAAAAATCTTTTGCTCCATACCCATACTTTGAATACGCTGTCGCAAACTGCGCGCTACGGTATCCTCATATCCGGAGTAGGTATGAATAGCAAACCAATTTCTTCCCTTTTGCTCTATTTGTTTAGGCATACTAGTAAGTCCTAATGAATTGAGCGTTAGCGAGATGAATTATGGACTTGACTGTACCCCGCCCCCTATGCAAGCACTTG
>CAYTAF010000088.1:0-1910 GCA_964435865.1 uncultured Candidatus Saccharibacteria bacterium | reverse complement strand
GGGTCGTAACCAGCCGCGGACACCATACTTTTATCCACTAGATTGTAAGAATACACTTCTTCCATGCCCTCGGCAGTCAAAAAACTCACTACACGATTCCGGAACTCCCAAAACTCATTACGCTCCGGCCTCTCAAGAGAGGCCTGCGGCGCCTCCTCCTGAATAGTATCATAGCCGATCATACGCCCCACTTCTTCCACTATATCCTCTTCACGTTTTATATCCGGGCGCCATTCCGGTACCTCAAAGGAAAGCCCAGCATCAACCTCTCTACCTGCCCGCAGACCTAAATGACGTAACGCTAATGTGGCACTATGCTTATCAAAAGCAACCCCTAACATATTTTTGATCCGATCCATGTTAAGTACCACCTCATTACCGGCAGTTTCAATTTTACCTTCCCGCACCTGACCCTTGGCAACCTCACCGCCGGTCACTTGCTGCAGTAATGCAGCCGCTTGATCCGCCGCCCCCTCTAAAAACGAAAAAGCTACCCCGTTACTAAACCGCCGCGAAGCATCGGTGTGAAGGTGTAAATCACGAGAGGCACGATATACTCGTACGGGATCGAAACGTGCCGCCTCTATAACAATATTTTTTGTCTCAGGCGCAATAGCGCCGTGCACACCGCCCTTCACGCCGGCAATAGCCAAAGGACGCTCGTTATCTGATACCACCATTATCTCCGGATTTAATAAATACGTCTCCCCGTCTAATGCTTCAATGGTCTCTCCTTTCTGTGCGTTCCGTACCGCTATAGAGCCACTCAACTGATCGAGATCAAAGGCATGCAAGGGCTGGCCGGAGTCCAGCATGACAAAATTGGTAATATCCACAATATTATTAATGGATTCCACCCCTACGGCGCTTAAACGATCCTGCAACCATTGAGGTGATTCTCCGACCGTTACGTTTTGTACTACCCGCGCTAAATACGCCTTACATCCGCCCTCATCCTGAATCTCCACACCTACCAACTCCTCCGCCGACTGCTTGCCCTCTGACAGATTCCCAGCATAAAAATGGGGCGCTTTATTCTTAACACTTAATTCTTTATTCTTTATTTTGAATTCAGCTATAGCATTAGCTTCCCGGGCAATACCCTGATGAGAAAAACTATCCGTTGCCCGATCCGGTAGAACCTCGATGTCCAAAACATAATCGTCTCCAAATTGCTGAATTTCTTCTACATTATAAGAATGCCTCGTAAGCAACTCCGCCAGCTGCTCCGCCGAGATCTCATATTCTAAGTGGTCCTGTAGCCAATTATAAGAAAATAGCATGTTAGTAAGTCTTAGTGAAGCAAGCGGAGCGCAGCCGAGCTTAGACTTGACTTACACCCCGCCCCCTAAACAAGTTCTTGATTCGTGAGAATAAACATATAACTACTGAAGGTTGTGTTTTCACGTGATAACGAGCACGAGAACTCGCATAGGGGGCGGGGTCGACTGTTGCTAAACTCGCCCGGCGCTCCGCTTGGGCTCGTTAAGTAACTATCGAAATCCGCGCAAAACCCTTAAATCATTACTGTAAAACAGTCGCACATCATCCACGCCATATTTGAGCATTGCCAGTCGATCTATGCCCAGACCGAAAGCAAACCCCTGCCAATTTTCCGGCACCAACCCAGCCGACTCAAATACCTTAGGATGCACCATACCGGCCCCAGCGAGTTCCAGCCATTCCCTTTGCCCGACTTTTCGTACTCCAATTTCAAAAGAAGGCTCGGTAAAAGGAAAGTAATCGGGCAAAAATCGTACTTCCACCTCTTCATTAAAAAAAGTTTCAAAAAAATTGCGCGCCACCCATTTCAAGTGGGCCGCGGTGATCCGCCCGGGTTTATCCACCATTAATCCTTCCAGCTGATAAAACTCAAAATTATGAGTGGCATCCGCGTTTTCATACCGAAA
>CAYTAF010000087.1:0-1935 GCA_964435865.1 uncultured Candidatus Saccharibacteria bacterium | reverse complement strand
AGTTTATTTTTCCTATGCCTTCTTGTCAAGCCGATATCAAAATCTTCTCTTTGCCAATTACTCCCCCTTCTAACCTTCCTCCTCGGTCTTATTCGCGTCGTTCTCCTCAGCCGCTTCTTTCTCTTTTGTATCTTTTTCGGTCTCACTTCCCCCTTCTTTCTGCTTTTTTTCGCCTGCCACAGCCTCCTCTTCCGCTTCCTTATTCTCTCCCGCCTGCTCAGCCTCCTCCGCTTGCTGACTCCGCTGGCCTACAACATCCCGTTTTGCAGATTTAATTACTCCCTCACTAACCAATAAATTATGCACGGTATCCGTAGCTTGGGCGCCCTGAGAAAGCCACTTCTTAACTTTTTCAGTATCAATATCTTGTTGCTTCAGGCGCGGATTATAAAAGCCTACTATCTCCAGCGCCTTACCACTAGGAGCTGACCGGATATCTTGAGCCACAACCCGAAAAGATGGGTCATTCCTGCGCCCTATGCGCTGTAATCTTAGTTTAACCATAATCAATTTTTACTTCGTAAAAAATAATTTTCAATTTCCAAGTCCTAAATTTCCAAACAAATCTCAAGTTCCAAGAATGAGTAATTGCTAAACATTTGGAAGTTAAAATTTAAATAACTGGAATTTGTTTGTAAATTGGAAATTGGAGCTTGGAAATTCTTCTTAGAGCCATCCTTTGGCTTCCAGTGCGTTTTGAGCGGCACTGGTTTCTGCTTCTTGCTTGGAGCTGCCAACCCCTTTCGCCACCTGCTCTTCTCCAATATATACCCCTACTTCAAATTCTTTATTATGATCAGGACCCCGCTCGGAAAGCACCTTGTATTCTGGCGTAATCCCGGTAGCTTCTTGTGCTTGTTCTTGAAAATATCCTTTTGGATTATGCTGAGGCGAGATCTCTAATATGTCCGGTATCTTTGGCAAAAGAATTCGATCAACTATCTCTTGTACCGACCCCAAGCCCTGATCTCTATATATTGCCCCCATCACTGCCTCAAACGCACCAGCCAAAATAGAATCCTTTTGAGCGCCCTGGCTGCTTGACTCTCCACGTGAAAGACGTAAAAAAGAAGTTAAATCCAGCTCGCGCGCGGCCTGAGCCAAGCTTTGGGTATTCACTAATACTGAACGCCAATGAGTCAAGTGGCCTTCCGGCTCTTCAGGGAAATGAACAAATAACTCCTCGCTAACCACCAGCTCCAGTACGGCATCCCCTAAAAACTCCAAGCGTTCGTTGTGATCCAGTGAACCCAAATTATGCTCGGAAGCATAAGACTTATGAGTCAAAGCCAGCTCTAATAAACTTTTATCATTAAATTCAATTCCTAGTTGTCTCTGTAAGCTGTCAGGACTCTCTGTCATTAATTAAATCCGAAATCCGAAGCACGAAACCCGAAACAAACTCGAAACTATAATGTCCAAATGACAAAAATATTTCGAATTTCGAATTTCGTGCTTAGAATTTCTTAATTTTGACCTTACCAAAATTAAGCATTATTCTTCCTTCATCGGCTCCCCAATTTCTTTGTAAATAGTGCCGAGTACACCGTTTACGAACTTACCTGACGTCGCGCCCCCAAACTCTTTAGCTAACTCAATAGCTTCATTAATAGCTACTTTGGGCGGTACCTCGTTATAATCAGCGTACAACAACTCTTGAATGCCAATACGCAGTACATTTTTGTCTACCGGTGGGATCTGATCCAGTGGCCATTTAGGGGCCGCCTTTTGGATTATATCATCAATACGCTGCCTATGCTCATGCGCACCCTTTACCAGCTGAAGTACAAAGTCTTTTTGTTCTTCCTCTTCGTCAAATTCTTTGATATTGCGCCGGGCAATCTCTAATAAATTTTTATCAGTATCGGGTTGGTAAAAATCCCACTCGTAAAACGATTGTACCGCGATAGCCCGAGCTTGATGACGAGAACTCAT
>CAYTAF010000086.1:0-1954 GCA_964435865.1 uncultured Candidatus Saccharibacteria bacterium | reverse complement strand
CCAATTTGTTCTATAACTGTTTGATTCATGGCAAGCCTATTTTTACATTATTTTTGATTGTTTGGCAATAGTATTTATTGACAAAATTTTGAATAGTATTTATGGTGGTAAAATTATTTTTTCTAAAGGAGGGAGAGATCTTTGACACAACAAAGCGATGAGGCAAGCTGGGAACACCGTGTGGTTTTTGAAGAGGGGCGCTTAGTTTATTTGCGACCCTTGGACAAGAAAACCGACGCCCCGGAATGCCAACGGATGTTTTCCGATCCTCAAGTGCGCGCCTTTGTGGACTTGGATCTTCCCATAACTCCGCAGGCGGAAGAAAAGTGGTTTGATCGTATGGCTGAAAGCGACCACGATGCACCGCTTGCTGTCGTTGCCCTAGAAGAGGATGACTTTTTAGGGGTCATCGGTCTCCATAACATCGATTGGCAAAACGGCGTCGCCATCAGCGGCACCATTCTTGGTAATAAAAATTATTGGAAACAGGGCTTTGGCACCGATGCCAAAATGCTTCAACTCAAGTACGCTTTTTTAACGCTTGGGCTTCGGAAGGTCCGGGCCTGGGTGGTGGAAGGCAACGAGGCCAGCTTGCGTATGCTCCGCAAGTGTAGCTATGAACTGGTTGGCTGCTACAAAAAAGAGGTCTTCACGGAAGGTAGATTCCGAGACGTCTTCCTTGTAGAGGTTTTCCGTGAGGACTGGGAACCCCTGTGGGAGCACTACCAGCAATACGGCGAATTACCCAAAAGAAAGGAGCAGGAAGAATGAGATTCGTGCGTAAATATTTAGCTTAGCGTGGTCCGACCACGCTAAGCTTGAAGAACAGCGGCCGGGTGTCACCACGACCCCGGCCGTTTTTGCTGTCTTTAGTAAATAAGCTGTTACGGTGTATCGATACACCGTAACAGTAGAGTTTGTGTGCTCAGGGGTTTTGTGATAGAAACAGTTAATTTAACGTTAACGGAGGTGCCGGATGGCTATTAATACGCACTTGCAAAAAGAATTGCAGGAGTTGGCTGTCAAAGATCTGCGGTTAACAAGGGCGTTAACGCAAGGAGGCAGTTCGGTTACATGGGACCAAATAGAAGAGATAAGAAAGCATAATACAGGACGCTTAAAAGAGATTATTGAGGAGCACGGTTGGCCCGATAAAAGTTTGGTTGGGTCCGGTTTTTTGCGGGAGGGTGGTACCCGATGTGCTTGGTATATTGCCCAGCACTCTGACCATGATTTGGATTTCCAGGAATTCGCGCTGGATTTAATGCGGGAGGCCTTGCAAGACGGTGAGGTGGAGCCGGCTGATGTGGCCTTTTTAACCGATCGAGTATTGGTGTCCCAAGGCAAGCCGCAACTATACGGCAGCCAGTTCTTTAAGGACGAAGACGGCCAAATGAAGCCGCGCCCTATCGAGGATCCGGATAATCTAGAGGAGCGCCGGCGGCGGGTGCATCTTGAGCCGTTTGTCGAGTACAAAGCCAAAATACTCGGAAAGGAGTGATTGCAATGGGCGGCTCGTTTTACGAGCCGGAAGACGAGGAGGACCGGGTTATAGAAGAGGTTTGGCGCTGGGCTGTCGAAGAGATAGAGGAGACCAAAGAGCAGATCGTTAGTCAGTTTCGTGACAGTCGGGAGCGCTGTATTTTGCGGTACGTATTCGGCCTCCGCGATGGCCGGCCGCATAATATTCGAGACACCTGTTTTTGGATGGAGGTCAGTGAAGAGGAGGTGCGAAACCTAAAATATCAGGCTCTGCACGAAGTCGCCCCGGATCTGGCTGAAGCGGACCGGAGAGGAGCGCGCGTTCTTTCTAAGTTTTTGAGACAATGAGTAAAATCAGCAGCTTTTTACCCCGCCGGCTCATAGCTCGGCGGGGTATTTTCTTAGAAATACGGCTCATCTTCGGCTCAATGCATTGAGCCGAACTACAAATACGGCTCACCCCGGGTGAGCC
>CAYTAF010000085.1:0-2052 GCA_964435865.1 uncultured Candidatus Saccharibacteria bacterium | reverse complement strand
TGGGTGAGATGCAGAGAAGGGCTGATGAGAAAGACAAAAAGAAAAATCAGAAGAAATGAGCACACACCCGGAGGAGGAAGCGCAGCCTTCCTCCTCCGGATAACACCCTTAATTAAAAAGGAGGATAAATATGTCTTACGAAGATCCATTCATTGTTATAGATCCAGTTCATCAATCCTGGCTGGATAGAGGCTGGACCGAGGAAGAGTTTAAATGGGCTGTCTTAGAATTAGAAAAAATGCCTAAAGAAAAATTGGTAGAGATCTTGAAGGACGAAGATATCCAAATTTCGTTTACCGGAGAAAACTGGGAGCAAGAAACACCTAAAGAGGAGATGGCTTCAGCTCTTATCGGCGACTTTAAACCCAAGACAGTCATGAGAGTACTTAAAAAATACCTATCGGAATAACACCGCCGATAATACAACCAAGTTCATAGCACTCGCAAAGACCACATCGCAATGATGTGGTCTTTGTTTTTTAAGCAGTGGATAACTGGCTTTGATATAACACGCAAGGTGGGGTAGAATGGAAACTATATGGCAAGCAATTATTTCCCCCAACGTATTCCAGAGCCAGAAGAAATGGAAGAGATGGAGCATAGAGCGTTCGAATACCTATCAAAACAAAATTACAAACGTTGGATTTTGCCCATTGTAGATACAATAACAAAAAACTACAACGCAAAAGATGCAAAGATCTTAGATATTGGTAGCGGCCCCGGCCTGTTGGTCAAAATGTTGGCAGAAAAATCCAATAAATTTGAAATGGTCGGCCTCGATATCTCAGAGGAGGCCTTAAGCCTTGCCAGAAAAAATACCACAGGCCTCGAAAACGTAACTTTTAGACAAGGCAGGGCGTCAAATTTGCCCTTCCCGGACAAAACTTTCGATATTGTTATTAGCAAAGACAGCCTGCACCACTTTGAAAACGCAAAAAAAGCTATAAAAGAGATGGCTCGCGTAGCCAAGCCGGGGGGCTTGCTGTATATTCAAGATTTACGAAGAAACCTCCCAAAATATCTACTACAGCACGCAATCCCGCCTGACAATACCATTAAAAAGCTGCAGTACTATTCCGCCCGCGCCTCGTACACAAAAGAAGAAGTGCAGGAAATCCTGAATGACTTGCCGCTCAAAAAAATTAAAGTACGCACACCGCATCTTACAAAAAAACTGCGCAAAAAATACAAAAAACAAGGTATTGACCTACAAAAACTTAAAGAAGGCCTCCAGGCACGCTATATAGCAACAGCCCGGAAGCCGTCTCACTAAAAAAGCAATGCAAATTTTAACCAGCATAGACCTCCTTGCTATGGGGGTCGCAATAGCGGCTATGGGCTTTCTCGGATTTATTGTATATTTCAATAACCGAGAAAGTATTACTAACCGAACATTCCTTTACGTTGCCCTAACAGCTATAGTGTGGGGTATTTTTAACTACCTGTTATATCAATACAGCGACCCGAATATTGTTGTTTGGTTAATTCGAGTCTCTGTATTCTTCGCGGTGTGGTACTCTTTTTTCCTGTTTCGGTTTTTCTATGTTTTCCCGAAAGAAAAAATTTCTTTGCCAGCCAAATACACATGGGGGCTTATCCCTCTAACCACCCTGACGTCCATACTAACTTTGACCCCTCTTGTATTCACCGAGGTAACAAAATTCACTGACGGCAGGGTTACAGCTACACAAAACGGGCCTGGAGTATTCTTGCTAGCTTTTGTGATTATAGGCCTGATATTTGGCGGTCTAGCATTGCTCTTTAAAAAGCTTTTGCAATCGGAGGGAGCACGCAGAATGCAGTACTCGTATATATTCACAGGAGCCCTGGTGACCTATAGTTCCATAGTTATACTCAATTTTATATTGCCAGCATTTTTGAGCAACTCCTCTTTTATATCTTATGCGGGTGTGCTTACTTTTCCTTTTATCGCTGCCACCACCTACGCTATAATGCGCCACCACCTTTTTGACGCAAAAGTGGTTGGAACGGAAATGCTAACCTTTTTGTTAGCTGTTATTACCCTTTTCCAAATTCCATTCTCCCAGGGAA
>CAYTAF010000084.1:0-2086 GCA_964435865.1 uncultured Candidatus Saccharibacteria bacterium | reverse complement strand
AGCCCTCGGCGATCGGAAGGCCGCGATCTTTGGCCCACCGCCGGTTGCCATCCATAATAACTCCCAAGTGTTGGGGGGTTCTATTTTCGGAGATATTCTTGTCCATTGTTTTTAATTGAATATTAGTAGTTAATAAATCCAAAAAAATAAAGCATCAGAAACCCAAAGCCCAAATATCACAAATATGCACAAACAAAACACAACATCCAAAGCACAGCGCACAAATGATAAACATTGATAACCGCAAAAGAGGTCAACGAGGTTTATAATACTTTATTTAGCACAATATTAGAAAGAAAAGCAGATAGTTTGTGTTTTGTGATGTCTGTGCTCTGTGACTTTGTTTGGGCTTTGGGCACTGTGTTTTGTGTTTTTTAGGAGAAGAGGTGGACGTTTTTTTCTGGTACCTTGAGCTCGAAAGCGCCGAATTGTTTTAATTCCTTGAATTTGCCTTCCGGCAGTGTTTCGGTCCATTCTATTTTTAGTGCTTCATGGATTGCCCGCGTGGTTTCCGGTATCACGGGCGCGGCCAGTACTGCTACTTGCCTCACCAGCTCTAATCCGGTAAAAATAGTTTCTTCCAGGTTTGTGTCTTGTATCTTGTAGCTTGTATCTTGCTTAAAAACTTTCCATGGTTTTTGTTCGTCCAGTAGTTTGTCAGCATAGTGAATTAATTGCCAAGTTGTCTCCAGGGCGCGCTTAATATCCAGTTGTTCGTAGGCCTTTTCGGCTTGTTTTTGCACTTCTTGCGTTTTTGTTTGAGCGTCTTGCGCGATTGCGCCGTTAGGGTTTTTGATTTCTGCGAGACCTGCTTTTTGCCCCAAAACAATCATTCTCGAAAACAGGTTACCCAGGCCTCCTTTGAGCGTACCGTTGTATTTGTCCGCCATATCCTCTCGGCTGATGTTGCCGTCTCGGTCGTGCGGCAGTTCGGAGGCAATTAAAAAGCGGGCACCGTCGGTGCTGTATTTTTTAGCCCAATCTTCCGGGTAAATCACGTTACCAAGCGACTTGCTCATTTTGTGGCCTTCCACGTTAAGGAATGAGTGCACCAAAAACGTCTCCGGCGCCTCCAGGCCAGCTGCCCAGAGTAACGCGGGCCAGTAAATGCAATGGAAGCGGGCAATATCTTTACCCAAAACGTTAATATCAGTAGGCCAAAAATTATCAAATGTATCGGGATTGGTGCCGTAGCCGATAGTGGTTAAATAGTTGGACAGGGCCTCTACCCATACATACGTGACTTGCCCCTGATCCCAAGGTATCGGAATACCCCACTCCAGCTCAGCCCGGGAGATAGAGAAATCTTCCAGGCCTTCCTGGATGTTTTGCAACACTTCGCGTTTTTTGTTTTCCGGTGTGATGTTTATACGGTCCTCGCCTATCTCCTGTTCCAGTTTGTTTGCGAAGGCGCTTAATTTAAAAAACCAGTTTTCTTCTTCCAATTTTTCGGGCTCGGTTTTGTGCAAGGGGCAGAGGCCGTCTTCGGTTAGCTCATTTTCTTTGACAAAGGCCTCGCACCCTTCACAATACAGCCCCTTGTAGGTATCTTTATAAACGTAGCCGTTATCATAAATGGCTTGCAGGAATTTTTGGGCTCCGGTTTTGTGACTCTCAGCTGTGGTGCGCACGAAGTGGTCGTAGCTGATATTTAAGTTGTCAAAACTTTCCTGAAAATTAGCCGCGTTTTCGTCCACGAATTGTTGCGGGTTTTTGTCGGATTCTTTGGCGGCCCGAGCCACTTTAGCGCCGTGTTCATCGGTACCGGTAGAGAAATGTACATTTTGTCCGTGTAGACGTGCTCGTCGGGCTAATACATCGGCTACCAGCGTAGATAAAGCATGCCCCAGGTGAACCCGCGGGGCATTAACGTAATAAATCGGCGTGGAAATTAAGAATGTGTTATTATGGCGAGACATTATTTTTCAAATTGTAGCGTAAAAACTTTTTTCCGTAAAGATTTGCCTGTATAATGGGACTTATGAGTGACCTGCAACCACAACCAATTATTGTTGTCCACTATCACGAGATTGCCTTAAAGGGCAAGAATCGGCAGTTTTTTGAAAAGAAATTACTGGAAAACTTA
>CAYTAF010000083.1:0-2103 GCA_964435865.1 uncultured Candidatus Saccharibacteria bacterium | reverse complement strand
GCCTATTCATAAAAATGAATAGGCGGGAACCCTTTATCAAAATATTCTTTTAATTTCCTTCTGCCCGCTCCGCTTTTCCAGTAATGTTCACGCTTTTTAGCTTCCCATAAGCTATTTACTCTCTCCTGAAAAAGTAAATAAAGTGGACGCCTGTGCTTTGTCGCCCTTACCTTGCCTTGATTATGCTCTTGCAATCTTTCTCGTACCTTTCTGGTCGTAAACCCTATATAAGTACGCTCATCCTTGCTACTCTGCAAAATATAAACAAAATACATTGTGCCCCCGGCAGGACTCGAACCTGCAACCTAGTGGATAGAAGCCACTGGCTCTGTCCGGTTGAGCTACGGGGGCCCTCACTTGGAAAGAATAGAATTTCGTGGGCCGTACTAAGCTTTGATTACGATCAGTTGCTTTTTTAAAAATTATCCCCACTTCCAACAATAATTTACCACCCTATTGGCTTTTAAGAGCATATCCGCAAAATATAGCAAGCCATTCTTTCCAAGTGAGGGGCTACGGGGGCCCAAAGAGAATTATATTTATTAAGAACTTCTCATGCGAGTTTTGTTATTTTCGGTAATAAGTACCTCTAGTGGGAACTTTTTATGTTATAGAATAATAACATTTTTTGGGAATTAGGTAAAGGGATACCTTCTTTACTTGATTGATACAGATATATACAATTAGAGCAATGCCAGAAAAAAATCATACCCAAAAAACAGAGCCCAAATTTTTTTCTATTATAGATTTGGAGACTACCGGTCTGAATCCGCATCAGCATGAGATTATCGAGATAGGTTTGGTTTTAACACAAGCGCCTGACTTAAAAGTGGAGCAGCAAAAAGAATGGAAGATTACCCCGGAGCGCTTGAAAGATGCGGACCCGAAAGCTCTTGAGATAGCCGGATACGAGCCAAAATTATGGAAAAAAGCGGTTTCTTTGACGCAAGCCATGCAGGAACTTTCGGATAAAACCGAGGATTCCATTATGGTGGCCCAAAATATCAGCTTTGACTGGAATTTTTTACAAGAGGCGTTTTTGCAAACGGGGGTGCCTGATAAGATGCATTACCATCGACTGGACTTGCTTTCTATGGCGTACGCCCATTTATTTTATACCGGCAAAATACAGCGCTATAGCTTAAATTCTTTATCCGAGTATTTTGGTGTAGAACTCGAGCGTTCCGAGCGTCATTCTGCCTTGGAGGATGCCCGTGCCACCTATGAGATTTTTGTAAAACTGCTCAAGGCGGAAGTTTAGCGGTTTTTGTACTTGCTTTATAAGCAATTTTGTTATAAAATATATTTTGTTGCGGGGCGTGGCGCAATTGGCTAGCGCGCTGCCTTCGGGTGGCAGAGGTTCCCGGTTCAAGTCCGGGCGCCCCGAGTAAGGCTTTATGACAGAGTTTAAGCAAAAAAGACCGCTTTACAAGGCAATTCTGGGAGGTTTTTTAGGGGTGGGCCGTGCCCTTAAAGCAGAGCGCACTTTCAAAATTCAGATAATGTTGGCGAGCTTGGCAGTTATTTTAGGGTTTTTGTTTGATATAAGCGTTTTTGAGTGGCTTGCTTTGGTGCTCGTGATTGGCTGGGTTCTTTCTTTAGAATTACTGAATACACAACTTGAGAATCTGATAGACCACTTGCATCCGGAGGTACATCCGACTATCGGAAGGATCAAGGATCTGGCTGCTTCGTCTGTACTGGTTTCAGCCCTTACTTCTTTGGTAGTAGCTGCTCTCATTTTTTTGCCAAAAATTTTATAAGGGCCGGTAGCCCCTCACTTGGCTTGTTGAACACACTATTAGTAGTTGTTTTCACACACACAGATTTTTCAACGGACCAAGTGAGGGGCCGGTAGCTCAATTGGCAGAGCACGTGCTTCGCATGCACGGGGTTGGGAGTTCAAATCTCCCCCGGTCCAAAACATAGTTATGTTTTGAAAAAGATTTGAACGTGAAAAGCGTTGAAAAACGGGAGTTTTTCATGGCGGAAATACTAAAACCGAAGGGTTTTAGAGCGCACCCCTCACTTGCTCACAAGTGAGGAGGCCCCCGGTCCAAATTTTCGGGGCATGGCCTAATTGGCGAAGGCGCCGCCTTTGGG
>CAYTAF010000082.1:0-2171 GCA_964435865.1 uncultured Candidatus Saccharibacteria bacterium | reverse complement strand
GGAGTTTTGAATTTGCTGATCAAAAAAGTCCCGCATTTGATCTTTAGAAACCGGCTCCTTTAAAAATTCTATATCCACCGTTTTTATATCTTCCAAGTATACCAATTGCTCCAAAAATAACTTTCGGTTAAACCGTTCCCCGTATTTTTGCTCCGCTAACTCTATAGTATCCTTCAGGTTTGCGTGATCTTCTTTGAAAATAAAATATAAATCCACGTAATCTTTAAAGGTAGCTCGACGCCCCAAGGTGTATGCCTTAGTAGCAGCTATTTCTTTGACTGATAGCAATTGGACGGATTCAGATTTCACTAAATCCAGCAGAGGCGGAAATGGATAGTGCAGAAAAGTAACCTGGATATTATCCACGGTTACAGTTATCTGATCAACTTGATTAACAATCGGCTGAACAGCGGAATCCCCAAATATATTTTCTATCTGCTTTAGTAAATCTTGAGGCAACTCTTCGCTTGTAAATAGATCAAAATCCACCGAGATACGGTGGCCAATTTGCAGGGCAAGAGCGGTGCCGCCGGCTAAATAAAAACCAGGGAAATTATTCAGTCCCTGAAGCACCGGCTTGCTTTCGGATTTTATCACCTCTGGATACATATTGAGGATCTCCTGCGCCAAGCAAGGACTGAGCAAGCGCCAAAGCGGAAGACCTTATCTCGCTTTTGGGAATATTGCGCACCACCTCTTGGATACCTTCTTTGCCGTAATAATTCACTATCCATTGCAGGTGCGGCCACTTGCCGTAATTTAAAGTATTAATAATAATTTCTTTTTTATCCTTTTCCGGTGAAATATTCTGCAATTTATAAGACCACAAAACTGGCCCGAAAAATTCGGGCAATTTAGAGGACTCAGCTTTCTTCTTTACCTCACTCATTGTATATATTATAACAAAATTGGCCCCGTTGTGTAAATAAAACCGGTCCTACAAAAACATGCGCGAAGATTGTGGCAGCTGGATTTAAAAGAGAGAATTTACGTCTTTCTAAATGGCGGTCGGCGAGTATAGATCTTATCGCGATGCTCAATGTAATGCACGGTGACAAGACGCTTTTTCTCCTCAACCTCGTAAACAACTCGCCAATCGCCAACTCTTAATTTAAAAAAATCCGTGCCAATTTCCTCCCAAGGGCACGGGTGCTATATCTTCAAAATTGCCAATTAGCCATTTCAACTTTTCCAATATTCGCTTGCCAACATCTGGTGAAAGTTTAGCAAGATCTTCTTCGCCGATATCTGTGATTTCAAATTGCCATTTTTGGCTCATTAGCTGTAATTATCAATTACTTCTTTTAAATTTTTGGTTTTACCTTCTTTTTTGGATTGCAAAGATTTGAGTAGACGCTCTTCTGCTTCTTGTGATAAATCAAGCCCTCTTTCCGGGTCACTCAAAACCTCTCGGATAACACTAATTACCTGTTTCCGAATATTTGCAGTATTTTTTTGTGGAGTTTTTGTCTCAGCCATCACTTTAATTATAACAAAATTGACCTTGATATGTAAATAAAAATCCCGAAATCTTGCGGATAAAAGACCCGCAAAAAATATACGGTGCCTAGCAATAAACGGCCCCGACGTTACGTCGGGGCCGTTTATTTGCGTTTTTTACCACTATACTCCCGCCCGCTCAGCGTGGTTGAAGCACGCGGAGCTGATGTCCAGCTATTGGGTAGTGGATTTTTTGCGGCGCCGGCGTCGGGAATAAGCGGCAAGCAATACCAAAAGAATTAAGCCGATAATTGAGCCAGCTATGCCCCACCATGAACCAACAACCGTCCCAAGAAAAGCCGCCAGAGCGGTTTGCTGATTAGTGCCGGTTGCCTCCGGTGCCTCTCCGCCGCCGCTGAATAAGCCGGCAATTTGATTAAAAAAGGATCCTGCCAAATTTTGCTCCTCGCCTGTGGGAGCGACTCCTTCGCCTGTCTCACCCGCGCCTTCCACGGGCACTGATTCTGCGGCTGTTCCTTCATCGGCTGGCAGGGGCTGGGTGCCCGCTTCTTGCGCTCCGGCTAAGGTAAAACTGCGCTCGGTGCTAACCTTGCCAGGAGAGGCCCAGGAGACAACCCTATAATAATAGGTCTCTCCGGCCTGCAAGCCGGTTAAAGTGACACTATGATCTTTAGTTTGTCCGGCGTTTTCTGCTGTGCGAGTGTCATACC
>CAYTAF010000081.1:1035-2225 GCA_964435865.1 uncultured Candidatus Saccharibacteria bacterium | reverse complement strand
TTCCAATTTTTTCTTTTTGTCATCCTCGGTACGAGAAAACGCCGCCCGGGATTTAGGCAGCCAATAATTTATCCTTTTGCACTGAGTGCATTTCATTTTTACATACTCCATATAAGAAGAGCTAACTAAAAACTTTTATATAAACTCAAGGACTTACTAGTTTACCAAAATTTTCGCCCAAAATCAACCTAAAATACGGCTCACCCCGGGTGAGCCGTATTTTCCAGATCGGCTCATCGGGTATGAGCCGTTTAACAAGCCGGGCCGGAGAATCGAACTCCGATCTGCACGCTACCAATGTGCTGTTTTGCCATTAAACTAGCCCGGCAAACTTGGATCTGATATCAATTTATCAAAACACTTTTTCAGTTTAGTGTTATCAAAGCTAACCGTCAATACGCCATACCTTGTTTTCTTTTTGTAATTTCCCACCCCGCGGTGGGGTGTAACCGTTATTTTATAAAATTGAGAAGGGTCAACCTCAAGCTCCTCAAGCCAGAATTTAAATACTTTATCTTTAGGCATATCTCCAAAAATCTGGAGTCCAAATTTTAATTTTGTTTTCGAAACCGAAAACATCTCTTCTAAAAATTTTATGAAAACCTTAATAACCTCCGGGTCGCTATTTCCTAATCTCACCGCCTGCGAGGATTTTCTGTGCCCCTCTCCCCAAAACAGGCCTACTCCCAATCCAAAAAGAAAGGCATCGTCTAAGGTCTCAGGTTTATTCAATTGAAAAGGATCGCCTGCAGGATTTTTATAGACATAAGTGGCTTCACTGCGGGATCGCGTGGAAATGCTATACTTTTGCATCCAGTACACTACCCTCCTTAAAGACACGCCTAACTGGTTGGCAATTGCCTGCTGAGAAAGCTTATCTTTCCAATATAATTTCTCCAAGTTTTTCTTGCTCAAGGACCCAGGTGCCCGCTTGCTATTATTCACCTTAGCGGCACAACTCCTACTGCAATACTTTTTAAAATCGTGCCTGGCAACCATAAAAACTTCTTGGCACTCTTTTCGAGCACATTCACGCTTCTCGTGCTTATTTAAATGCTTATAAATTCCTTTCCTGTGATTGCGCCTAGCAATCTTGCTTTGCTTATTGCGATATTCCGGCTTGTCATAATAGGAATGCCGCATTATTTACATTGTAAAACAAGTAGCTACCAAACACAAGCCGAATTATC
>CAYTAF010000081.1:0-1025 GCA_964435865.1 uncultured Candidatus Saccharibacteria bacterium | reverse complement strand
GGACAGCCATTTTGGCTATCCCCTGCTTGGATTGGTTACTTACTTGAACGAACAAACTGAATGTTCCGGGCTTTAACTGAGCTCGCAGTGTAGCCCAATTTAGCCAACCGGTTTTGGTACTTTTCCGGCAGTTCAAACTCAAACTGTCTGGGCAAGTCCTCGACCTGCTGGGAGTTAGCTAAATAATCATTAACTCCCCTCTCAAAGGTCTGCTGAGCTTGCTGGCGCCAGGACCGGCCATCACCAACTCGGGTGAGGACCTTGAAGGCCTCCTCGTAATTGTCAGTGACGGTAAGGTTAGCCTGAAAGTCCCACACCACTCGGCTACCATCAACTTCAATGCCGGCGGTGAAGGCGTGGCTATAGCTGGAGATGGGAACTAACCATCCGCTGTAAGGCACTCGCCAATACTCACCACTGGCAAGCAGTGTGGCGCTACTGCCTTGATGCCAAACAGCATAGCTGGACTCAGGGACATAAAATGGGAACATCCCCACCACCAATGCCAGGACAATAACGGTGAGAGCAGCGCCCCACACAATACGATCCGGGTTTTCCTCCTGGTCTGACTTTGCCATTCCGGAGAAGAAAAGACCGACAAGGGCACCGACTACACCCCCACAGGTCAAAACAATGGCCCAAAATCCTACCCTAAAACCGCCGTAAACGCTGGTAAAAGCAACTATGGTTGCCAAAATGGCGATTACTGCCAGGATTATCAGGTATGAGCCAAACGGATGCCGGCGGCACCACTGCCCTGCTTGCCGCAAAAAACTCGGAACGCTTCTCTCGGGCGAGTCGTTACTGCCGCCACCGCCCGGCGTTCTATTCTCTTTTACCATTAGCTGATCCTCCTTTTAAAAGATCATTACCCTACTGAATGCAAGGTATTTTTATATACCATATAAAGCTTTAGAATATCAATAATAATTCATCAAAAAAACCCTGCACACTGTACAAGGCGTTAAAAAAAGCCGGTGGTCGGATTCGAACCGACAACCTACTGCTTACAAAGCAGTTGCTCT
>CAYTAF010000080.1:0-2290 GCA_964435865.1 uncultured Candidatus Saccharibacteria bacterium | reverse complement strand
CCCATAATAAAACTGCCAAGCACCACCCCGAGCGCCGAAGCGGAGCCGGCAACACCGATCTGCTCAAAGCTTATATTAAAGGCAAACATAAAAAGGGGCCACAAAAAAATCACCGCTACCATCTCGATGCCGTACCCAATGAAAGCCAGCGTGCCACGCCAGTATTGCCTGTTAAACAGCGAGGTCAGGGAATGAAGGTAGGTTTGACTATAAGCTTCGCGCGTATCCGGTGAGATCAATAACGGAACAGCGCCTGCCATAAGCACCAAAAGTACAACGGTAAACAGAACGCCAAAGCCAAAACTGGCAATAATAAAGCCGCCAAGCAAGGGCCCGGCAATCATCGCGAGTCGACTAAAAATAAGTACGGCGGACTGCTCCTCGGAGCGACGCTCGTTTTGAGAATGCCTGACAAACTCGGTATGGTAGGCCGGCCAAAACAAACTCCGGTGCGCCCCTAAAAGCAATACCGCAATAACCGCCAACCACAAAGCCGGCAAAGCTTCCAGATACCACAAGGCCAAATAATACATCAGCAAGAACGGAAGGCTCGATAAAATCGCGTGCTTCACGCCAATCTTCTCCATAAACTTGCCACCGAGTGGCGATCCGAACGCGTACACTAAATACGCGGCCCCGATAAAGGTAAGCGCCAGAGGCGCGGAGTCGCCAAACACCTGATACAGATAAATCGGTTCAAAAATGGCGATCATGCTAATCGCCAGGCGCCGTACGGTAGCGGCCGCGAAAATTTCTTTTAGGGTTCTGTCAGCGTGAAAAGGAAATAGCTTGTATATAAGCCGGCCGAGCATATACAAAATACTATCATAATCCAGGACTCATCGCACCCCGCCCATCTCTTGAGAAAACACTGAACCCTAAACCACGTAGGGTTTAGGGTGAAAAAGCGCCGGCATTGCTACTCTCAATACCGGCGCTTCACGGAAGTTTCCGTAAGTTAGAGGGAAATAAACCCCTCATTGCTGCCTCCTTTACCGTACTCCCTCTCACCATTCCCGGTCTCCTCAAGATATCGGCTAAAGTTGGCAACAGCCGCCTTCAGCCACTCCGTCCGATCGCTTCGCTCTATCTTTTCTTCCAGTGCCTTCAGGCGCGCGAGCCATTCTTTAATCTGCTTTGACCCGTAGTACCTAAGATCCACTCGGGAAAGCATTTCCAAAAGAATGTCCGCGGTAGGGGTCTCGAACTCAATCGAAAGCTCAATGTAGCCCACTGCCTCATGGACTATATCGCCCACAGATCGACTCAAAAACTCAGCAACTTGGAGCTTTAACTCCTGTGTCTCCGACCCGTAACGTTCCTTATAAGCGGCCTCATCAGCCAACTCATGAAGAAGCTCGCCGATAGGCCTTCGATCCTTGAAGTCACGACGCTGACCCCGAGGCATAGTAAATCCCTCCTTATTCAGTGGAACATTTTACACGATATGCCAAAGAACTTAAGGTAGTTAATTTATTATCTCTTAATTTAAAAAATCACGCAAGGAAGGAGAAGCTACGAGCCCTAAAACGAGCCAAAACATATATTGTCCGGCCGGCGTGGTCCAAAAGAAATGATCAAAAAGGCCAATAACAAGAAAGGCGACCAGCGTGGCAAACAAAGAGTGACGGATAAAGAATAAAGAGTGACAGGCTCCATCATTATTATCCTTGACTTCACTCTTTTTAGTCAATGTCCGCCAACCTATCCTTGCCACAAGTAACAAGAAGACAACAAAAACCGCTAAACCAAGCACTCCTATCTCGGTGGCTGCCAATAAATAAATATTATGCACGGGCTGAAAAACCCACTCCGGCCACGAAAAATCCGGTGCGTTCAACTGAAAGGTGGGCACAAACTGTCCCAATCCTACGCCAAGTACCGGTGAACTTTGAAACAAAAAGCCGGCCACCTGAATAAAATACCCTCGCAAGCTAACAGCCGGCTCACCGGATGAAACTGCTAAGCGCTCTGATAGAAGCGGCATAAAAACTATGATGGCTACCGCCATTACTACCAAAAATGCCCCAGCAAGCAACGCCAATTTGCGCCAACTAACCAAAAAACCGCGATGCCTAATCATCTGAATTACCAAAAATATACCGCCAATAGCACCGGCCACCCACGCCGAACGAGCAAAAGTGACAAAAAGCCCGAAAAGCAAAACAATAAAAGTCAAAAACTCTAGCAAAAGAGCCTTGCCTCGCGCCTTCACAAGACCGAACAATGAAAAAACGTTAAAAATCAAAAACGCTCCCAACACATTCGGATGCGGCAAGGTGCCATGCCC
>CAYTAF010000079.1:0-2378 GCA_964435865.1 uncultured Candidatus Saccharibacteria bacterium | reverse complement strand
GTGTTGCCGGCTCCGCTTCGGCGCTCGGGGTGGTGCTTGGCAGTTTTATTATGGGGCGCATCACGGACAAAGATACTACGCGCCAGAAGCCACTCAAATGGGGTATTGTCATAAATTTCTTTACAACGCTCTTGCGGATGGTGCCTCGGACTTTTCCGGTATTTTTAGGCGTGGGGTTGATAAGCCGGTTAAGTCGAGTGAGTTTGCAAATGCCGTTTTCCGCGCGCACGTATGACTTGGCCGCTTATGAGGCCGGCGGCGCGGACGAATATATCGTATACCGATCGGTGGCGCTTGCCCTGGCGCGGGCCCTGACCTTATTTGGCTCAGCAATCTTTTTACTCTTTTTCCCACTGGAGCAAATTTGGATTCTTTTTGGCATCCTCGCCCCCTTCACTTTCTTGATCTGGTTTTTGTAAAAATATTTCAGCTTAGCGTCGTCCAACGACGCTAAGCTGCCTGCTCGTGCGCCACATGGGGTGCACGGCCCGCAATGCACCCAACGTGGTGCATTGTGCCTCACACCTAGTTAGGATACGTTTAATTCGTTGCAACGAATTAAGTATAGGCACCTCAGCAATCCTGACTAGGTGTGAGGGTGTGGATAACTCCCACTGGCTCTCTCTTCCTTCCGTGCTACAATCTAATTAACCATGCAACTCTTAAAAAACCCTCAGCTTAACCCTCGTAGTCCTAACTATCTCTTTTTTTAGGCACGGTGTTTTTACACCAAACTTTAGCTTTTACCAACCCAAGTTCTTCCCCCACTGGAGACAATGTCCCCTTACCCATTAATACCTCAAGCAATCAACAAGCCAAACAGGGTCCTTTAGGCTCAACCAAATTCCAGGACACCAACAACACCACCTATTTCTTAAAGCCCGGAGGCACTTCCAAGCTCGGTGGTACCCTCAACCTCTCCTCCAGCAGAATCAAGAACGTTCAAGACCCCACCGACCCTCAAGATGTGGCGACGAAGGGGTATGTGGATGGGGTAGCCGGCAGTATTGATGAGTGCCCTGGCTACATTGACGATGATGACATTTGTCAAGGAACAACCATATGCGGAGTCAGTGGAGACGCGGATTGTGGTGGTGTAAGTAATACAAAAACTTTCCGTAATCCCACGCGCCGCACCTATTTAAGAGGATCTATATATCGAGGCACCCACCCAGTAGCAGCTGAAGTGTTAAGAGGGGAGGCCACCAGAACTATGAACCGATTTTGCCAAGAAGAAGGGTATAGTCAATTTATTGGTTATAACAAAGGATCTTGGGCGATGTCAGCGCTATGGAATTCAGTTTATAATGTATATGCTGACGGTCCTGCCTATGAGGCCGATTCTATAACCTGCCTAAAATAATATAAATTCTTCTGATGTGGTCCAAAAATAAGTGTGCAATTTTAATTACCGTTTTAGTGGTATTGTTACCACTTGCATTTTTTGCGGGAATGAACTTTAGTCAACTGGTGCCAAGTAACAATAGCTCCTCGTTGCAGGAGCAACCTTTTACTGAACAAGGTTCCTTTTCTGCAACTCTAACCGTCACAGAAACTTCCGATCGTGTAATCAAGGGGACCATAACAGAAAAGCCTAGTCTAACCCCACCCCCACCGCAAAAAATTAGACCCTCGGACAACACGCTTACGTTACACGCACAAGAAGGAACTGAAATTTCTACTTTAAAATTTAAGGATAATGTCGGCAATGAGCCCTTGGCTAATCCAATAGCCAGCAGGAACATTGCTTCTGTGCAGGATATTAATTCCGGTGATGTGATTGTAGTCGGATTTCAAAATTTCCAAGAATCCTCCTCACCCCACTCTGTTCAATTCATCGACATCATCCAGAATCCGGAAGCACTGGAGTTAGAAAGTAGAAATTAGGAAATTGAGAAGATACTGGGTAGCACGAGAAACGGCTAATACAATTGTATTAGCCGTTTTTTGTTTAAGTCACGATAAACTGAGGATACTTTGTGTAGAAAAATGTTTGACAAAGTGTGTAATCCAGTTAACATAAAAATGTATGCATAAACTTAAAAACACTAAAATTATTTCGGTTACGGAGTTGCGCCGGAAATTTGGAGAAATTGCCAAGCATTTAGCTGATTACGACTCGGTGATTTTAACGCGCGGAGGCCGTCCTTTTGCTGTTTTGCGCCCCACTTCCGAGGCGCGCAGAGAGTACTGGGAAAAAGCCAGAGGCGCGTGGAAGGATTCCGCCCTGGATGATGATGGTATATGGGAAAAGACAAGAGAAAAAGCTTCCCGGAAAAATACTATTGACCTATGACTCGCTATTTTATTGAAACTTCGGTAATTATTGAGTATTTACGGGGCACCAAAGCCGCGTTTTCTTTTTTGGATAGTTTAGA
>CAYTAF010000078.1:0-2454 GCA_964435865.1 uncultured Candidatus Saccharibacteria bacterium | reverse complement strand
TGGGGTACTTGTTGAACGTAAACGCTTTTATTCAGCCTAACGTAGAGGAATACAAGGATGAAACTAGGAGAATTCTCTCTCAGGAAAGCTAACAAGCTAAACACTAATCTCCTAATCAGTTAATATTCTAATTAGCTAATTTGTATGTATTACGCGAGCAGAGAAGAGATGGCAAAAATAGACGAGCTTGCCGTAGAAAACGGTCTGCAAATTCGGCAGATGATGGAATTGGCCGGTTGGCATATGGTAAAAGTTTTCGATGCGCTGGAGATTGATACTTCGCAGACGGTTACTGTTTTATCGGGCAAGGGTAATAAAGGCGGTGATGGCTTAAGCGCGGCGCGTCATTTAATAAATCACGGCTGGCAGGTACGGGTAGTATTGGCGAGTCGGGAGATAAAAGAAGATTCACAGCATCACCTGGAACTTTTGCGGAAAATGGAGGTGCCTGTCTTTGATTACGAAGAGGACCGCCAAGAAGCTATAAACACCATTCAAGCGGCTGATATACTTATTGATGCTTTAATCGGTTATAACCTGAACGGAGCTCCGCGGGGGGTTTTTGAGGAATTGGTGAATCTGGCGGGGCTGGCGCGCGGTGAGGTTATTGCCTATGATATTCCTACCGGCATGGATGCTACCACAGGGGATACCTATAACCCCTATATTACCGCTAAGGCAACGCTAACCTTGGCCTTACCCAAATCCGCCTTTGAAGATGAAACCGGTAGGGATATTGCCGGTAACATCTTTTTAGGGGATATTGGCATCCCCGCCCTTATTTACGATCAGATTGAGTCCGGTGCCCGCCCGGATTTTCGGCCCGTAGAGGGCGGAATTTTGGAATTGCACTGATTCTTGCGCGCCGGTATTTTTAGGAGTATGCTGAAAGTAGTAATTCGTAACTTTTTTGTTATGCAAAATAAATCTCTTTTATTGGCGGCGCTTGTTATTATTGTGGCGGTGGGTGCTTTTTTCGCATTTCGCTCCCCGAGCACCGCGCCTACCGGCCCTGATGACAGCGGGACAGAGACTATGACGGTGCAAGCTTACTTTGTTCCTACCAGCCAGGGTGATGATGTAGATTGTAGCGCAGTAGAGCCGGTAGAGCGCACGGTTCCTGAAACTCAGTCGGTAGCCCAATCTGCCCTTGCTGAATTACTGGAAGGCCCGACACCTTCTGAGCAAAATAAAGGATTGGCTACCTCTGTTCCTGAAGGCACGGAATTGTTAAGCATTACTGTAGCTGACGGAGTTGCCCGAGCTAATTTTAACGAAAATTTGGATCAAAACGTAGGCGGCTCCTGTATGGTGCAATCCATCCGTTCCCAAATTACACAGACCTTAACGCAATTCCCAACTGTTGATGAGGTAGTTATTTCCCGTAACGGTCAGACCGAGGGCATTCTTCAGCCCTAGTCAGTGGGATATTGTTGACAAGAAAGGGTCGCATGTTTGCGGCCCTTTACTTTTATTAAACTTTGTTTTATTATCAACTTAACCTGTAAGCAAGAAAGGAGGGGAAAGTGTGCGTGTTCTTTCTATTTTCAAGAGCGCCAAAGATTGGCTTGATAGGTGGATTGATGGGCTGACACCAGCGCGGGTGCACCCCAATCACATCACTTGCGCCCGCTTGTTATTATTGGGAGCGCTCGCGTTCCCGTTAGAGCCGTGGATGATAGCTTTGGTGGTGATGTTTTTTTATGGAGGTGACGTTTGGGACGGATCTCTTGCTATCCAACGAAACCAAGTAACGCGGCTGGGCCGGATATTGGATCCGGTAGCAGACAAATTAATGGTAGCGGCCTTGGTGTTGTATGCACTCCATCAGGCGCTTATGAATCCGTTTATCTTAGTGGCGGTTCTTTGCGTTGAGGTGGTAGCCGCTGTGGTTGTTGGTAGCAAAATTATCCGAGAGGGTATTTTGTCTCATAACGTTTACGGGCGCTTGCGCGTAACCAGTTATGCACTGGCCGCTGTGCTGGTTTTCAGCGGCTGGTCGGTATCACCCGGCGAAATCATAGCGGTTATCGGTGCCGGCTTTGGAGTTCTCTCTATCTTTAAATATTTGCAAGCGCAACCCTGTGGCATAACCTAAAAAACCCCGTTCTTCCTCAGAGAAGAGCGGGGTTTGCTCTTTTGCGTAAACTTTTTTAGAATGGGAAGGATGTCTAAAAATCAGGATGATTTATTTTCCGCCCTGAACGAAGCCCAGCAAGAAACTGAAGATGAGCTCGCCGAAGCTCTTGGCTTAGAGGAAGATTCAAAAGATACCTCGGGTGATGGTGATGTAGAAAAAAAGGATGAACAGGAAGAGGCAAGCAAGGTGTTAACCGTTCGGCAATTTTTGGATACGGTGAACGCGGTACTGGGAGAGCAATTGTACGGCATACGGGTAAAGGGCGAGATTTCGCGGGTGAATGTTGGTCGCGGCCGCCGCTATGCGTTTTTAAC
>CAYTAF010000077.1:0-2518 GCA_964435865.1 uncultured Candidatus Saccharibacteria bacterium | reverse complement strand
GCAATGCTAGCCAGTTGGAGGTTAAGCAAGAAAGTTTTTCTAGGGCCGCTTCCCTAGATCCTGCCTCTGGCCTTAGTAGACGTTTAGCATCTGAAGTATACCGCCAGCAGTTAATAGCATTTTTGCAAGAAAATAATCAGCAGAACAATGACTCCTCTCCTACTAGGGATGCCGAGCAAGGGCAAGAACAGCAAAATCGTTTAACGGAGTTGAGTAATCAGGCCATTTCTTGGGCGCGTAGAGCACTTCAAGTAAAGCAATCCGCGGATAATTGGCAACAGCTCGGTCAGGTTTATGAAACTTTATTGTCGACCTCTACAGATGCCGGAACGCGCGCTTTGGATGCTTACACGCAAGCTCAGCGATTCCATCCTGCCAGCCCCGCTTTGGCGACCAGGCGGTCTCGTGTAAGTTTACAGTTAGCACGGCAGACGAATACACGGATTCAGGTATTACAGCAATCTCAGCCACAGGAAGAGCAAGATGTTGAGAATAGCATACAGCAGTTGCGGCAGGCTCGCCAGCAAGCCTTAAATCAAGCTTTGAGTTTAGTGGATCAGGCGCTTCAGTTAAAGTCGGATTATGGTCCGGCGCACTTTTTATTGGTTCAGGTGCGTGATGAACGCGGCGAAATAGATAGAGCGATTGATCAAGCTCAACGGCTCGCTCAGGCTGGCTCAGACAATGCCGGAAGTTGGTTTCAATTAGGATTTTTGCAGTTTAAAAAAGGTAACAATGAGGGGGCGGTTAATGCATTAGAGAGGGCGGTAGAAATTAATAATAATATGGGGAATGCTCGGTATCTTCTTGGGTTAGCGTATAGTAATTTAGAGCAACCTCAAAAGGCCTTGGAGCAATTTCGAGTTTTAGCAAGAGAAAACCCTGACAATCAAGAATTTGCTCGTATTGTAAGCAATCTGGAAAATGATCAGCCCATCCTGCAGGGTGTTGCGCCTTCAGATCAAGCCCTGCAAGAGCGCCCTGAAGCACCGGTTAAGACTAATGAACAGCAAGCAAGTCAACAATGAGAAAGAGTGGGAGAGATTAGCTCGAAAATTTTCGGAGAAGACATTTCTGCAGTCGTGGGCGTGGGGGGAATTCCATGAAAAAACAGGCCGGCCTGTGTGGCGGTTGGCCTTTTTTAATAAAGATCAGCTCCAGGGTATAACTCAAATCTTTCAAGCGCCAATTTTCCGGCAATTGCCGGGGTGGGATTTTTTGTATGTGCCGCACGGACCCCTGTTAAAGGCAGGACTGTCTTCTGAGGATCAGAAAAAGGTTTTTTATAATATTATAGGGCAGTTGCGGGAATTGGGGCGCCGGCAAGGTGTCGCCTTTTTGCGAGTTGGTCCTATATTGGAGGATACTTCTAGTAATAGACACGCTTTCCAGCAAGCGGGTTTTCGTGATGCTCCGATGCACATTCATACTGAAAATTCATGGGTACTATCTTTAGAGCAATTAGAGGAAGATTTGTGGGCTGGGATGCGCAAAGGACATCGGCAAAGTGTTACCAAAGCGAGAAAAAAGGGAGTAAAAATACATTCTGTAACTGAGTTTTCTCGTGGTCTCTCTGGTCGAGAGGAGGGTAAGGGCAAAGAAAAGCTGGGGGAATTTTATCGATTATATAAGAGATTAGCCGACGCCGTTGGCTTTAATCCCTTTAGTTGGGAATATATCGAAGCAGAATGGGAAGTGTTTTTTGCATACAATAATATTGAATTATTTTGGGCCGAATATAATGGAGAGATGATAGCGGCAAGCTTGGTTGTATTTTACGGAGAGGCAGCTTATTATCATCACAGCGCTTCTAGTACTGGGGTAAAAGTACCTGCTACCCATTTATTGCTTTGGGAGGCCTTGAAAAAAGCTAAGCAACAAGGAAAAAAGCGCTTTAATTTTTGGGGAGTAGCCCCTAGGGATGCCAGCTCGTCTCACCCATGGAGCGGTCTAACGTTTTTTAAGCAAGGCTTTGGGGGGTGTAGAAGAGACTTTTTGCCTACGCAGGATATGCCGTTATCATGGAAATATTGGCCTAATATGTTTTTGGAGCGACGCCGCAGGCAACGTCGTTTTCAATGAGTTTTTTATATGGCTGAATTTGCGGTGCACAGTAAAAAATTGATCTTGGCCTTGGTGGGGGTTGTCCTTTTATCTGGAGCGCTTACTTGGGGTTTTTTTGTGGTGCGTCCCGATTTTTTGTTTTCCGGGTCTTCACAGGTGGCCGGGGTAGCGTTAAAATCGAGTTTATCACCACGCGTTGAAACTGCCCGGAAGATGCTACTCTTAAAAGAAAAATTGTCTGAGAGCGGTTTTCAAGTAAACCGCGTTGTTTCTTCGACCGAGATAGGCCTGGTAGTATATTTGGAGAAAGGACCGAAGTTATATTTTAGTCGTTTTCATCCCATCTCCGATCAGCTGAGCGTACTCAAGTCTGCCTTGCGGAAAGATTCAAGTTTTCGCTCTCGTTTTCAGGATGCTGCTTATATAGATTTACGTGTTCCGGATAGAATTTATT
>CAYTAF010000076.1:0-2555 GCA_964435865.1 uncultured Candidatus Saccharibacteria bacterium | reverse complement strand
AACTGGCCTGCCACGATAAACCTTAGAGGTCGCAGTTCTTTGTCAATGTGCTCTACCAGCAATAGAAAGGAAAGGAGGGGGGTTATGTCTAAACGAGCTTTCTTTGGGCCGCCTGGCTCTTCTAAGCCAGATCAAAAAGGGTGGCACCAGCGGAAAGGGCTCAAGTGGGAACTCCACCGGCGGTGGCCAAAAAGGCCCGCCTCCAAGAAAAGGCAAATAAACCTCAGCGCACAGGGGTAGTCCGGAAACAACTGCCCCTTTACCTTGCCTGTCAAAATCGTCATAATAAAAACTAATGCAAAAACTCATCACGTTTTCCAAAAAAACATTAAGTAATGGTTTGACTGTCTTTCTGGCACCTCAACCCACTCGCAAAATGACATCCATTCATTTTTTTGTACGTTGCGGGTCAAGGTTTGAAAACTCGGAACATAATGGGTACGCCCATTTCTTGGAACACATCCTCCTTAAGGGACCAGCTTCAATAAAACAAGAGGGAGAATTTTACCAAAAACTTGAAGGCCTGGGCGCGGACTTAAATGGGTGCACCTTCCCCGAATTTACCTATTTGACCATAAGCTTACCTAAAGAAAATGCCGCCAAGGGGTTAAAACTACTGGCGGACACCATCATCCAACCACGATTTGTTAAAAAGGAAATAGAAAACGAAAAAAAAGTTATTACAGAAGAAATGAACCAATTTCTTACAAAAAATCAAGAGCCGGCCGATGCCTGGGATACTATGGTTCAGCTTATGTGGCCTGGACACCCCTTGGGGCAAAACGTGCTTGGCAAAAAAGAAGCAGTACAAAACATAACAACGAACGCTCTGAGAAAATTCATGCGAACTTATTATTTTGCTGAAAATAGTAATTTAATAGTTTCTGGAGATATCGCGCATGAGACACTAAAAGCACCCTTGGCACAGCTGGAAAAACTGCCTTCCCAAAATAAAAAAATCAACCCGAAGGCCGCGCCCACGGCACCCAATGATACAGGCAAATACTCTTTTATAGAAAAAGAAGAGCTTTCTGCCGAAGCAATGATTGCCTTCCCCTCTGTATCGTATAAGGATGCTAATGTTACTACTCAAGACGTATTTTCAGCCGGCTTAACGTGGGGCTGGGGATCGGAACTTTTTAAAAAAATAAGACGAGAGCTAGGCTTGATTTACAGCATTTGGGATGCCAGCACCCATTATATGGATACTGGTTTTTGGGGCGTAGGATTTCAAACCAGCCCGGAAAACTTTAATAAAATTATACAACAAATAACAAAAATATTAAGAAACACAAAAGAGCAGGGTCTTAATTCTAAAAATATAAAAAGATCTAAAGAACTTTTACGCGCTGAAGTCCTGGAAGACACAGACAGAATCAGAGCCGTCAACTATTTCCTTGGCCAGCGGCATCTCTACAATTATTACCAAGACCCCGCTCAAGAAATTGCTCAAATTAGAGCTGTCTCCAACGAAAACATCAAACAATTTGCTCAGAGCTACCTAACCCTTGATAATTTTTATGTATCCTATATTGGACCGAATGCTGAAAAACACCAAAGAGAACTAAAAAACACAGCAATAAATTTATAAAACCTAGATAAACCGAAGCAGATCGCTCCTGCAATACCAAGAATATCAGGGGAGAGTGGCCATCACCTTCCCCTGTTACATATATAAACTATCAATACCCATTACTATGGATACCATAAAAAAATTATTCAAAGAAGATCAGGCAGAAAGAAGCAAAATATTTGGAAAAGACGGGACTAAACATCCCTCCGAAAACCAATTGCGAGAATTAGAAAAAAATGATCAAAAAAGGCGCCGCAAAGTTTTAAATTTACTAAAAAATAACAAAATAAAAAAAGCAGAAAATTTATTTTACGCAGCTATAATCCTGCACCACAGCGATAACCCAAAACACCTAAAATTAGCCAATAATCTATCCAAGCAAGCCCTAGACAAAAATTATGCTCCGGCTAGGTGGCTCTACGCTATAACTTTAGACAGGTACTTGAAGTCCCAAGGTAAAAAGCAAAAATTCGGCACTCAATTCTATCAATCCCTCGAAACTAAAGAATGGAAAATTTATTCCTACGCCCAGGAAACTACAGACAAAGAAAGGCAAAAATACGATGTACCCCCGCTGAAAGAACTTCAAAAATACGCAGAAAAACTCAACTATGAAGCGCCCTGAAAAGTTCAAAAATACAGTAAGCTCTAGATAGCTTTACGCAGTGTAAAAAATTCTAATAGCCCGCCAGAGGGAGGAAGGCTGTGCTTCCTCCTCCGGATAACACCCTTAACTACAAAAGGAAGAAATTATGTCACTAAAAGATCCATTCACTCGCATTGAGCCTTTTCCTCCTTCCTGGACGGATATGGGCTGGACTGAAAAAGATTTCAAATGGGCGGTTAGGCAACTAGAGCTAATACCCAAGAAGAAACTGGTGGAGATTTTGAAAGACGAAGATATTCAAATCTCGTTTACCGGAGAAAACTGGGAAGAGGAAACACCTAAAGAGCAGATGGCATCCGCTTTAGTAAGTGACTT
>CAYTAF010000075.1:0-2576 GCA_964435865.1 uncultured Candidatus Saccharibacteria bacterium | reverse complement strand
AGGCAACCTCTCACAAAAGAGTTCGAGCCCCAAGTCGTTGTGACTTGGGGCTCGACGGTTACTGTCGTTGAAGAACTTACTGCTGGGCCGTAAACCAATACGTGCCCTGTGGTCGTCCGTGGTTTGCGTTCATTGGAGCGTTAATCCAACAATAGAGCCACCCGCTAACCGGCATACGCCAGGACTCGTGGGTGTCTCCACTGCCAGCTAAGTGCTCTATGTCGCGCCGCTTGACCCATGCCCAATCTTGGCTCATCCATTGCTCTTTCCGGGAAAAAGAATTCTCGTACGGAGCAATGGTACAAATAGCTGCCAAGGCAGGCAGGTTAGGTGCCGGCCACACGCTCGTGTCTTCCGCCCTCATATCACTAGGCGTGTAATCCAGGCCGTAGCAGCCGCTTTCCACGCGCTGAGTGCCCGACTGAAACTTGGTTAGAATGGAGGTAGTGCCGGAACAATCCACCTCTACGAGATCTCCTTTGGAAACCTCCAAGAGACGGATAGGGGCGGTGCCGGCATGGGCTGTGCGCCGCATGTTTCGATTCCCTTGTTTGTCCTGCCAAGTGTCGACGCACAGTCCTAAGTCCAAGAAGCAGCCGATCTGCCCAAAGCCGCCCCAAGGGAAAAGTACTATATACGCAAAGGCTAACGCGCCAAGCAATAAAGCGTATTTTCCAAGTGACTTGAGTTTACTCTTATTGCTAGAGAAAAGCTTTTTAAGCTTTTCTCCCAGCTTTCCTTTTTCCGCCTCAGCGGCTTGCTGGTTATTACCGTTACTCATCGTCTTCACCTCCGTCATCATCTAACTTTTTAAACATCCGCATCAAAGACAACAGATCAAAGTTTTCTACTCCGCTGGGACGAAAAACCTCTCCCTGTCCTTGCAGAATAGAACGGAAATCCATACCGGTTTTTTGATCTTCCCAGCTAACGTTAACACCGCGCCGGGCCAGCTCCTCGATGCCTTCGGTGCTGGTGATCTCCTCCAAGCGGATACCTTCCAGCTTATTGACATCGATTTGGCCGGCCGCGACCATACGTTCGATAAGGGCAATAATGCCCATAACCGACTCGGTGAGCTGAGCGAATTCTTTCTCCACCTCGTCGGGGAGATCAATATTGGCCAGATTAGCCAAATGAATCAAGACGGCATTCATATGGCGCTCGGAAATTCCAACCTCACTGATCTCCTCGCGCAAAGCTATGGCCGCTTCTTCGATTTCACCGGCTGACGTTACTTCATTAAGATCCGGAACGCCGGAGTCCTCACGAGCTTCTTGGATGATCAAAGCCTCCTCTTGGCAGAAGGCGAGAAGCTGCTCTTCCAAGCGTCCTCGACGAGTCACGCCGTCTGCTCCTATCTCGTCCTCGCCTTTGGGAGAGGAAGCGCCCCGCACCAGATAAGTGCCGAGATATTTAAGCGCTCGTTCCCGTTCGGCCACTTCTTTGTCGATAAAAAAAGTACGCTCCAGCATTTGAGCCATCCTGGAAAACTTTTCGAGCTTATAACGTGGCCCACCTCGCACCGGACGAGATAAAGCCAGCAGAAACTCTGACTGGAGTATGACCTCAGGCACAGCCAAAAGCTCCACTAAGTTGTACCGGCTCATAATCGAACGAGTAGCGTCCATCAGAACATCAACTAGCTTTTTTTCTATGGGCTCGTTGCGCTCCTCTTCGCTCGCTCCATTGACCCGCCGGTCCAGGAAATTATACAGGTTATAATACACCCGGTAGTAACTTCCGTCCTCGGCCTGTTTTCTCTTATAGGTGAAAAAATCAGGCCGCCAGTCCACCGAAATTTTAACCTTTGTGTTTAACTTATCACGGGTAGGAAAAAAGGTGGAAAAGTCCAAATCCTGGACTGTGACCTGATACACCTTCAAATTAGACATCCAGAAGAAAATCCAATAAGGGCCGGGTGGTACCATTCTGCCCGGGGTGGTGCCTGTGGCAAAAATAGGAAAAACCCACTCCGGTAAAATCCGCTTGTAACTGGACTCTTCTTGTTCTCCAAAGCTGACCGCGTACTCGCGGCCGTTCCCGTCAAACTGAGAACGGCGACTCCCAAACTCCAGCAGGCCGTAATGCCGCGGGTCAGCCGGAACCGACCTAAAGCCTGCATCCCAAATCAACACTATTGCTGTAGCGACAAGGGTAGCTACCATGAAAGCAACTATCCAGTTTACTACAGTAGGCAAGGGAAGCAGAATGAGGTTCAGTACAAATACAGCCAGCACAATGATTATGCTAGCCGCCAATGGGCCGTATCTGTTTTCCATACCGCGCTCCTTTCTTTAAATTATTCAGTTGTAACGAACCTTGTGAATATATTTATAACAAAAAAATATATTTATGTCAAGGTTTTGAGGAATTTTCAAACGAGTTACAATGAAATACCCTAAAAAATTATTCTTTCTCTACTCTGCTGGTTTCTAAATTTATGGATTTACTAAAAGATTTGAACCCGCCCCAAAAACAAGCCGTTACTCACGAAGGCGGACCCCTGTTGGTAATTGCTGGACCGGGCTCCGGTAAAACTAAAACGTTAACCCACCGCGTGGCCTGGCTAATCT
>CAYTAF010000074.1:0-2579 GCA_964435865.1 uncultured Candidatus Saccharibacteria bacterium | reverse complement strand
GAACAGGAGGTATGGATTTAAAAGATTTAAAAGTTTATGGACTAGCCAGGCAAGTTTCTAGTCTGGCATGGGAAATCTATAACAATTTACATTGGGAGGATAGAAAGGTTATAGGTCATCAATTTATAAGATCTGTAGATTCTGTCGGAGCTAACATTGCAGAAGGCTTTGGAAGGTATCATTATTCAGACAAAGCAAAGTTTTATTATAATGCCCGCGGATCTCTTAGCGAAGCTTGCGAGCACTGGCTAGAATTGCTATGGGAAAGGAGCAAAATAAGCCAGAAACAATACGAGAACATAAAATCTATTTCTAAAAATTTGACTCCTCAGCTAAATAACCTTATTAACTCTACCTACCAACAAAAAGAAAAATAACCCTTCTCTTGTTGCTTTTCTTGCTACTTACTGTTATTCTGATTACTAGTTACTTTGTTTCCACGCTGTTTCAAATAATGCTTTATAAGAATCCGCTAACAGCGGATTTTTTATTTTTAATACCCAAATATCGTCATTTAAATTAACAAACAATATTGTGTCGCCGTTGAGAAAAAATTCCGTGCTTGGGTGCGGCAGGTTGCCTGGCTGAAGCTTGACAGTATGGTGGTTATTGTTTAGTTTTTCGACTTCTTGTTTGTAGGCGCGAGCAAGTTGGGTATCGACAAGTAATTCCCGGACAGACGGGTCTTTGCGCTTGAGTGTTTTGTGCCAGCGTTCTAGTAGATGAGAGAATTCTTTTTTTACGTGTGAAAGCGTGGAGAAGACCAGGGCTTCGTTCTGCCCCCCGAGATCTTCCAAAAATTGCTCATAAATTTCTTCGAATCCTTCCTTGCCCTCGTGGAGTGAGATTTGCGGTGCATTTTCGTTGGCGGCGTCTTTGTATAGGGCTTTAAGATCCGGTAAGCTTTGCTCCAATGCCTCCAGGCGCGCCTGAAAGTCAGAAGTTAATTTTTCCGGAGAGGCGGGAGTAAAGAAAGTAGTACTCCTATTTTTAGCTTCCTGCGCCAACCCTTGTTCTTTAAGTTCATTTAAAATAACGTACGTAGTGGGCCGTTTAAGGTTTGCCTTTGTAGCAATTTGGCTGGCAGGGGCGCTTCCCAATTCCAGGAGTGCCAGGTACACGCTGGCTTGTTTTTCGTTTAGGCCATATTTTTGCAGAGTAGTTTTTAAATCCATTATAATCAGTATATCACTGTTATTTATTTTGACAATATTTCATTCTATCATTTTATCATACCAGCATTCTAGCATATTATGCTATCACTTTTAGCTTCATTGTCCGATACATAAGCGGACAGGGTTGTTTTCTCGTTGTTCCGTACCTGCCGTGCCGTATGCTTGCTCGGAAAAACTTATTGGGGTAAGCGTTAGCGACATTGGATGTCGCTAAATTAGAGGGTAGAATGTAGAAATTAGAAGGCACCACTAGGACCAACAAACGGCTAAAACAATTATTTTAGCCGTTTAGCGAGGTCCGACCTCGCTAAGCTTGAATTGCAGGGGATAAAGTAGCCCTGTCATTGCGAGGTCGCCTGCCTGCCGGCAGGCAGGCGACCGAAGCAATCTTATGCACAAGTGTACGGGATTGCTTCGTTCTCTCACTTGCACGCAAGTGAGAGGTTCTCGCAATGACTAGGTGTGAGGGTGCCTGCAACGTACCGAATGGTACGGTTGTGGATAACTTAGATTGGCTAGGATATTTTCTTTTGCTATACTGCTTGTAATGGCATATCAGGTTCGTGTGAATAATGGCAAGCCTAAATCTTTTTGGATAACCTTGGCAGTTCTGGCGGTGCTGGTAATAGTAGCCGGTGCTTTTCTTTTATTTAATCAGCAAAGTAAAAATTTGCAAACTTTAGTTGGAGAGGTGGAAGGCATCTCCGAGGGTTCTTTTATGTTAGAAACTGATGAAGGTTTGAGTTTTAATGTTCAGGTGAATGATAATACAAGCTTTCAATTTCCCGATACCTCTTTAACTGGAGCGCAGGCGGTTAGTAGGTTAGATTTTACTTCTCGTGTCACCGTAGAGGCAGATTTGCAGTCCAGTAAGCGGGCGGTAGCGCGTAATGTGAGTGTTCAGCCGAGATCTGCTGATGAAATGCCAAGTGAAGTTTTTAATGTAACGGGCACTGTAGTGGCTCAAAATGATCAACTTATTACGGTGGAAACAAGTGATTTGGGCGAGGAGATGACACGGCCTTCTTTTAGGATTACTGATGATACTGACCTCAAGGGACCGACCGGAGATGTTATCCAGGGATCTGATATCGGTCAAGACAGCCGAGTTTTAATTACCACAGAGGAAAATGCTCGCAATGAAAATATTGTAGAGGCCTCCTCTGTACGCTTGCTTGAATAATTTTTTACTGCTGATTCTATGTTGTCACGTTCCACCATCGCTGTTTCTTTAACTGTCAGCGTGTTAACGCTGGTAGGAGTCATTACATTGGCCGGCGTATCCGCTTATTCTGCGCCGGATACTTCACCCACTACCGAGCAAACCCAAGGAAGGAGCATTTATACTTCCATCTACAGTAACGTGGTGGGTAACACTGTGGATAACAGTCATCCTTACACCAC
>CAYTAF010000073.1:0-2585 GCA_964435865.1 uncultured Candidatus Saccharibacteria bacterium | reverse complement strand
AAAATCAAGGATTTGAGTAGTTACACCGAAATGGTGGTCTTCTCTGACACCTTAGAAACCTCGCCCGATATATGGCAAAAAGGCAATGTCGGACTATTTGACTGCCGGGTAAAACAACGTAACGGAGGGCTCTCGCTTATTTGCGAAAAAGCAGAAGAACTATAGTATGGCGTATACCGTATTCCGTATGGCGTATGCAGAAAAATAACAAAAAAATTCGACACTTCTACGATCTGGATGTTTGGCGAGAATCTCACCGCTTGGTACTAATGGTGTACAAGGAAACTAAAATTTTTCCTAAAGAAGAACAGTTTGGGCTAACTAACCAAATGCGCAGAGCAGCTGTCTCTATAACTTCCAATATTGCAGAGGGCTTCTCCAGAAATTCAAAAAAAGAGAAAAATAGAATTTACATGCTTGCTATGGGCTCGCTTCTAGAGCTACAAAGCCAAATTTTAACAGCCAAGGACTTAGCATATTTGGATAAAGATAAATACGAACACACCTACAGCCAATCAACCCGGGTCAAAAAACTGCTCAACGGACTAATCAAGTCCTCGACGGATTACCGTTAGCCTCCCCCACCCCATACGGAATACGCTATACGGTATACGGAATACGAAGTAATCCCTTTAATCACATCAAAAAAATTATGCAAAAAGACATAGTTAAAAAACGCCATACTCTCGCCCACATCTTAGCGGCGGCAGTGAAAGAACTGTACGGTGGTGAAGTAAAATTCGGCACCGGTCCGGTGGTGGAAAACGGATTTTATTATGATATGGAAATTCCAGAAAAAATTAGCGAAAAAGATCTGCAAAAAATTGAAGAGAAAATGAAAGAAATTATTGAAAAAAATTTGCCAATAAAAGCAGAAAAATGGGAAAAACAAAAAGCTCTTCAATTTTTTAAAGAAAATAACCAACCCTACAAACAAAAGCTGGTCGAAAAACACACCGGAGAAAAAAATGAGATTTCGGTTTATCATTTGGGCAACACCTTCACTGATCTATGCGAAGGCCCGCACGTGGCAAATACCGACCAGATTGATCCTGACTCTTTTGCTTTAACAAGTATCGCCGGTGCCTACTGGCAAGCGGATGAAAACAACTCGATGTTAACACGAATCTACGGAGTGGCATTTGACTCCCCCGAGCAACTGCAAACACACCTAAAACACCGCGAAGAAGCCAAAGAACGTGATCATCGCAAATTAGGTCGAGAACTTGATCTATTTACTTTTTCGGATCTGATCGGAGCCGGTTTGCCGCTTTACACCGCCAAGGGCGCTACTATCATTAATGAACTATACCGCTCACTTTTAGAAATCAGTAAACAATACGGCGTGCAGGAAGTGAAAATCCCGCACCTGGCCAAAGAAAAGCTGTACGAGCTATCCGGCCACGCGGAAAAATTTAAGGAGGAATTATTCCGTGTTCAAAGCCACTACGAACAAGAATTTGTTTTAAAGCCCGTCAACTGCCCCCACCACACTCAAATTTACGCCTCCCAATTACGCAGTTACCGAGACCTGCCTATTCGTTATATAGAGTCCACACCGCAACATCGAGACGAGAAGCCCGGCGAAATTGGCGGCTTAACGCGTACCCGTTCTTTTACGGTGGACGACGGCCACACCTTCTGCCGAGTAGGCCAAATAAAACAAGAAGCCGCCACTATTGCCAAGATAATTAACGAATTTTACGAGGGACTCGGGATGTGGGGCAATCATTGGGTATCCTTATCAGTGCGCGATCCAAAAAGCCCGGATAAATACATTGGAGATGCCGGCGACTGGGAAAAAGCAGAAACAATGCTTCAAGAACTCTCGGATGAGCTAAAACTTAACGCCGCTCGCATAGAGGGTGAGGCGGCAATTTACGGACCAAAGTTGGATTATATGTTTAAAGACGCCCTGGGCAACGAACGCCAGCTGGCTACCATTCAAATTGATTTCGCTATGCCTAAGCGCTTCGGCCTGGAATATGTAAATGAAAACGGAGAAAAGCAAACTCCGGTAATGCTACACCGCGCTATTCTGGGTTCCTATGAACGCTTTTTAGCCATTTTACTGGAACACTTCAATGGAGCTCTGCCGGCCTGGCTTCAGCCCGTGCAAGTGGCAATACTCCCCATATCGGAAGACCAGCGGGAGTATACTGAAAATATTGCAAATCAACTCGCCCAAAAAATGCCCGAGCTCCGCGCGGAAATATATCCCGCTCAAGAGTCACTAGGCAAACGGATTCGCGAAGCCCAAGATCAGCGCGTCCCTTACATTTTGATTGCCGGGGGCTCCGAGCAAAAAAACAATACCGTTAACCTACGCCTCCGCACCGAAGAAGAAATAGGGGAAATTTCAACAGACGAATTTATTCAGCACACCCAAGAGGTAATAAAAAATAGAAAACTAAAATTGTGGAAATAAATGAGCCGTATACCGTATTCTGTATAGCGTATATCGTATGACGTATGCAGTGGGCTCCTCTGAAGTCATGTCTTTGCGAGTGAGACGTCTACGAATTTATGACCGTCATTGCGAATCCCGATGGCACATCGGGATGAAGCAATCTCAAATTTACACC
>CAYTAF010000072.1:0-2670 GCA_964435865.1 uncultured Candidatus Saccharibacteria bacterium | reverse complement strand
TTTTAGCCGTTTATCTGTTACTGCGATCCGATCTCGGTAATTTTTAGTACCCGAGGACATTTAACGGCATATCGACAGGGGAGGGTTTAAATGCTCGAAAAGGTACCTGATACCGTTTTATTAATAATAGCTGTGCGGTACCAAGCTTAGCGTCGTCGGACGTCGCTAAGCTTGAGTTATAGCGAATTGGATTTCCTGGTCTTCTGTCTTAAAAGATCCAGCGTGGGTGCCTTGCGGGCTGTCGGTTAATTCTATGCTTTGAAGGCCGGCACCGTTTTTAAGGTCTTGCTCAAAACTCTCTACAAGTTGACGCATATTATCCGTATTTTGCAACCGAAGCTCCACCTTGTCAGCCGGATCCAGGCCCGCTTTTTGGCGAGTGGAATTGATTTGTCGAACTAAATCTCGCAGCCATCCTTCCTGCTTGAGCGCTTCGGTAATTTCGGCATCCAACGCTAACTCGCTATCCAAGCTTTCATCTACTTTCACATCTTTTACATTCACTTCTTCTTTTAGCACTTCCAGTAACTCGGGACTTTCACTTAATTCTTTATTCTTAATTCTTAATTCCCCTAGGGGTTGCCTTACTTTTATACCCGCTTGAGCGCGTTGCTCTAAGGCCTTGGAGGCAAGCTCACGCACTGTTTGCATTCTTTGCTCTAACTTTTTATTGACTTTACCTTCTTGCGCTTCCGGCCAATCCATTAAATGAACGCTCTCCGATAATTTACTGTTGTATTCCTTAAATGCCAAAAAGAGATTTTCCGCTAAAAACGGAGTAAAAGGAGCTATCAGTTTAGCAATGCGCAAAAGGGAAGCGCCCAAAAACTGCCAGGCACTTGCCTCTTGGCGCAACCGACCACGAGAGCGGCGTATATACCAATTGGATAAATCATCCACCAGCACTTCTAAATCTCGGCCGGCACCGGTGATATCAAAGTTATCCAGTTTTTCAGTTGCTTTTTCCGTAACTGTATTGAGGCGAGAAGCAAGCCAGTTGTCTAAAATATGATCAGTCGCCGGCGCATTTTCTTTAAACCCACGATTTTCGTGTTGATCAGCGGCCAGCTGCCAGAAAGTAAGCGAATTCCACAGCGTCATGTGGAACTGACTTAAGTGGGCTTTAAGTTCTCGTTCATCATATAGCTTATTTTCTCCGGGCTGATTCACTACGTAAAAGAACCAGCGTACCCCGTCAGCTCCGTATTGCTCTACTTGGCTCCACGGATCCACCACGTTGCCTTTGGACTTGGACATCTTTTTGCCATCAGCATCCAATACCAGCCCGTGCGAGATAACGTTTTTATAAGCCGGGCCCACTCCAAGTAAAGTAGAAATCGCGTGCATGGTGTAAAACCAGCCGCGGGTTTGATCTATGCCTTCGGCAATAAAATTAGCCGGATACTGCTGTTCCTGCAGCTCCTTATTTTCAAACGGATAATGATATTGCGCGAACGGCATCGAACCGGAATCAAACCACACATCCGCTACCTCTTCCACGCGTTGCATTTTTTCGCCGCATTCGGAACACTTAAGATATACTTGGTCCGCATACGGGCGGTGCATATCAATTTCACCCTCATCATCGCGCGGCCAATTATGGAACACCAGTTCGCGATATTCCCCAGTTCTCAAATGCGATAATCGTAAAGCCGACTCATTAGGCAACCCTTCACTCACCGCATCCATCATCCACAACACGTCCTTATGCGCTACTATAAGAATATTAGCGTCCTGATGATTTCCATTTACCTCCCGCAAAAATTCAAGAACTCGTTTTTTAATATCAATTAAACTCTCGCCGCCCTCGGGAGCTTTATCAAAACGATCCATTTCATCTTCGAAAAAAGCATGATATGCATCTATTTGGCGCCCCTCAAATTCTCCGGTGGCAATTTCTTTAATGCGGTCATCTATGTGCACTTCAGCGCCAGTAACCTCTGATATCATTTCGGCTGTTTGCTGGGTACGCTTAAAAGGCGAGGCAAAAATTACATCCACCCCTTGCTCGTTAAGTTCCCGGCCTACTTCCTGAACTTCTTTTTTTCCGTTTTCGGTAAGCTCGTAAGTATCATTTTCTAACGTAGAGGCCACCACGTTTCCCGCATTGCTCTTGGCTTCCCCGTGACGCAAAATAGTAAAATTATTTTGGTGATAGGCATTATCATCCAACTCTTGCAAACTTCCAACAACCTGCCAGTGGCCATTTTCACACTGCCAAATGGGGAGCGGAGTACCCCAATAACGGGAACGGGAAAAGGCCCAATCTTTTAGGTCCTCCAAGAATTGACCAAAGCGTCCATCGCGTACATGCGCAGGAATCCAATTAATCTGCTGATTGTTTTGTATCACCTCCTCCTGTACGTCAGTGGTTTTGACAAACCAAGAATCTAGCGCGTAATACAAAAGCGGATTATCACACCGCCAACAGTGCGGGTATTCGTGCTCGTATTCTTCTTGCCGTAAAAGCAAACTGTTATTTTCCAGGTGATCAAAAATTTGCTTCTCGGTATCGTCTTGCTTTACCTGCTTGCCGTCCAGTTTATAATTTTCCAGTAATTCATTGAATTCGCCCTTCTCGTTTACTGTATGTTTTTTGGGCAAACCCACCTCGCTGCCCAGGTGAAAGTCGTCCTCTCCATACATTACCGCGGTATGCACAATACCGGT
>CAYTAF010000071.1:0-2708 GCA_964435865.1 uncultured Candidatus Saccharibacteria bacterium | reverse complement strand
CACTTTTTCGTCCTTTTAGACAATATCTTGGATTTTGTCACCCTGCGCCTCGTTCCCATTTTGGGAGCTCTCCTGTTTGCCGCGGGCGCGGTAATGGTGATGACCACCGGTATTACGGCCAACCCCTCGCAAGCGCAAAGTGGCTACCGGATTATGATAGGTGTTATCATCGGCGCGGTAATTATTTTTGCCTCCTGGGTAATAGTGGATTCTTTTATTACCTTCCTGGTGGATCCCGGTACCTTCCCGACGCCGTGGTATGATATTCAGTGTCCTGTAGACACTTAACGATCACGCACCGGACGGTGCCGTGAGCGTTTAGTGGCAGCAGGACCCCGCCCTAATTTTGCCGAGCTGGATTAGTCACACGTTGTTACTTTGATGAAAAAGGGGGTTCACCTTGCGAGCCGCGTGTGCCGGATAGGCACATTCTGTTTTGGGCGAAGCGGCTCGCCAGTCAGGTTCAAGCAAAATTGGGGCGGGGTACCAAAGAAGCTTGCGAGCCCAAAGGAGGTCTCTTTTACAAGTAAGCGCCCCTCCATACCTACCGTTCCATATACTTGCTCAAGAGACCTCCTTTGGGCTTACTATCAGATGTTATGCGAATGTTGAACAAGATGATTACCGGTTTACTCAAGGGGCCCTAAAAGCTAGTTTGCTAATCTTCTAAGTAGCTAAATAGCTATTTTATAAAATGACAGAGAATTATAAACAAACTAATTCTGTTGGTGAAGATCAAAAAGGCAAAAAAAGAAAACTTTTGCCGAAGCCGAAGGCGTTTTTGAATAAAAAGGCGCTGATTGTGGCTATTATTGCCGGCGTAGTGGTAGCCGGTATAGCGGTTTTTTGGATTGACCGGGCTCGCACTACTCCGATGGGTATCCGCCAAAGCCAACTGGAGAAGGCGCAAGCCGAGACCCGAGAACTGCAAAAAATGCAGCGAGAATTAAACGAAAAATATCCGGAATGGGAAATTGATATAATAAAAAACCAGCTGGACTTTTATTTTGAAACCTACGGTAATCGGCCGTAAGCGTTTTTATGGGAAAATATCTTGCTAAAACGAGTATTATAGCGGTGACAGCCATTTCATTGGTGGTGGGGCCGGTAGCTACGCCACTGGTAAATGCCTTTTCTGGTAATGCGTCATCCTTCCAGTCCGAGCGCGACAAATACGCCGGTTTGAGGCAGGAATTTTTGGGACGTTTGGACGGGGCTTTGCAACCCCTTCAAACAATGCCGGCTTACGCGATAGAAGGCGAGGCAACCAACAATCAAGACACTTTGCAGCAAATCAACAGCGCCTTACGGGAAGCCGAAACTAAATTGAACGGTTTGCTTTCGTCCGATAAATTCGCGCCGCTTTTTGAGGAATACCCGTCATTGAAAAGCTTACTGCAGGACCTTAAGAAATTGGTAGTGAAGGGCAAGTTCGTGATGGGTAAGGTGCAAAAAATTACTCAGTCAGCCGGAGCTTTTTGTACTAGTGGTTGCGATGGTATAGGTGAGATTGTAGAGGGCGGGGAGCAGTTTATTACTGATACACAAAGTTTATTGCGGCAAGTGCAAAACGGCGTTTCCCAGGAACGGGACCCCGACAAGATTGATCCGTATGACGCGCCGCTTGCCTATAGTATGCAAGAAAAAGTCCTGGCTGTCCGGGATATCGCTAATGCCTTAATTGCTATTAAGGCCGAGCTTAACAACGGCGCGGAAACCAATATTTCCGAAAATATTGATACTTTAGTAGGCAATATTAAGGAGGATATTCAGCAGGTAAAAGTAGAGGTAGATATTGACCTGGAGCAGGAAATCACAAAGTTTTTGGAGCAGAACCAGCATATTAACAATATTCGTACGCAGTTTAATGACACTCTGGAGTTCGCTTTGGATAAATTGGTAGACAACACTTTAGAGGCGTTTTCCGGAATGGATATTACCTCCGAGAACTTAGATGCCGAGGAGTTTAAAAGCCGCGCCAGTGATGCATGGAAGCAAACCGTGCAGGACATGGAACCCAAAGTACGTACGCTTTTGGAGGATACTCAAGAGGAGCTGAATGCGGCTGTTGGCGAATTTCTTAAATGGTACGTAAACGCGGCTGTCTCTATTCAAATCGGCTCCGTGTCTATTAACGCTGAAAAAACGGGCGGAGATAAAGTACAGTTTTCTTTAGGGCAAACCGGAGCGCGGGCGCCTGACCAATCAAGCGAGAACGAGGTAGTAACTTTTTACGCGGGCCCGGAAGATCTGAAAGAATTTGTTGAGCCTCGTCCGGCGCAAGCTCAAGAAGAGAGTGATATCTTCAGTGAAGAAAAACAGCAAAATTTCTTTAGCGACCTTACCGAGCAGGTGGGTCGCTTTTTATCTACCGGGCAGGTAGATACCACTGCTTTATTGGATACTTTTGGCATTGATGACGAGGGGATTATTGGGGATATTGCCAGTTTTGCGGACACCGCTCAGCAAGTGTGGGGGGTGGATTTGTTAAATCTTGAGGAAAGTTTTGAGATTACTCCGCAAAAAGTGAACGAGGTATCGGATCGATGGTGCTCTCAAGGAGATAACAGTGAGTCATTTTTGTGTAAATACCCCCAAGCACGTAATTTTATAGCGGGCGTTCTGCAAGAGGTTCACGAGCAAGAGCTTTGGGACGATCTGATGGCCGGTGACTTCAAGGCGGTGGCGGACGCGGTGGTAACCGTGGA
>CAYTAF010000070.1:0-2889 GCA_964435865.1 uncultured Candidatus Saccharibacteria bacterium | reverse complement strand
CCGCTTAAGAAAAGAATTTCCGGGTTTAAGAGTTGAAAAAGCAAAAAGGCACCTAATATAAGTATAACACCCAACAAAACATTAATAAAAATGCTCTTTGCTTTTTGAACTTGGCCCGTATTACCGGCCGCGGTCAGCCAAAGCACTCCGGCGTAAATAAAAGCGCTAAAGGCAACTATTCCCAGCACCCCAAGTGCGAACCAAAAAATAAACAAAATATAATCCGGTAAACTGGTTTGAGGGGTGACAGTAACATCACCCTCGGGAGTTGGCACGGTGGGGTATTCCACCTCCAGTTGTGTGGTATTACCGCTTGATTGCGAGCTGGTAGAGTTTTCTTTAGTTGTGTTTTCGGTGGTAGTGCCGGGTTCACCATCTGTAGGTTGCGCAAAAACACTCGGGGCGCTCAACCCGATAAGTAAAAACACAGCGATAATTATAGGAAATATTTTTTTCATTATATTAATTAGATCGAAATTAATTTAACACAATGGGCTTACGTAACATACGCTTTGCCATACAGCTATAGCTATAAACATCAGAATAAAAAGAATTAATATCCACCACCAGTTGGTTGCGAAGAATCCGGATAGTGCCAGTAATGCTGAACGCTTGGTCTTCTTTTTTACTTGACCGGAAACGGAAACTTTATTTTTAGTGTTCTGCCGGAATTTAGCTAAACGCTGTTGTTCCTCTTCTTCCATAGGTTAGAATTTAGAAACTAGAATCTAGAAGCAGCGGCAAGGATAAATTAGTAAGTAGAATCTAGAATGTAGAAACTAGTAGAAGCCACAAGCTGCGAGAGCCCTTATTCCCTTGCTGCTGGCACTAGTTTAGCTCTACTTTCTGTCCTGCTCTTGCAGCTTCTACTAGTTACTAGCTGTTGTTTGTGCTTCTTGTTTTTGGCTGGCAATTTCTTGCTTGGCTTCTTTGATTTTCATAAGTTGCTCGGGGTCGGAAGTTATAATTTGGTCCTCGGAATACGAAGCCACTACTTCCATAGCCGCGTGCTTAAGGCCGGCAAAAAAGATACTCTGTCCTACAGAGGACTGCAAAAGAAGCTGCTTTTCCTCCTCGGTTAGATTAAAGGTTTCTTGCACTATATCAATGGTAGCCGGCGACTGCTTGAAAAGCATCTGCAAAGACGAATTGGTGATAATGGGCTCGCCGTATTCACTTTTCATAAAGTCGTTGATGTCTTGTGTAATCGTGCTAAGCCCCAAGTAATATTTGCGGGCCCGTTTGGCCAGTGAAAGCAGGAACTCACCGGATTCCTTGTGGCGCAAAAGCCACCAGGCCTCGTCAATAAAGAGGAGGCGTTTTTTAAGTTTACGGCGAATACGTTTCCAGATGTAGTTCAGGATGATGTACATTGCTACCGGCCTGAGCTGTTCTTCCATATCGCGAATATTGAAGACCACGAAAAAATTATCAATATCTACGTTGGATTGTTGGTCAAAAAATCCGGCGAAACGCCCCTGAGTGTATTTTTTAAACCTGGCGGACATATTTTCCGCTCCTTCAAGGGAGTCCAGCACGTCTTGTAAGTCGGAAAGTTGCGGCGGGGTCTTTTTCCAGTATTCGGGGGTGTCCGGTGTAATATCACGCGCGGCATAGGTTTCGGTGACAGCTTCGTCCAGTAGGGAGTCCTCTTTGGGGGTAGTGCCGCCCAGCATTACTTTGAAAATACCTACCAGATCAATAATGTTTTGGCGTAGAACCTGATGAGGATCTTCATCTTCCTGGGGCTTGGGGAGATCAAACGGGTTCAGGTGGTGCTGGGAAGTAAGTGATATTCTGAAAAAAGTGCCGCCTACAGTTTCTGCCAAATATTGGTATTCGTTTTCCGGATCAATGACAATAACGTCAGTGCCAAACATTAAAGAGCGCAAAATTTCCAACTTAGCAGCGTAAGATTTGCCACCTCCGCTCTTCCCGAATGTTACTACGTTCGCGTTCTCCAGAGAGAATCTATCGAACAGAATAAGCGAGTTGTTATGTCGGTTTACACCGTAAAGTACGCCTTTATCGGAAGATAGATCAGCCGAGACAAACGGAAAGGTGGTAGAAAGCGGCTGGGTGTTCATTTGGTTGGTAATAGTAAGTTTGTCCCAATCCAGCGGTCGCGTGGAGGTAAAACCCTGCGACTGCTGAAGTGTTGCTATCTTGACTTGCACCAGCTGGTTTTCAAAAATGGACCGGATTTCAGTTTCAAGATCATCAAGTGCTTCTTCGGTGTCCGCGTAAATGGTGACATAGAGTGAAGCCATAAAGAATCTCTCTTTGCCCTGTTGGAGTTTATCCCGCAGTTCTTCGATATCTTCGCGGGCGGTTTGCAGCATGGGACTGCGCACTAATCCTTGCCGCTCTCGTTCCCGGATTTCGGCTTCAATGCGTGCTAAACGCTTAGTGAGATTTTTCAGGATGGTAGAGGTGTCTGTTGGATTGAAAAACAGGGCTATATCCTGCATTCGGTTTAAGTTGATAATAGGGGAGAGCCAAGCTGTTTCCAAATACCTGGGATACGTAAACACAAAAAGCGTTCTGGTAAGCTTTTTGCCGATTTGGATATAATTGGGCTGAATGTCCACCGCCGGCGGAGAGACAAATTCATACAGAGCTTGTAACCCCTGTTTTTTAATTTCCGACGGACTCGCCTCCTCGTCTTGTTTTTTCTTTTTGTTTTTACCGAAAATAGCCATTATAATTTTTACGGAGTAAAAATAATTTTCAATTTCCAAATTACAATTTACAAAAACTTGATTTGAAAAATTAAAGTTTTGTGATTTGTGATTTTCACTGCTGCGACTCTTCTGCAGTAATGGGTCTTTGGGATTCGGTGAGCTCCACTACATTTATTTTGCTTTGCTTCATTTTGCCTTCCGGGTT
>CAYTAF010000069.1:0-2900 GCA_964435865.1 uncultured Candidatus Saccharibacteria bacterium | reverse complement strand
TGCCTGGAAAGCATATGTGCCTCGTCCAGGATAAAAATACGATTAGCTAAACGATGCGCTCCAGATCGTACATCCTGTAAAATATAATCAATCTCCTCTACAGTACGGTAAGAAGCGGCATCCACTTCTACCAAATCCAGACTGCGCCCCTCAACAATCTCCCGGCACGCCTCGCAGTTATTACACGGCTCCAGGCCGCCATCATCTTTTTTTTGAGGATTTTCGCAATTAACCGCCTTAGCGAATAAACGAGCGGTGGTTGTTTTTCCTGTGCCGCGTGGTCCGGCAAAAAGATAAGCATGCGCTACACTCCCCTGTGTAATGGCATTGGACAGGGTAGTTTTGATGGGGTTCTGCCCCACCACCTCTCGAAATTGAGCTGGTCTATATTTACGATACAGGGACTGTTTCATCAGAGCTGAGGTTAAAACGTAAACGAGAAAGGCGCTTAACAGTGGTTGCTACTGCAGCATCTTGCTTCGATAATGGCTCGGTCCGAACACGGAACACCTGAGACTTACTATCTGCGTCAATACTTTTTACAAAGGCCTGATAGTTATTTAAAGCCAGCAAATCATCCGGCTCTATTGTTTTTCCGAATACCGGTGCCAACGTCTGTGCGTCTTCAAGTCCCACCCGGAAAGTTGCCAGCGTGCCAACATTATTAAAAACGGACTGGCGCGTGGTTTTGTCAAGTTGGTTCAGAAACTGGTGCGCGAGATGAAGACGTAAACCGAATTTTCGACTTTCGGATAATATTTCACCAAACCCACTGGTAATAAAATTATGAAATTCATCCAAATACGCGTACAACTCATTGACCTGATCCTCCTGTGCCTCCTGTTGAAAGGCCGCCATTTTCATTTTTACCATCAAAATTAAGCCAAGCAACTGAGCATTCATCTCCCCAAGCTTCCCCTTACCAAGATTAGCAATAAAAATTTGCTTCTTTTCTATAACATCCCGGAAAGATATGCTGGAGTGGGCACTATTCATGACCTCCCGCATTACAGGATCCTCAATAAAGCGCCCCAGTTTAGATATAAGATACTGCAAACTTTCCGACTTATGGAACTGAGAAAGTAATTCGCGTTCTTTGTGCCAGAAGTCTTGCACTAGCGGATCTTCAAGCTTATCGATATATTTCTTGGCAAAAGATTCATCCGTTAACATCTTTGGCACATCCACCAAAGTTCCGGGTCTCTCCTCGTCCGCCATTAGCGTTAAGAAAATATGGCGCATATTGTGCTCAAAAACCGGCCCTACAAGCTCTTGAGGAAACATTTTTTCAAAAATTCCCAAAATATCCTGCACCAACATGTGTTTCTGCCGGTCCGGACCCGACTCCAATAAATTAAAACGAAGTCGGTGCTGCTTTTCCGCCGGATTAAAATACACCACGTCCTCTAATCGCTCCTGCGGGATCTCTCGCAATACCCGCTCGGATAAATCCCCGTGCGGATCTATAACAACCACCCCTTCACCTGAACGGATATCCTGCAAAGCCATATCCGCCATTAGAGTTGTTTTACCGGTACCGGTGCCACCAATAGTATAAAAGTGGAAGGGGCGAGCGGGAGCCATCCGCTTATACGCCTCTTCAACGCTAAAGCTTTCCTGCCCGGAAGAATCTGTTGACCCTCGAGATGATTCAAGCGACAGGAGTCCCAGAGGCCACATTAATCTTACCTCGCCGGCTCCAATCCGTATAGAATTACTCGGATCAAAATTACGATACGCAAAATCAAACAAAAGCTTTTCCGGATACTCGCGATTACTACGCAATAGCTCTGAAGAGCCAGCGGCACAAGCAAAAGCTTCAAACGCTCTATTATACATTTTCTGCGCTTTTGTTTTGGTTTCTGCCGTTACCAAAAAACGCATATTGGCTAAAAACTGAAGGTGAGAAGCCTTGCTGCGAGCCTGAGCCGCCCGATCAGCTGAGACACCTCGTAAAACTTTACGTAAATTTTGTGCATTAAAAGCATCTGTTTCCGCGGTAAGGGTCATTTGGAAAATTATCTCCCCTGCTTCTGATGCTTCCAGTAAATTCTGGAGACCTTCCGGATCCCACTCTGGCTGATGCATATTCACCAAAGGGAAAAAGCTATTAACAGAATGCTTTATTTCCCCTATTTCCACTGCTTTTTTACTGCCAAAAAAACTAACCGTACCAATATTTTTAACCTCCGCTTCCGGCAGGGGGCCGTATAAATGGCGGCGCACTGATTCTTCCCAGCTTCTCGGTATATGCAGATAAAACTCTATCTTTTTATCTTGAATGCGCCACTCGAAGCTAATTACAGGACTCCCCTGAGTAAGGCGCTCCCAAGTACTGCGCTCCCGAAACAAGCCGTGCATCAAATTAAAAAACTCATCCAGTTTTTGTACGGCTTCGTCCGGTGTGGCCACCTGGTTCGGCAACCTTACCTGTAAAGTCACAAGGCCAAGGCCCCGCACCACTGCTCTATTTTCTCGCATAGATACAGTGGCCCACACCACTAAAAAGATCAGCCCCAAAAAACCGGAACTTACAAGCCATAAACTTAACGCAAATTCAAATCCATTGAGCATATACAGCGCGGATTAAAAATTGTGCTCAATTTTACCCTCCTCCAATAATTTACTGTGCTCTTGCACTAAGTCGTTGCGTAAGGCCTCTATCAAAAACGGACTCTCCATATAAGCGGAGACGCGCACCGCTCGCAAAACACTTTCTCGGTGCGCTATTTCTAAAAGGCGCCGCCGTGCCTCCGCACTAGGTAATAGGCGAAGCCGTTTAGCTTCTTGCAAAACAGTACGATAACGAAACATATATTTCTATAATAACACAAATGTTACTTAAAATAAATTCTATCCGGAACACGTAAATCTATATAAGCAGCATCCTGAAAACGAGA
>CAYTAF010000068.1:0-2906 GCA_964435865.1 uncultured Candidatus Saccharibacteria bacterium | reverse complement strand
AGCCCCCGAAGGATAGGGCCTGGCGGTGTTCGTCTCCTGGGGTGGATTTACGAACTCGTCGTCAGGTTCCTTCGGGGGCAGTCCGTGGTCGGACGAATGATATAAAGAGCAAAGAATGATGGCGGCCCGGCCCTTCAACGCACAGCGAGCACCTTTTCCGTGGGAGGAGGCGGCGTTATGCTACTAACACCAAAAAAACCACGAAAAAGGAGGATCACCCCGCAAAAGTGGCGGTGAGAGGGCCGAGCCAGTGGTGAGAGGGTTGGTCTATAGTAGAGGCTATAAAGCCACTACACATACAGGCGACACCTCCTTTCCTGCTCCTGCCTTAAGGAGGAGGGAGAGAAGCCAGGAACGGATGTCACCCGTAATTACCATTACTAAACCTTCTCACGGAATTATGAAAGAACTATAAAAACATGCCCGTTGAATGAAAAGTCGGCTTTATCTACCTGTCTCAACACTTTTCACCAACGGGCAATTTGCAGGGGCTTTTAGAGATATTTTAATTGTAAATGAAGCCAAGTTAGTTGTCAATAGTTAAAAATTATTTTATTGTATAAAGAATATGGCGCAAAAAACTGCGGAAACCGAGCCCCAAGAAGTATTAATCCCCGGCGTGGCGGGTTATTTTTTGGACAAAGACCGGGAGTGGCTGCAAGAAAAGTTGCCCCGCATCAAACAAGCGCGCGGGGTAAGCGGCTTTTGGCAAAAGCACACCCTGCACGTAGTAAAAGATCAAAAACTACAACCCACCCGCCTATTACGTGAACTTACCGAATTGGGGTACGAAAAAGTCCAGCGCGTGGAAGCGCCCGGGGAGTTTTCAGCTATGGGAGATATAATTAAAGTTTACGCGCCGGTTTTAGAGCGTATTGTTACGCTGGAATTTTGGGGGTCTATACTTGAGGCTATCCATATAGAAAAACCGGCCCTAAAAAGTGCCAACCAAAAACACCGCCGCCGGCTGGAAAAACAAGTGCAGGAACGTTTTTTACAAAAGCTGGAGCCGGGAGATTACGTGGTACACCTGGACCACGGCGTGGCTCTGCTAAGGGGCAAGCTGGAACAAGACGACAACACGTTTTTTCGCTTAGCCTACGCCAAGGGAGACGAGCTTTTGGTGCCCTCCTACCGCACCGATAAGCTCTCACCATATATCGGTTTCGGGCGCCCGAAAATCCACCGCCTCGGCGGACAATTGTGGCATAAAACCAAGCGGAAGGTACGCCAAAGCACCTATGAGCTTGCCAAAAAACTATTAAAAATTTACGCCCAGCGCGAGGTAAAAGAGCGCCCGCCTTACCAAAAAGATGATGAGCTGCAGCGTGAATTTGAGGCCACTTTTCCGTACCAATTAACCATAGACCAAGAACAGGCCTTGAACGATATAAAAACCGATATGCACTCTAAAAACCCTATGGACCGCCTGCTTATAGGTGATGTGGGCTTTGGTAAAACCGAAGTAGCCCTGCGAGCTGTATATAAAGCCATACTATCGGGCCAACAAGTAGCCATCTTGGCTCCAACCACCATCTTGGCGGACCAACATTATCTCAATTTTAAAGAAAGGTTTCGCGAAACTCCGGCTAAAATTGGCCTTATCTCGCGGGCAGTGCCGGAAAAAACGCGCACAAATACGGCCGAAAAACTAAAAAGCGGCGAAATAGATATAGCAGTGGGGACGCACGGCCTGCTAAACCCGGAAATACAATTTAAAAATTTGGGACTTTTGGTAATTGATGAAGAGCAGAAATTCGGCGTGGAGGCCAAAGAGCAATTCAAAGAAAAATGGCCATTGCTGGATGTTTTATCGCTTTCGGCTACGCCCATCCCGCGCTCCCTTCAGTTGGCGCTGTCCAACGTGTGGGATGCCTCGTTGCTTTTAACGCCCCCGCCACTCAAGAAAAATATTAAAACACAGGTTAAGCCCTTTGAGCCGGAATCAGCCATAGAGGCAATTGAAGCCGAGCTGGAACGAGGCGGGCAGGTGTACTGGCTTTATAATAGAGTGCGCTCTATTGAGCGGGTGAAAAAATCTATCAACGAGCTTCTACCGCGAGCAAGGGTACGCATTGCCCACGGACAAATGCCCGAAAAAGAGCTTATCGGAGTGTTACGCGCTTTCCGCCGCGGTGAATTTGACGTACTGCTGGCCACCACCATTATTGAAAACGGCCTGGATCTGCCCGATGTTAATACTTTAATAGTGCAGGAAGCGGAAAACCTGGGGCTCTCGCAGGCCCACCAAATTCGTGGACGCATTGGGCGCAAAGAGAAGCAAGCCCAGGCCTATTTCTTTTATGACGACAAAAAAATTGCCGAAGAAGGCAAACAACGCCTGGAGTATTTAGAACGGTTTTCGGATCTGGGTGAGGGATACGAGCTTTCCTTGAAAGATTTGGAGATGCGCGGCGGCGGCAACATTTTAGGTAAGGAGCAAACCGGCCACATCCGGGCCGTGGGGCTAAATCTGTATTCGCAGATGCTGAACGAAGCGGTCGAGAGCTTAAAAAGCTCTCAGAATCAAGAATAAAGTATAGGGAATAAAAAAGAAAAAGGCGGGCAGAAGTTACCTCTGCCCGCCGGCAATTTTTCTTCTCAGGTTCTTTACTGCTGATTCAGCTTGGCTTCGTCTGCTTCTTCTTGGTCGGTCACCGGTATCTCCCGCAACTTTGAATTAAGCTCCCGATACCTCCTATCAACACGTCGGGCAACCTCCTGGCCATCTTCTCCCTCGGCCCGCAAAGCAGCCACCTCCTGCCGCTGTAACCTTTGGACCGCTTTCAGCACCTCCTGTTTCTCCCATGGGCTCAAAACAATTTTTTGCGGCATGTATTTTCACCCCTTATTAAAAGAACTTAGGATAATTTTAAATTTAGCAATTATATACTTATATGTCAAAA
>CAYTAF010000067.1:0-3004 GCA_964435865.1 uncultured Candidatus Saccharibacteria bacterium | reverse complement strand
CCCAAATTACAAACAGAACACAGTGCACGGAACACAAAGCCCAAATAAAGCACAAAGTATCAGATAGTTAGTAAAAATTTGTGGTTTGTGTTTTGTTTGTGCATATCTGTGGTGTTTGTGCTTTGGGTTTTTGGTGTTTTTCTTTCTTCGCCAATTATAGTTGTTCTTTAACTTCACTCCATCTATCTTGCAAAGCACTTTTCAGATATTCTATATCCGAGTCATCCGATAAATATCCATGCATCCGGTGCTCCTCCAATACTGCATCTATGATATCACGAAACTCGTCCTCAGTAAAAAGACCCTGGGTTTTCATTCTATCCACAATTTCCCTAAACATATTATGTTCGTGGTCGTATATTGGTTTTTGATCCACCATAAGAAATATACTAAAGCTAGTTATTATAGCTCCCGGATAGTTTGTAAAAGTCGCCTGGTGGGCGAAGGGTAAAGCTCGCATTGAGCCAGCCAGCCGTTGTGCTTGAATACGACATCAGCCGCCTCCCTTTTTACTCTGGCTCCCGTACGTATATTAAATCTTCCGGTGCGCGCATTGCCTCCCATCTTCCAGTTTTGAGAACGAAAATGTACCGCCCGCTCCAAGTCCCATAATAAAGAAGGCATCCTGTCCGGCATTACCCCGCCCTCTAGCTGACCCCGTCTGTGCATATCAGAAAACGTAGCCGGAAGGTCTCCCTGATGCAAAACTTGAGCTTCTCCACCTACCTCAAAAATAGCAGATTCCAGGGAAGAAATAGTAGACGCCCTCTTCTTTTTTCTGTGGCTCCCGGAAATAACGCCAAACAACACCGTCACCTCACCTCCCGCACCTCCCACCAAATATACATCCACATCAAACGAAGCAGCTTGTGAGTGGAGAGAAGAAAAAGCTATAATGTTCGGCAAGACACCAAGCACCCACTGAAATGCAGGAGTCTCAAATTGCTCCGCTGATTCACCATTCCAGAAACAAGGAGACGCCTGGAAACGTACCAGCTGCACATACCGCGCCATTTTCTCTCTCATCAACCAATCTGCCGGCTGGCCAGCTAGCTCGGAAGAAAATTGGGCCTGAAGCTTATTGACCTCCTTTCTCAATTTCCGAATATTTGGCTCAGCCTGACGAGACAAATGCACGCCTTGCAACACATCTGGAGCTAATTCGCGCTGAAAAACCTCTCTTGCTGTTAAGTCGCGCAAAAAGGGATAAACGGACGGTAAGCACCACCCGCTTTGCAATAAAGCAGGCTCCGCCTGCTTCATAAAAGCATCCGGCGCCATCTCTACTACATAATTGTTCGCCAGACGCACATCACTCATCTTCAAGTTTATTCAAATAATTAACTGCCTCTAAAGCAGCGGTGGAGCCGTGCCCGGCAGCTATGACAATCTGCTTGTGCGGGATATGGGTAACGTCTCCGGTCGCGTATAAACCCGGTGTCTTTGTGTGCATCAGACAATCCGTTTCTATCTCTCCGTAGTCATTTGTAGCCACAAGAGATTCATCTAAAAAATCGGTGTTGGGAACCATGCCGATGTGCACAAAAACACCCTCCCCGGAAAGTTGTTTGCTTTCCCCGCTTTCCTTGTCGGTATACTCAATCCCGGTCACCATTCCCTCTCCTAAAATTTGAGTGGTCTGGGCGTTATAGATGGGCTCGATATTATCATGCTGCTTCATTTTCTTAATCAGTGCTTCATCTCCTTTAAATTCATTGTGAATATTCACAATGTACGCTTTCTCAGCTAAATCCCCGAGCATCAAAGCGGACTCCAAAGCAGAATTACCACCGCCAATGGTAATAGTAGTTTTACCTTTAAAAATCGGACCATCGCACACCGTACAATAGGATACCCCTTTTTGGTAATACTCCTCCTCTCCCGGCACCTGAAGATGCTTGGGATGCACGCCCGTTGCCACAATAACGGTCTTAGATTGGTGCTCTACCGCTTGATCACGATAAGAGCCCCGAGCTACAAAATAATTATCCTCCTTTAAAAGCTCCGTGATGCGCACCTCTTCCTGTAAATCCACATCATAATCTTTAATATGCTCCCGGAAATCTTCGGCTAGCTGCACACCGGTAGTGTGTTTGATGCCGGGCCAATTTTCGATTTCCCCGGAGGTAGCCACTTCTCCACCCCACTCTTCGGTCACGATTTTAAAGTCAACGCCGCGCCGCGCTAGATAAACTCCAGCAGCCGTACCAGCGGCCGAGCCGCCAATTACCAAACAATCCAAGATATCATTATTCATATAAAAATTAAATTAAAAAAGTTACACACAACAACCCAAGACATACAGTAAGTTTTTCCGGACAAGTAAGCTCCCCTCTACACCTACCATACCATAACTTGCTCGGAAAAACTTACTGTATACAAAACACCACTCTTGATGTATCAAGAAGCAGCTCCTTGAACGAGCATATGGTGAAAGTAGGAACGGAAGGGTTGCTTGGTCGTGCAAAGACTGCTTTTTGTTACTACTATATAAGCAATTCTTCCAAGCGTTCTTTTTGAAAACCGGTAATAATCTCACCGTCAATATCCACCACCGGCACACCCATCTGGCCCGATTTTTCTACCATTTCCTGGGCTTTCTGAGTATCTTGAGATACATCAATTTCCGCATACTCCACCTCATTTTCTTCAAAAAATTCCTTCGTAGCCTTACAGTACGGACAATTAGGAGTGGTATAAATAGTTACTTGCTGGTCCATAATGAAATAATATTATAAAATTACTCACTAAGCACGTAACCATACTCACATTATAGCAAATCCAAGCAATAAAAAAACTCTTCCATCCACACCCTGATACCCGTGGTCAACCTTCCAGATATCAGAGGACAAGAAGAGTTTTTGAATTATGGCATCCCAAAAGGTGACGTTTACTGAGATCCGCCGCTAACGGTTCTCGATGCGATCCGATAACGCACCCGGTTTATACCCTCGGGCCGGGTCCATGTACCGAATGGTACTATGGGTCGACTACTTTTATCACA
>CAYTAF010000066.1:0-3075 GCA_964435865.1 uncultured Candidatus Saccharibacteria bacterium | reverse complement strand
GTTAGCGAGATGAATTATGGACTTGACTGTACCCCGCCCCCTATGCAAGCACTTGCACTCATTATTGCTTGGAAAATACAAGATCAATAAACTATTGCTAATCTTTTTGGGGTAGGACTCGTACAGGGGGCGGGGTTTGACTGTTGCTAAATTCGAGCTTCGCCTATCGGCTTGCTCTCATCAAGCAACTATCAAACGATCAAACTCAATATATTCAGGAATATAAAGTCCAAGCCGCCCAAAAAAACCGCCACTGCTAAAGATACGCCGATTACCACCAGCGTATCACGGGTGGCTTTCTCGCGAGTAGGCCAGGACACCTTCTTTAGTTCTCGCTTGGAGCCCCTTAGATAGGTAAGTAAACTTTTCCAGCCTTTTTGCAAAACATTCATTGTAACAGATATTATATAGAAACTACCTACCACAGTCAATAAAAAATACCTTCAATACCACCAATTTATACCGGGAGCGGGTTATGAGCCGGCGTTGGCTTGGTGTCCCCCTCACTTGCGCGCAAGTGAGGGGGACCGACGCCGTGCTCATCCCTCGGAGGCGCCGCTGGAGCGCCGAGAATGAGCGGCTCGGTATAAATTGGTGGTACTAACAGTAACTGATCATACGTCCAGATTGGAAACCTCTGCCGCGTGGGTTTGAATAAACTTGCGGCGGGGTGGCACCTCCGAACCCATCAATTTATCAAATAATTCGTCCGCCTTGGCCGCATCCTCAATAGTCATCTGCTTCAACACTCTATTTTCCGGATCCATCGTGGTCTCCCACAGCTCCTCCGCGTTCATCTCTCCCAGCCCCTTGTACCTCTGCACCTCCACTTTATCCGGATTATCAAATCGTGACAGCACTTCCTTGCGTTCCCTTTCCGAATACGCATATTCCACTTGCTGTCCCGCTGTCATTTTATAAAGCGGGGCTTGCGCTATATAAAGATGGCCTCCTTCAATAATCGGCCGGAAATACCGATAAAACAAAGTAAGCAATAAAGTGGCAATGTGTTCCCCGTCTACGTCACGATCGGTGGCAATAATAATTTTATGATAGCGCAGTTTGCTAACATCAAACTCTTCGGCAATAGCCGTACCAAGGGCCACAATAAGCGCCTTAATTTCTTTAAATTCTAAAATACGTTTTAATCGTGCTCGTTCCACATTTAATACCTTGCCCCGCAAAGGCAAAATTGCTTGCGTTTTTGGGTCGCGTGCTGCTTTCGCGCTCCCACCAGCACTATCTCCCTCTAAAATAAACAATTCGGTTTTTTCCGGATCGCGCTGAGAGCAGTCCGTCAGCTTGCCAGGCAAAGTTACATTGGACAGAGCGCCTTTTTTCATAATGGTTTCCCGCACTGCCTTTGCCTTTTGGCGAGCCTGACGGGCCAGTACTGCCTTATCTATAATGCTTTGGGCGGCCCGGGGATCTTTTTTGAAAAACTCTTGCAACCCTTCATACACTACTTTACGGGTAGCAGCGCGCGCCTCGGTTGAACCCAACTTGGCCTTGGTTTGTCCCTCAAACTGCGGATCCGGCAACTTAACTGAAACAACAGCAGTCAACCCCTCTTGCACATCGTTTCCGGAAAGTCGTTCATTGTCTTTTAGGTGACCGTTATCAACAGCAAAATCATTAATAGCCGCGGTAAGCGCGGTTTTAAAACCAGTTAAGTGCATGCCCCCCTCCGGAGTGGCAATATTATTGGCAAAAGCAAGCACGTTACTTTGCAAGTCTTCGGTATATTGCAGTGCTGTCTCCACAAAAACACCCTCTTCTTCGCCCTGTGTATAAAAAACTTCCTCATGCTCTCCCGTCTCACCCCGGTTCAGATATTGAACAAAGGCCCGGATGCCCCCTTCAAAGTAAAAGGTATACTCCTGCGCAAGCTCCATGTCTTCGCCGCGATTTTCCCGGTTATCCTTAACAACTATACTTAAACTGGGTGTAAGATAGGCCTGGCGCCGCAAGTGGTCAAAAATCTTTTGCAAAGAAAATATCGGCCCGTCCGGTTTTTCATGCCGAAAAAAGATTTCCGGGTCCGGCTCGAATTCAATAGTGGTACCGTTATGATCGCATTCCCCGAGCTCTTTGAGCTCCCCTTGTGGTGCCCCTTGGGCATATTCTTGTTCGTATTGCACATTATCACGACAGATGGTGGCTTTCGCATATTTAGACAAAGCGGTCACTACAGAAACGCCGACGCCGTGCAATCCACCAGCAACCTGATAGGACTTGCCGCCAAATTTACCTCCGGCATGCAGTGTTGTCATTACTGTCTCAAGGGCTGATTTACCGGTGCGCTCGTGGGTATCCACCGGAATGCCGCGACCATTATCCGAAACCCGCACCTTTCTATCACCTTCCAACTCCAAAGTAACCGTGTCGGCATGGCCAGCCATAGCTTCATCAATACCATTGTCTATCACCTCCCAAATCAAATGGTGTAAGCCTTCAGAGCCCGTGGAGCCGATATACATTCCCGGCCTTTTACGCACCGGCTCCAAACCCTCCAACACATATATATCTTCGGCAGTATAACCTTGCTTGTTTTGCTCTTTTTTAGCCATAAATATTACACAAGAACACTAACAATTTATTAAAACACCATCAGGCAGTTCTCCTCGCTCATTCTCGGCGCTCCAGCGGCGCCTCCGAGGAACGAGCACGGCATCGGTCGCCTCCGGCGACACCAAGCCGATGCCGGCTCGTAACCCGCTGCGTAGAACTACCTGATGGATTAGCATCGAGTTTTGGACTTGCCACCGCTCGTATGCCAGCTCCCGCAGGCGCCAAAAACTTGGTCTCAAAAATCTAAAGATTTTTGAGTTTTGGCGCCGAGGGCGCAGGGCGCGCCAGCCGCAAGAGCTGGCGACGCCCGATGGCCAAGTAGAGCGATGGCAAGTCCCTCTATCGTATTTCGGCACCCAATTCCTTGTGAAGAACCCTCTCAATATTTTTATGAATTTCATCCACTTCCTTGTCCGAAAGCGTCCTATCTTGCGAACGGTAAACCACACGAAAACTCATACTTTTTTTGTCTTCCGGCAAATTCTCACCGGTATACATATCCAC
>CAYTAF010000065.1:1623-3171 GCA_964435865.1 uncultured Candidatus Saccharibacteria bacterium | reverse complement strand
AGGGCGAGATTTCGCGGGTGAATGTTGGTCGCGGCCGCCGCTATGCGTTTTTAACCGTGCAGGATCCGGACGATGAAAGCTACGAAGTGGGCTGCTTTGTTCCCGGTAATATTTTGCGTGATTACGAGTATTTATTGGAAGAGGGTATGGAAGTAGCTGTGCAGGGTGTTCCCGATATTTATAAAAACGGTCGGTTTAATATTAAAATTTGGAAAGTGGATCCGGTAGGCGAGGGCGCTTTGCTTAAGGCCTTTGAACAATTAAAAGCTAAACTGGAAAAGCAGGGGTATTTTGCCAAAGAGCGCAAGCGTGAACTTCCACGGTTTATTAAGAATATTGGCCTTATAACCTCGGAAAGCGGGCAAGCCATTAGGGACTTTAAAAAGAATTTGGGAGAATACGGCTTTAATGTGTTTTATCAAGATGTGTACGTAGAAGGGGATTACGCGGAAGATTCCATTGTTACAGCCATCCGGCGGTTTAATAAACACCGCCCGGATTTAGACGTGCTGGTGGTGGTGCGAGGCGGAGGAGGCCTTCAACAACTGAAGGCCTTTAACTCGGAAGAAGTAGCTGACGCGGTTTTCACTTCCCGTTTGCCGATACTGGCCGGCATCGGGCATGAGGGGGATACCACCATCGCCGGTTTAACCGCGGACCGTCGAGAGTCCACACCTACGGCTACGGCTCAATTTTTAAGGCGCCGGCGCGAGGAATTGATCCAAGAAGTTAACGAGCACTGGCAGAGTATGCAGTATGCTACCGAGCGAACCCTAACCGATGAGCGTAGGCAGCTGCAACTGGCCGGTCAAAATTTGGTGAACGCCTGCCGCCAACTTTTGCGGGACTATCGTGCCAGCTTGCGTCATACCAGCGAGCAGCTTCACCGTGTTTTACAGCGGGTATTCGATAGGTTTCGCGGGCTTGTTCGTGGATATACGGGAGCATTGCAAGAGTATCGTCAAAAAATAGCACAATACCAATATCGGTTAAACCAATTTGCCTCCCGGCAAACGGAAGTTATGGGAGATGCGCTCAAAGTACGTCAAAATCGTTTGCATATAGCCGAAACCGCTTTAAAATCTCTTAATCCCAAGGCGGTGCTGGAGCGGGGTTACAGTATCAGTTATCGTGATGACGGCACCGTAGTAAAGCAAGCTGAAGATTTACAAAAAGGCGATACGCTAAAAATTCATTTTGCAAAAGGTTACTCCACGTCTCGTGTAGAAGAGGTCAATGAAAAATAGCTGACTGTATCACCGTTACGTAACGGTGATACAGCTATATAGTGTAATTATTTTTTAAATTTTTTCTTTATGAGCAAGCAAGCATCAGAGAAAAATAACGAAGAACAAACCCAAGAGCAAAAAGTGGAAAACGTGCTCAAGCGCTTGGAGCAGATCGTAGAGGAGCTAAACAACAAGGACGTGGACGTAGAAGAAAGCTTAAAAAAGTTTGAGGAAGGCAGTGAGCTTATCAAGCAAGCTCGCAAAAAACTGCAGACCGCGGAAAATAAATTTGAAAAAATCAAAAAAGAGCTGGAAGAGG
>CAYTAF010000065.1:0-1523 GCA_964435865.1 uncultured Candidatus Saccharibacteria bacterium | reverse complement strand
TAAACGGCTAATACAATTGTATTAGCCGTTTAGTGTGTATCGCGGATTACAGCCCAACTTTATCCCATAAAGTTCAGCGACATCGGATGTCGCTGAGCTGTTTTTAGTCCATTATTATTCCGTTCATCATTTGGTTGACTGTTTTATTTTTTAGTGATATAAGAAAATATCCGTTCTTTGAAAGCGAGGTGAGTGTTCGTGCAGGTAAGTTATAGCAAGGTGAGTTTAATGAAACAGTGCCCGCGCCGGTATTGGTTTGCCTATATCCAAAAGCATCCGGTGCCCACGCCTATCCATTTGGTGTTTGGCAGCGCGGTGCACCGTGCCCTGGAATGGCTTTACAAGGGTGATCCACGCCAGCGTCTGGAGCGTGTGCAAAAAGGCCGGCCGCAGTTTTTCTTTCGCTCAGTGCAGAGTTTTACTAATTTCTGGCAGGGCTTTTTGTGGCCGGAGTTTACTCGACCTGATGGTGACCCGTCTATTTTAGGCGGGCAGCCCTTTCAGGAAATAGAGTACTCTTCCGGTGACCCGGAGGAAATAAAATCGGAGTGGCATCAGCTTAAGAATTTCGGCTCTATTTTGTTGGCAAACTATTATCTGCACCACCAAGACGCCCCTTGGCCCGTACAGGTGGAGAAGAGCTTTTCGGTGCCGCTGGGCGTATTCCGGTCTTCCTTGCAGGGAGTGACGTTAACGGGTATGATCGACCAAATTCGCCCGGATGAAGAAGGTCGGTATATGGTAGTGGACTTTAAAACCGGCCGCACCTTTTTTTCGGTAGAAGACGCGCGAAAGCAGTTGCCTTTACATAAGGGCCTCCAGTTCAGCTTGTATTCGCTGGCTTTTCGATTTGAATACGAGACAGAAGAGCAGTGCCTTTTGTGGTATCCATTGAATTACAAGCGGGGGGGGGAACAAGGCAAGCCCAATTTTTGGGAGCCCGTTCCCACTTGGCGCGACGAGCAGGATCACGCTGAGGCATTAGACGAAATAGAGAGTTTTTTGGATAAGCTGGCCCAAGAGCGCTTCCCGCGCACGGATGATTACCGCCGGTGCCGCTTTTGTCCTTATTTTAATCCATGCTGGGGCAAAGAGGCCTATGCGGCTCAGCCCATCCGCCCGGAGGACTTGCCAAGGACTTCCAGGCAGGAGCAAGTTAGTCAATTGCAAGAGGCGGTGCAGGACCAAGACCCGAAAGTGAGACAACCTCAACTCAAGTTTGGCAAGAAATCGGAAAACAGCTCTTCCGGCAAGCAAGAGGGGGTGAAACGAGTAACAATGGCTGGCACCCCCCGTATTGAAATCCGGGCGGGGCTAGTCCATAAATTTACCAAACGGCGCCCGATGGGCAGAGATCAAGAAGGTCGGCTTGAGCGCGGCTACAAACGGGAAAACGGCCGCTTCTACCAATACAGCGGCGGCCAGTGGCAGCAGTGCCGTTTGCGTGACTTTCCAGATGATGTAGCTGCTTTGTTTCGCAAAAAGCATCACTTGTACCGCTACATAGGGCGCCATTTTCCCGA
>CAYTAF010000064.1:0-3204 GCA_964435865.1 uncultured Candidatus Saccharibacteria bacterium | reverse complement strand
TGTTCGGCAAAATCCAACAGGGGCCAGTCAGCTTGCCGAGGTCCTATAATTTGCATACCCACAGGTAAATGGCCCGCCAGGCCGGCCGGAATCGATATAGCAGGAATGCCAGCTAAACTGGCAGAGGCAGTAAATAGATCCTGCATATACATCTCCATGGGGTCATCGGCCTTTTCGCCAACACGAAAAGCCGGATTGGGCGTGGTGGGAGTTATCAAGAAATCCACCTCACTAAACACATTGGCAAACTCCTGTTTTATTCTGTCGCGCACCGCTTGAGCTTTATGATAATGCTTGTCTTTATACCCAGCAGAAAGCACATAGGTGCCAAGCAAGATACGTCGCTTGGGCTCCGGACCGAAGCCGGCGCCGCGGGTATTAATATAACGATCTATATATGTTTCCCCTTGCTTACTTAATCCGTACTTAACTCCATCATATCGCGCCAAGTTGGAACTGACTTCCGCCGGCACTATAGTATAATAACACGCAACCGCCGCTTGCGTGGAAAGCGGCAAAGAAACCTCCCGGAAGCTGGCACCATATTTTTTCAAAATTTCAATCTGATTATAAATAACTTCTTTTACCTCTTTATGTAGATACTTTGTTTCAAAAAACTCTTTTGGCAGGCCTATAGTGGCTCCTTTTATTACTTTTTTATTTTCACTCTTTTTTAGATCAAAACTAGTTGCATCCAACTTGTCCTTGCCAGCTATAACTCCGAACAAATCCTTAGCACTGGTGACATCTTGAGTAATGGGACCAACTTGATCCATGCTGGAACACATTGCAATAAGCCCACGCCTGCTTACAGCTCCGTAAGAAGGCCGAAATCCGACTACCCCGCAAAAAGAAGCCGGCTGTCGTATAGAGCCACCGGTATCCGAACCCAGGGCGGCCGGCACCATTCCGGCAGCCACCGCTGCCGCGGAGCCACCTGAAGAACCCCCGGCCACCCGTGTAGTATCATGCGGATTTTTCGTGACCTGAAAAGCAGAATTTTCCGTTGAAACACCCATAGCAAACTCATCCAAATTGGTCCGCCCGAAAAGCAATGCCCCGGCTCTCTCCAGGCGCTCTATTACACCAGCATCGTACGGCGCAGTATAGGTTTCCAAAATACTGGAAGCGGCTGTCGCCAGTTGGCCACAATGCAGGATATTATCTTTTACAGCAATTTGCGCACCGGAAAGGTAACCAACTTTTTCATTCTGTTTAATTCTATCATCAATTCGTTTTGCTTTGTCCTTTGATCCTTGGTGAAAAATCTCTAAAAAAGCACCTATTTCGGCGTCTTTACTTTGGGTGATATCTATATACTGTTTAGCCAACTCCTCGGCCCTAATTTCCTGCTTTCTAATTTTTTTAATTGATTCGGTAATGCTCATATTAACGACTGATAACGCGCTCTACCACAAAATAATTATCCTCGGTAGCAGGGGCTTGGCCACGCAACCCTGCATCAATACTATTCTGCCAAGGAACATAGTCGGACCCATCAACTCGCGTTATATTCTGAAGACTAGTATCCGACAGATGTTTTCCCGATTCAGTAATGTCAACTTTCTGAAGTTTCTCGGCAAAACTTAGCACTTCTTCAAGATCTTTTTGTAAATTTTGTTTTTGACTTTCCTGTACTGTAAGTCGGGCTAGACCTTCTATGTTCCCCACATTTAACGAATTAACTTCCATTGTAATAAAAAATAAAAATAAAATTAAGGACAAGTATCTACTATATACCTAGCTGTTAAGACCCTCTTGGTAGCACCCGAAGAGCCTGTCGCCCTGATCTCATTACACTGCTTTCCGTTTTGACATGAAACTGGGCACTGAGTTTGATACTCCCAAGAATGACTGCTGTCTACATCTCCCGACTCATTAGCTGGCGGACTATTTTCCTGGCGGTGCTTAAAAAGGGCTCGTTCTACAGCGGCATCCGCCGCGTAAAAACTTTTTGTGGAATCAACAGCCAAATTAGAAGCCCGCAACTCCAGTAAAAAAATGGAAGCTAAAGATAATACGATGGCAAAAGACACCGCCAAAGTAACAATAGTAAGCACGAGGGCTATACCTTGCTGGTTGTGTTTTTTATTTCTTAAAAACATCTAACTCGCGTTGAGTTACAGTAGTTTGTAAGCTCAAGGTAATATCAGATCGAACACTTGACTGAGAATTCAATGTTACCGTTATGCGGGGTTGCTGGCCCGCCTGGTCTTGACCGGTAACAGTAAAACGCAAATCGGTAATTTTGGTTTTGTTGGAAATAATAGAAGTACAAGAAGCCGGGAAAGAAACCCCATCATCTAAATTACTATCCACATCCCGACAAAGCGTCTGGTTGGTAGCATCATATTGGTATCTAACACATTCATCACGATCGTTAATAAAACGCAAACTGGAATTGGTGTAGACAAAACTGTCTCCCTCCGGTACACAATTTGTATCCTGCGCGTCTTTGGAAACTTGAGATAAGCGAATTTCCTTGCCGGCAACCTCCAGAGAAAACCGCAAATCATCCTGCAACCCCTGTAAGGCGTTGGCCCTATTTTGCGTCTGCATTATAGAAACCCCGGTGGTTGCCAACGCAATAACGATCAAGGCAAGCACACTGGTAGCAACCAAGAGCTCTATGAGCGTTACACCTTTTTGGTCTGCTTGATGATGCCTCATAAATAAATTATCTCCAATTCCAAAGTTTATCCTTAACCTGTACTTGGCTATCACCCCAGCTTACCGTTACTGTAACTAAAAAAGAATTCGTTGTTTTATCACTAATCTCGATTTTACGACTAAAACTAGTATCGCTGCCTGAATCATACTGATAAAAGCCGTTACTTTCTTTTTTCAATGGAGTATTAGAATACGCACTGAGGGTTTGATCTTTATAATCAGCAATATACGTCCCGGCATCTAAGCCCTTATCCCAGGCAACATCTTCCAGCCAGTTATTGTCCCGTACCCCTCTCACTATCTCTATACCTTCTTGCGCCAAAAAAGCGGCAGTAAAGCGCGCCTCTGATTGTTGAGCCGCCTGAAAAGTTTGACCTCCCAGTGCAAAAATAGCAGCCACACTTACCAACATAATAGCGGTAGCTATAAGGGTCTCCATCAGAGTAAAACCTTTTTGAATGTGAATTTTACTGCACATCAACGCTGCCATTAGAAGTTATAGTGATGGTTTTCAAATCTGAGACCCCACTCGCC
>CAYTAF010000063.1:0-3256 GCA_964435865.1 uncultured Candidatus Saccharibacteria bacterium | reverse complement strand
CGTTCCGGGGCCGGATCCGCCGGGTCTAGCTGAACATTGGGGCGGAAATCAATGTTTTCAGCGGCGGCAAAAAGAGAGTCCTGGTTGGTAGCAGCGGTTTTTTTATGTTCTCCGGCCGCCCGTAAAATGTTATCGATGTTTGTCAGTAGCGTACCGCGTTCACCGAATGCGTCAAGGGCACCGGTTTTAATAAGAGCCTCCAGCGATTTTTTGTTAAAGTTACGGCTCTGGATGCGCTCGGCAATGTCTCCGATAGATTCAAACGGACCGCCGCGCCTGCGCTCCTCCCGAATTTCTTGCACTAAGCCGGTGCCTACATTTTTAATGGCTTCTAAGCCAAACCGGATGGCGTTTTCCCCGCTCGGGGAAAAATTAGCTCGAGATTCATTGATATCCGGGGGCAACACTTCAATATTGTTGCTGTAAGCGTCTTCAATAAAAAAGGCAATCTTGTCTATATCGTCCTTTTTGGAATTGAGTAGGGCAGAGTAAAACTCTACCGGATAGTTGGCTTTTAAGTAGGCTGTTTGTACGGCTATAAGCGCGTAGCTTGTAGCATGGGCTTGGTTAAACCCGTACCGGGTAAAGGGTTCAATAAAAGAAAACAGTTTATTGGCGGTGTCTTTATCAAAACCGTTTTCCAGGCACCCGTTAATAAATTTGGTTTCCTGTTCATCCATTAATTCTTTAATTTTTTTGCCTACTGCTTTGCGCAAAACGTCTGCTTCCGCCAGAGAAAAACCGGCCAAATCGCGGGCCATTCGTAAAACCTGCTCTTGGTACACCGCGATACCATAGGTGTCTTTGAGAATAGGTTTCAGCTGAGGGTGCAGGTACTCTACCTCCTCTTTTCCGTGTTTACGATTAATAAATTGCGGGATAAGTTCCATGGGGCCGGGACGATATAAGGCGACCATAGCAATAATATCCTCGATGCGCTCGGGCTTTAGTTCTTTCAGGTAGTGGCGCATACCCTCACTTTCCAGCTGAAAGATGCCCACCGTGTTGCCTTTTTGAAACAGATTATAGGTATTGGGTTCTTCCAGGGGGATTTGGTCCATTTCCATGTGTTGCCCCGTATCTTCTTCTACCCAGTTAAGCGCCTCCTCAATAATAGATAAGTTGCGCAAACCCAAAATGTCTAATTTTAACAGGCCGAGCTTTACCGTGTCGTACATATCATATTGAGTGACCACTGTTTTATCGCCCTGGGAGGCATGTTGCAGGGGAGTGTGCTCAACAAGGGGGTCCGGAGTGACTACTACCGCGGCCGCATGAGTAGAGGCGTGCCTGCACCCGTCTTCCAGTTGCAGGCTCAAGTCTACCAGTTTTTTGGCTTGTGGGTCGTTATCGTAGGCATTGCGAAATTCCTGGGTTTCTTCCAGGGCTTCGCTTAAAGAGGATCCGAACGGTATCAATTTAGCCAGCTGATCACAGTAATCGTAACTATAGCCCAAGACGCGGCCTACGTCTCGCACTACAGCTCGCGCCCCCATGGTTCCAAAGGTGATAATTTGGGCAACGTACTCTTCTCCGTAGCGGGCTCGGATATAGTCAATAACTTCCTCGCGCCTATGATCAGCAAAGTCGATATCTATATCCGGAGGTTCGATGCGGTTGTCTGTTAGGAAGCGCTCAAATAGCAGGCCATAGCGTAGCGGGTTGACGTTGGTAATGTTCAGTAAATAAGAGACCAGGGAGCCCGCCGCTGATCCACGGCCCGGCCCTACCGCGATTTTTTGTTGTTTGGCCCAATTTACTACGTCTTGGACAATAAGAAAGTAGCCTGGGAATCCCGTGGATTCGATGATATTTAATTCGTGATGAAGGCGTTCCAGGATTTCTTCGGTTTCTTTTTCGGAGAGAGGTGATTTTGTAATAGTTATTTCTCCGCTTTGAACCTTGGCGTCAATATCAAAACGAGCTTTTAGTCCTTCGGCGCAGTTTTTTTTGAGTTTTGATAGAGCTGTTTCTCCTTTCGGCAAAGGGTAAGTGGGCATTTTGTCTTCACCCATTGTTAGCTCTACGTGGCATTTTTTTGCTATATCTTGCGTTGACTCCAGTGCTTGCGGGGTATCTTTAAAAGTTTTTTCCATTTCTTGGGGGTCACGCAAGGACAAGTCATTTTCACGTTGAGTCATGCGATTAGACTCACTCATCAGTTTTTTGGTCTGGATGGCAACCAGTGCGTCTTGGGCTTCGGCGTCTTTTGGTTCCAGGTAATGAACATCGTTGGTCGCAACTAGAGGGAGATTATAAGTAGAGCTCATTTTGTACAAAAATTCATTGACCGCGCCTTGTTCGGAAATATTAGGGTGATTTTGGAGTTCCAGGTAAAAATCTCCGGAGGCAAAAATACCCCGGTATTCTTCAATTAATTTTTCTGCTTTTTCATGATTTCCGGCGGCAACGGCTTGCGGAATTTCTCCCTGCAGGCAACCAGAGAGACAAACGAGGCCTTCGGAGTATTGTTTGAGTAGATCTCGGTCAATGCGTGGCTTGTAATAAAATCCTTCCAGGTGAGCCTTAGTAGTTAACTTCATTAGGTTCTGATATCCAGCGTTATTTTTGGCCAAAAGAGTTAAGTGGTAGCTTTTGCGATCCAGCTGGGCGTTTTTTTGTGTATATTTTCGGGCGGCCAAATAGGCTTCAGTGCCTAGAATCGGCTTTATTCCGGCTTCTTTGCATTCCTTGTATAGTTTAACAACTCCGTGCATTACGCCGTGGTCAGTGAGGGCGATGGAATCCATATCTTTTTCTTTGGCCGCTTCTACCAGTTGTGGGACTTTGGGCAGCCCATCCAGTAGAGAGTAATGAGAGTGCACGTGTAAATGAGTAAATCTCGACATTATATCCATTATACTTTGACGGGTGGTTCTTTTCAAAATTGACACTCTTGCAATTAGAAGGTATGATTGGTAAAATTAATTTCCAAGCTCCAATTTCCAATTTACAAATAAATTCCAATTAATTAAATTTCAATTCTAAGCTATTTGAAGCTTAAAATTTGTTTGGAAATTTAGGACTTGGGTGTACCGCGAAAGCAAATTGAAAATTATTTTTGCTCTACAAAAAATGCTATGGCTGTCCCTAAAAAGAAAACAACCAGAAAGCAACGGGGAGATAGGCGGGCTCATCAGAAACTACAGGCGGTTCGCCTGATGGATTGCCCGCAGTGTTCGTCTCCGAAACAAGCGCACCGAATGTGTGCGAATTGTGGATATTATAAAGGCCGTCAGGTCATGGAGATAGAAAC
>CAYTAF010000062.1:0-3378 GCA_964435865.1 uncultured Candidatus Saccharibacteria bacterium | reverse complement strand
AGCGAGTGGCTCAGCCCGCAATCTTTGCGGCAGAACGTGCTCCGGCCCTGGCTGGAGTACTGGCGGAGCCAATGACGTTCTTTGTGGTAAAAGTAAAACAGGCAGGTATCTTCAGATACCTGCCTGTTTCTCGTTGGAGAATATTACGTTTTTACGAATCTGGCTCTTTGGTGGAATTCTTTTATGTTTCTTGCTCCCACGTAAGCTAAGCCGGCTCGTAAGCTGGAGGCAATTTCATCTATTAGATCAGAAGCACTGCCGGCTAACGGAACATTTTTACTTTCTCCCTCTTGGGCCTCTACCTCCTTGCCCGCTTGTTCACGGGCTTCTTTGCTTGCCATTCCTCTGTATATACCGGGTGATGGAGTTTCTTGGCAACCAGCCAGCATACCGCCCAGTATAACCGCGTCCGCTCCGGCCGCCAATGCTTTTAAAATATCTCCGCTGGTCTTTATGCCGCCGTCCGCCCAAATGGTGGCGTTCGGAAATTTTCCCCGGATGTTCATTAAAGCGGAAAGCTGAGGGTAGCCCACGCCTGTTACTTCTCTTGTGGTGCAAGCTCCGCCGGTGCCCACTCCGACTTTAAACGTATCTATGCCGGCTTGCCAGTACCTCTCCGCTGCTTCCGGTGTAACTATATTGGCTGATATTACCTGCTTTTTGGTAATTTTTTTGGCTTTTTGGGCGTATTCTATGGTTCGCTTGCTGTCTCCGTGAGCTACGTCCAAGACAAGAGTATGAGCTTTGGATTTCTTTAAAAATTCTTCGCCCATAGAAGGTGAGCAAGCCACGGCTCCGGTATTGGCTGCCAGCTCGTTTAAATCACAATAACGGTGGTGGATGCCCATTCCTCCTTTTTCTTTCATTGCTTTTTGCATCTCCGGACCCGTAATAACATCCATAGCCGCGCTTATAACAGGGATGCCCATCCCTTTGTGAGATACATCAACCTCTTCCCTGCTTTTCAAATCACTATACTGAGGGATAATCAGCACATCCTTAAAGGTAATCCCTTTTGTTGGTGTGGACATATATTGTTTTTATAACGTTTATCTACCCTTCTCCTCAATTAAGAATAAAGGTGTCCATATTTTTGTCAATAAAATAGGTGTCTCCCAGCTACCCTAAGCAAGGCCTGGTCCATTTTGTCTGGCCGTTTTTTGTCTGCCTTGATGGCGTTGGGCGTTTTTCCAATTTTATGAATCTGTTTCCTCAAACATTAAAACATTTCAGGGGCTGATTTAGCGAAGCTTGTTTAATTTTATACAGGGGCTTGCTATAATGAAGTTAATGGAGCCAGCCAATCCTGAAAAAGATAGCGAAAGGCAGAAGGAGCAAGAGCAAGAGACCGAAGGTCTTTTGGAGCAGGAGTCATCAGAGGGAGGGCAAGTAGAAAAAGAAAACCAAAAAGAAGAGCTCGAAACAGAACTCGGCCGCTTCGCGGAGGAAAAGCAACAGGAACTGCAAGAGATGCGGGGTAAAATGAGAGATTTACCCGATGATCCGCTCGAGAGAGCGGAAGTTTTTAAAGAAATAGATGAGTTTTTAAAGGAGAACTTAGGGAGTGTAGAATTTTTTCCGCAAAAGGTGGGGAAGGACTTGGAGTTTGAATCCATTCGGAATTTCACAAATTCTTTTTATGATTTAAAGGAGCAATATACCGAAAGAGTGAAAGAATACAAGGAAGAATTGCCTCTTTCTCGAGACATTGAAGATCAGGATAAGTGGCGGGAAAATAAAAAGGAACGCGAAGAAAAAATTAACGAACTTCGGGGTGGGCTGGAGCAGGAGCAAGAAAAAATTGCGAATCAATTAAGAGATTTAAAACAGGAAAAGTCCGGGCTTTTGGGGCGGTGGCGCAATAAAGAGCTTTTGAGCCAGGTTGACGAGCTTTTGAGCAAAAAAGATACCCAAGACCCAAAAGAATTTTTAGAAGAAGCACAAGAGGCGGATTTGCTTTCCGGGTCTGACCTTGATGAATTTAGAAGATTGCAGGCGGAAAAAGAAAGGGCTCAGGAGCGCGTAGAGTTGGCAGAGAAAAAACTGGAAGATATGAAGCTTGAGTGGCAGGAGAAGTCAGCCCATATGCAAGAACAAATTGAACCTTTGCTGGCCGAATACGAGAACTTTTTGAAAGAGCTGGAGGCGGCTGAACAAAGAGAGGTGCAAGCCCGGGAATTTATCGAGCAAACGGTTTATCCGGAATTAGGGGTAGATAGACAAAGTCAAGAAGAATACAGTCCTCAAACAGAATTAGAGCAGGAAGTGCCGCGGGAAGATATAGAGCGCTCTTTTGAGAATGCTCGAAATATGACCTATGATTACTTACGTTATTGGTACAGGCAGTACAAAGACCCGGAAAATAAAGATTTGTCCGGGGTGTTTCGTTCTTTGCAGGAATGTATTGAGAAAACACGAGAAAGCTACCGATGTGAGCTTAATACTTCCGGGGCGAAGCTGCAAGCTATTTTAGAGCAGGGAAAGTTCGCCTCTTTTTGGGAGTTAAGCGAGGAGGAGCAAAAAGCCAACTCTAAAACGCTGGAGGCCCTGGGAGGCGCCATGGAATACCAACGCAATCGCCAGCAAGCGGAGGAGCAGATGGAGACAGAAAATCCCATATATGCGGCTTTAAGTACGGATAATCCGTATGACGCCGAAAACGGCCCCGCGCCGAATTACGGAGATGCGGTGGTGCGGTTTAAGGATTCGGTTCTGGAGCGATCTCGTTTTGTTTTAGGTGACAGCATGAATGCGAAGTTGTCTCTTGTTGAGCCCTTTGATGTTAAGAGTTCAGAAAGCAAATGGCACCAATTGGATAACCGAAAATTGCTTCAAGAGCACGCTGTTTTAGGCAAGGCGATGTATGACCACTATTTTCAAGGTGGAGATCCGAAAAGATCTCATTATAGCCGAACCGACGAAGGTCAGTTTGCTTCTTTGCAGTATATTGAGACCCACGTTAATAACGGAGCGTCCGTAGAAGAAATTGATACTATCATTTTTACCGGAGGAGACCCGGGAGAAGAAGTAAAACAGCAATTAGAAGAAAAAGGTATAAATTTTGAGGTGCGGTAATTATGGAGAATTCGAGAAACCAATCATATATTCCGGTCGCCTTTTTGCCGTATCGGCAAGGCCACCATTATATTCTGCGAGACAGTAAAGATGAGGAAAAGTTTTATTACGCTTTATATCCTGACCATACCCCGCAAGAGATTAACCGACTGGAGGCCGAGAGAGCCGTAATAGAAAAGGCCTACATGGGGATAGAGTACAGCGGAGCGCCGATTCCACAAGAACAATTGTCTGAGGTCTTGAGGAAACTGGATCCGGAGAGCATAGCGCTATAACATACGACTCAAGCCGCTTAGCGTGGTC
>CAYTAF010000061.1:0-3447 GCA_964435865.1 uncultured Candidatus Saccharibacteria bacterium | reverse complement strand
ACCGGGATTTAAGTTTTTGGAAATAATGTATGGAGCAAGATAACCAGCACTTGCGAATAGATTTTGCAGGCATCGGGGCGCCGCGGTGCGGCACTACGTGGCTGGCGGAGTGCTTGCGCGAGCATCCGGGGGTTGAGCTTTTACCTAAAGATCAGCGGCAGTGGAATTTGTTTTTTAATGGAACTGACCGACAGAAATGGCAGGCGGCAGAAAGTTATTTTAAAAAGCAAGGGGCAATTAAGGGGGATTATAATGTGAATTATTTTTACGAGGACCCTGAGATCCCCAAAAATATTAAAAACCACAACCCGGATGCCAAAATTATTGCGGTTTTGCGGGATCCGGTGGAGCGCGCTTTTTCTCAGTATCGATATACCCGCTTTTCTCATAATAAAAGTTGGCAAAGCTTTGAGGGGGCGAAACAGGAGATGCCGGAGCTTATTCTGGAGCCCGGTTTTTATTACAAATACCTGGAGCCGTATTACCGCGCTTTTTCCTCGGATAATATTTTGGTTTTACTTTACGATCGGGATATAAAAAATCAGCCGCTTGCGGCTTTATCGCGAGTGTACGCATTTTTAGGAGTGAACAGCACTTTTGTGTCCGGAGTGGCAAAGGCGCGGGTAAACGCCAGTGGCTTAAAAGAAACCACGGTAGGCCGGCTGGTGCATAAATATTTGATGCCGTTTTTGGATCGGCTAAAAATTGGCCATTTGCTCAGAAGAGGCGGGCCCTTTAAGCGATTGTATTACAGTATTTTCGGCCAGAGCGGGAAAAAAGAGGGGCTTGCCGGGGAGGCCTTATCGGAATTGCGCGAGCTTTACCGCGAAGATGTGCGCAATTTGGAGAAACTTATTGGGGAGGATCTAAATAAGTGGAAATAATTTTTTGCTTTTATGAGGAAAAAAATCGGCATTGCCTATTACACCACTAAGTTCAGTTTTAATCAGGTAACATTACTGGACAGCTTTCAAAAAATGCTGGGCGACAGTTTTGCCTTGCATCTTTTCGTGCCCGAGCGGGAGTACAAAAAATTTAAAGAGCAGGGAGTTAAAGGATACAAAGTTCATTTTATATCCGCGGGGACGGGCATTATAACTAAAGACGCGCTCACTACGATTCCGCGCATTTGTAAGCAGGAAAATATTCAAGTTATTTCCAATTTAATTAACTTTAGTGTGCACGGTTTTCATATAGCTTTAGCAGGTAAAAAAGCCGGTATCGCCTCGGTCGGATTGGTGGGAGCGGAAGAGATGCGTAATTACAAAAAGGTGACCCAGCTTGGTTTTAAAGTAAAGCTTTTTTTGATTAAGCGTTTATTTGGCGGAGCTGTCACCGCCAATCTAGTAAATACTATTCAGGCCCTCGGCCCCAATTTGAGCGAGATGATGAAAAAAGAGGGCTTTGTCTTAAATAAAAATAAAGTGATTACTCTGCCGCAACCTGTTGACGCCTCGCAGTTTGGCAAGCAGAATAAAAAGCAATGCCGTGAAAGATTGGGGATATCTCAGGATGAGGAGATTGTTTTGTATGTAGGGCGCGTGGCATACTTAAAAGGCAGTGATCGTTTACTCAAAACCATTCGCCGGTTGCCTGAAAAACAATTTTATATTGCCGGTCAGCTCCAGTCGTTTCGCGGAGAAAGCGTAGAAGGATTGCGCAATAAGTTGGAGGCGCTGCCGAACGCTCGCTACTTGGGGGCCGTACCTCATGAGGAGATATCACAGTATTATGGAGCGGCGGATGTGTTGTTTCAGTCCAGCCGGGATGAGGGCTTGCCGCATACTATAATGGAAGCAATGGCTTCCGGGATGCCGGTGGTGGCAACGGATGTGGGAGACGTATCTTTCCTTGCTCCGCCGGTGGTGTTGGCGGATGATTCGAATTTTGCGGTAAAACTTCAGTATGCCTTAGAGCATCGGGGGCAATTAAGGCAAGCCGGCCGCGAGAAAATTGAGAGCGAATTTTCCGTTGAGGCACTGCGTCCTCGCTATCAGCGATTTTTTAAAGAATTAATTCGGGCGAAATAAAACTATGAGTTTTTTGCTGAGAGCAAGCAAATCTGCTTTATTGGGTTCCATAGAGAAATTTCAAATCAAGCGAGCCAAGCAGGTGCATACCGAGGCCTATCACCTGGATTGGGTGTGGCAGAGAATACAGGACTATCCGCGTCGGCATCAAGTGACGTGGTATATAATGACACCGGCTAATTACGGTTATATCCGTAATTTTGTTGGGGCGGATATGTCAAAAAAAGAATTAGATAAGCTTTTATCCGAGCGAGTTCAGCAGATGAAAAAAGAGGGGCTGAAATTGGAATTGCACGTGCATTTTTGGAAATTCGTATTTATGCCTACACCGGAAAAGCGCACTTTACTGAAAGAAGCAATAGAATGGGGTAAAAAGAATGGTATTGTTTTTAAAGAATTGGTGCCCGGCTGGTGGGCGAAAGATAAGGATCTGCCCGATTTGTGCGAGGAATTGGGCTTACGCTTGGCAAAGCGAGAGATAAGCACTCATGATTATAATTTATGAGCCAAAGCAGGGAGCAGTTTTATGAGCGATATACCCGTTCTCGCTATCAAGTTGGCTTAGAGGCCTATCAAAAAGCTTTGCAAGACCAAGGCGTAAAGAGGCCGGCTAAAATTTTAGATGTAGGTTGCGGCCCCGGGCAGTGGAGTATTGCCGCTTCCGCGCTTTATCCAGGCAGTACGGTTTATGCCATTGATACTCAGCAGGAATTTTTAGAGATAGCGCGTCAATACAGGGAGAGCTACCGGGTGCAAAATTGTTATTTCCAAAAAATGTCGTATCGCGACTTAACTAATTGTTTTCGCGCCGGAAGTTTTGATGTGATATTGTGTAACAGTGTTTTGCAGTATATAAATTGGCAGGAGGCAATTGCTGTTTTTAGCGGACTTTTGCGAGACGGCGGTATTTTGTTGATGTTTTGGAATCATGGCTCGGGCCGTTATTTGAAACAATTACCAGCCGCTGTGATAAAATTGAAGTGGCAACGGTTAATATTTTTGCTTCGTATGTTTACCATTGGCTGGGTGCGCGATGTTTGGATGGGCGGAGAGGATAGAGAGCAGTTTGTTGTTTTGGCCCGCCTTCAAAAAGTGTGCGGTGAGTACGGTATTCAATTGGAGCGGGTTCCCAACCAGCCCCGGCTTTATTACAGAGATAAATTTTTATGGTTGGATGAGGTGTTTTCTTGCAAAGGGATTAAGCGCCCTAAGGAAGCGGATAATTTATGATATTGAAATTACTCGCCTTTTTCCGCGATTTTTATCTGAAAAGCTTGCGGCCGCGCTTGGCTCGGGATATTCACACCGAGTATTATTTTGATGCGGCGATTTGGCAAAAAATTAGGAGCTATCCGCGTAAATATCAGGTGACCTGGTATATTTTAACTCCGGCTAACTTTGACTACATTAAGGGTTC
>CAYTAF010000060.1:0-3463 GCA_964435865.1 uncultured Candidatus Saccharibacteria bacterium | reverse complement strand
GAAGAAGTGAAAGGCGGCGGACAAATGAAAGGGGTGCTTTCTCAGCACCCGGAGGAGTTCAGTTCTATCTTGGTGCAGATGGTGTCCGTAGGAGAGCAAAGTGGCAAGCTGGAAGAGGTGATGCGTAAAATCGGGGACTTTTTCCAGAAAGAAGTGGACAATAAGGTGGCCAATTTGACTTCTTTGATTGAACCGATTTTGATTGTAGTTTTGGGTATAGGAGTGGGCATTTTAGTGGCTTCGGTGATTGTCCCGATGTACACTGTTATTACAAGTATCGGCGGTTAAAACCAGAGAAGCTCGAATCAGGAATAAAGGATAAGGAACAGGAAAGAAGGCCCGAAGCAAGCAAAATATAAACACCCAAAGCCCAAACACCACAAATATGCACAAACAAAACACAAATGCTTACCAACTCTTTGGGTTTTGTGCACTGTGCTCTGTTTGTAATTTGGGTTCTGTGCTTTGTGACTTTGCTTGAAAATTAGCGGTTTCGGAAATTGAGTGTACCGCGTAAGCAAATTAAGTAAGGTGTGAGGGTGCCTGCAATGTACCCTACGTGGTACGTTGTGGATAACTTGTTTTGCTAGTTTAGCGTGCTTAGTGTATAATTCAAGAAATGAGAGCAAGTAAAGGTTTTACTTTAATAGAGCTTTTGGTAGTAATCGCCATTTTGGGTATTTTGGGGGCGGTGTTGTTTGTTACTATTGGTGGTACGCCACAAAGGGACGCTCGGGACTCTCGCCGTTTGAGTGATTTAAATAATTTGACTACGGCGATTGCCTTATACCAAAGCGAAATTAAAAGTATGCCAACTAGCATAGAAGGTAGCTCCAACAGTTTAACCAACGCTCCCAACGGCAAAAGGTATATCGGCGGAGCACCGGCTGATCCCAGGCATGACTCCGGCACTTGCGACAATAGCAATTTTGACGGCAATTTTCCGGATGATCCAAGCGCAGGGGCTTACGGCTATTATTATGAGCAGTTCACAGACAGCAATGGCGTAGAAAGAGGTCTGCTTGCCAGTTGCTTAGAGGATACTGATAATTCAGCTTTAGAAGGGGACGTGGATGATGCTAATGCTCTTGGCGCCAGTGTCGGCTCCAGCTTTTGCGATCATCCTGTGTATTGCAAGGCGCTTTAAAAAAGTTATAATTTATTAGTAATATTTAATTTTTCGTTATTATGAACACACGCGGTTTTACACTTATTGAGCTCTTGGTGGTAATTGCCATATTAGGAATTTTGGGGGCCATTCTTTTTGTTACTATTGGCGGCTCTCCGCAACAGGGGGCAAGGGATTCCCGGCGTATTTCCGATATTGGCAATATGCAATTAGCGCTTGAGCTTTACAATACTGATAACGAGCAGTATCCAGGGAGTTTATCCGGATTAACTCCGGATTATATTGGCGGCGTGCCGGCTGACCCTCAAGATGGAGATAGTGGTTGTGGCAATGGCAGTTTTAATAGCGGCAATTATGGGTATGTCTACGGCACCAATGGCGATAATAGTGGTTACACGCTCGGGGCTTGCCTGGAAGATGATAGTGCCGAGGCCTTGAATACAGATACGGATACGGATAGTAACGGAGTGAGCTGTGCTGACCCGGTTTATTGTGTGCGAGTTGGGTCTTAAGTTTTCCTTGCGTCATTGCGAGCGGAGCGAAGCAATCCCATTATCCCGAGCACGAACGACGAGGTTGCTTCGCCTGTTGGCGGGGTAGGTAAGCGAACGAGAAAGCTTGCGTTATTGCCACGAACTTACTTCAGTCGTTAGAGGTGATTTCGTAATGACTTAACGGTATCTGTGATATGGAATTTTTCTTGGGGGTAGTAGTGTTTGCTTTGGGATTGGTGGTAGGCAGTTTTATAAATGTTGTAGGTTTACGAGTGCCGAAAAATAAAACTATTTTTGGTCGTTCGCGATGCCACGTGTGTCAAAAAACCTTAGGTTTCCGGGAGCTCCTCCCGGTTTTTTCTTTTATATGGCAGAAAGGGGTGTGCAGAAATTGCGGCACTCGCCTTTCTTGGCAATATCCTTTGGTAGAGCTGCTGGTCGCGCTCTGGTTTTTGCTTAGTTTTTTGGTCGTTTGGGGTGGATTTGCTGCTTCATTCTTCATTCCTCATTCTTTATTCTTCATTTTTTATTTATGGTTGTTGGGAGCGGGGCTTTTTGCTATAATTATAGCTGATTGGCACTATCAGGTGATCCCGGATGCACTGGTAGTGGTGTTAACCTTGACAGCTCTTTTGTGGCTTGCCGGTAATTGGGTATTGCGTGATTATAGTGTTACTTCAGTTTTACACAATTTCACCGCGGCCGGAGGCGCTGGTGCTTTTATAGGTAGTTTGTGGTGGCTTACTAAAGGGGCGGGGATGGGCTTTGGCGATGTAAAATTAGCCGCGGCTATGGGTTTAGTGCTTGGACCGGCTGGAGTAACATTGGCATTGTTTATTAGTTTTATTGTGGGTGCCCTGGTAGGTATTGCTCTTATGCTTTTCGGCGGCAAAAATCTTAAAAGCGCTATCCCGTTTGGCCCCTTTTTAGCCGGCTCTACACTGGTAGTTATGCTGTTGCTTGAGCTTCCAAGCTTCTCTTTTTTGCAATTTTTTAACTTGTTTTGATGTTTTCCCGCGGTTTTACTATTATTGAGCTTTTAGTTACTGTCGCTATTTTAGCGTTGCTGTCAGCCACATTGTTTTTTAATACACAGGCACCTGACACGTTTAGATTAAACAAGGAGGCGCAGCGCCTCGCGGCTAACGCACGTTTGATCCAGGAGAAGGCGCTTTCTTCAGAAGATTTTTCTGGCAACAATCCGGACGGTTGGGGGTTATATTTTGATACTAGCAACCCGAAGCAGTATATATTATTTGCTGACACTAACGACAACCAAGTTTATGATGGAAGCGGCGAGCAGTTCGACAGGGTGCAGTTGGATGATCCGGTCAGTATCCGCTCGGTCAACAACTCTCAGGCCACCGTTACCTACGTACCGCCCCGACCTCGTGTAGTTTTTAGCCCCGCTTCTTTAAGTGAAATAGTAATTACTATGGAGGCGAGTGGGGTCTCAGATTTGAAAACCATCACGATAACTTCTAATGGCAGCGTTGATGTCCAGTAAAATTCGTACACAAAAAGGTTTTACCCGGTAGTGAAAACTTGATAGAGAAAGCTTCCTTTGGAGGATGTTATTGATTTTTTGCAGGGCGATTAAATTAAGTTAAAAATATGCTCCCAGAGAGAAAAAAAGAAAATCGAGTTTCTACTACCGGGTTTACTTTAATGGAAACCCTGATAGCTACCGCCATTATGTTGGTGAGCGTGGCTGCTATTTTTGCCCTCGGAAGCCAGACCTTTTTGGCGGCCCAGCAATCAGAGGCCCGTTTTACAGCTGCTTTTTTGGCGCAAGAAGGTATAGAGATAGTGAGAGGAGTACGGGACAATAACTGGCTGG
>CAYTAF010000059.1:2481-3485 GCA_964435865.1 uncultured Candidatus Saccharibacteria bacterium | reverse complement strand
TTCACTTTTTTGCCTATTCCAGTTCTCCCCAGAGGGCCTACCAAATATCTATGCAACCCCCTCCCCAAGCCGGACAACTTAAACAAGGTATTATTGTATTTAGCGCTAATACTTGGAGGAATAAATTTATCATCCACTCCCAAAAACCTATAAAGACGCCGGATCTCCTTTTGAGGATTATCTTTAATATCTTCCGCTAAAATAACGTGGATCCTGTCTTGTGAAAAAGTATTAAAAAAAGGATTTAAATACTTGTAATAATAACCTCTCTCAATTATTTCCGGCTTTTCCTGAATACCCTCAAAAAAGGTACTCCAATTGTTGCCTTGTAAGGCATTCACGGACAAAAAATTACTATAAGCCCTTTGTACCGGATCGCGCAAAGAAACTATTAACTTAACAGACGCATTGTGATCTATTAATTTACCCGTAAAATTTTTGCTTAGATAATAGGCTGGCCCCCACTCTCCCAACAATTGCTTACCATCACAATGCTCAAAGAGGCGTTCTGCACTTTCTTCTCCACGCCAAAACCTGCCCACTCCTTTGCGCCGCGGCATACAAATCTCCGGATGTTCCCGCAAGCACTCTGCCAGCCACGTAGTAGCACACCTTTGAACACCAATCCCGATAAAATCGAGCCTAAAAAAACTATTATTAACCATATAAGGCTATTAAATCAATTTAAGAATAAAACTTTTTTATATTCTTCCACCGCTTTATCTACAGAAAACTGCTTAGATCTTTCTTTAACAGCAGGTGGATCCTTGTCTTTTAAGGTATTCTGAATAGCGCGGGCCATATCTTTTACATCCCCGGGAGAAACTAATCTTCCCCATTCCTCCCGCTCCAAAATTTCAGCCGGTCCGCTGGGGCAATCGGTGCTAACAACAGGTGTGCCACACGCCATTGCCTCCACTAAAACTAGACCGAAACCTTCCCACCGAGAAGACAAAACAAATACATCAGCATTTTTCATATACGGATACGGATTTTCCTTAAAT
>CAYTAF010000059.1:0-2471 GCA_964435865.1 uncultured Candidatus Saccharibacteria bacterium | reverse complement strand
CATAGAAACACTATTTTCCAAGCCCAAATCAGACACTAATTTTTCCAACTTTCTCCTTTCCCGCCCCTCTCCTAAAATAATAAGACGAGCTTCTCGCTTTTTATAAACCAAAGAAAAGGCACGAATCAACGAAGTAAAATTCTTCTGGGGAGTAAGGCGCCCCACCCCTAAAATTACGGGCACCTCTTTGGAATTAAGCCAAGGATGGTCGGCGGGCTCTTCTGCTTTTTCTAGCAATTTATCATCTACCACCGGATTATAAATAACCCCCACATGATCTTTTCGCAAGGGAGCCCTTTTTAGCAAATCTTCCTTCTCCCCTTGCGATACAGCTACTACAAAGTCAGCTCTAGGGTATAAAAATTTCATCAAAAAAGGCACAATCAGCCTGCCCTTCCAGTTTTTTGTCTTTCCGGCCACTCCGTGGCGGGCTGCAATTAAGCGCAACGGCCTTCTGGATATAAATCTTGCCAACAAAGAAACGATAGAAGCCACTCGTAAAAAAGAAAGCATCACCTCAGGACGCTCCTGACGTATATAACGAGCTAGCCTAGACACGGCAAAAACATCGCGTGAAGCATTTAAATCAACCACCCTTATGCTATCTGGCACCTCCTTTAAAAGATCACCTTTTTTGCGAGCTAACACCATATCTATAGAATAACCCTGCCGAGACAACTCCCGTGCCAATACCAACATAATTCTTTCCGCTCCCCCTCCGACTAAAGAAGGAAGAAATAAGGCCAGCTGTTGTTTTCGCATAAATAAAAAATATTACCGCCAAAAAGAAAGATCGCGCCCCAACAGTTCCTCTAACTTGTATATATCTTGTCTATACATATTGAAAAGTTTTTCTTCTTCTTGAGTACTCATGGGAGGGACAGAAGAGAGATCCTCTGATGTTCTGTAAGTTGTCAACCTATTCCTTAAAAAGCCTTCAATCTTTACTAAAATTCCTGTTTTCTTATTTAGCGCCAGCAATAAATTATCAATAGGGGTCCTTTTAACCGCGTTCCTGAAAGAGAGCAAAACAGCACGAACAAAAGGAAATCTATCTATTCTTTCCTGCACCTCTTTGGCCACATTCTCTTTGCTTTGAAAAGAAGTAGGCTCAAAAACAGGGTCGACCTCCAAAAAACTATACAGTTCTTTAAGAATAGATCCGGGATCGTTTTGCAAATCTTCATAAAATACTATCTTAAACTGGTCCCAGGAAAAAACTTCCAGCCAGCGCGACAAATGCTTGTAGTAAAAACCAAATTCTAACCATGCAGGATCTTTTTGTATGGCTTCCGAGAAGCTCTGCCTAAAATAAGGATAACCCCTCAATCGCATATATCTATAATAAGAATATGCCAGCTCTACGGGATTTCTTAAACACGCTATAAGCTTAATATTCGGAAAGTGTTTTTTAATAAGATAAGGTGCCTGCTCGGAAATTAAATAATGCGGTGTAAACTCTCCTTTTAAATTGCCGGGATCGCAATAACAAAAAAAGGACAAATAGTAATCTATTCCTTTCTTATATTTTCTTTCCCTGTTAAAAAAATCTAATTCTTTCTTGTAACCTCCACATATTTGAGGATGCTCCGAAAGACACCGGAAAATCCAAGTAGTTGCTGCTTTGGGTGCAGCAATTCCGATGAAATCTATGGAGGTTTCAGGGTTATATTTTATCATTTATGTCACTACCGTTACTAAAAATATAAATTTCTCTGAAGCAGGTTTTCTAGCTTGGCAATATCCTCTTTGTAAATATATTATAATAATTCTCTATCCCTTCTATTGAGAGAAGGACGAGAAATCGTCAATCTTTTCAAAATAAATTGCCTACAGCAAGGTAAAAATCAGCCAGATTAGATACAGCATCCCATTTTTATGATATCACTTCCAGTGCGATAAATCTCTGCCAATTAACTTTTCCAATCTCTCAATATCTTCTTTATAGTAGTTTCTTACAAATTTTTCTGTCTTCTCATGCATAGGGTCTTTAACACCTTGCTTAAGCTCGCCGAAATACTCATTCATTTTTTGCACAGCACGATACAGAGGCAACAATGCAGAGCGCAACTTTTTACTCATAACTGCATGACCCGCATTTAAGCAAAACCTTCGCAACTTTTTAGATCCTATTTGATTGTTAGCTGCGGTGTTGGCTTTTTCATACAGAGCAGAAGGTATGAAGTCTGAAGCTACCCCTAAGGAGCTATACAAAAAGCGGATAATATTCTCCGGTTCCTCAAAGATATCATCATGCAAAACAACGTGACATTCAAAGTGTGCCTGCATTTTTTCTATCCCTGCTACGTATTCTCCTGTAGTACGTATGTATTTAGTATCCCGCACAAATGCTTTTTCGAAAGAACCTTGTATTCCACCTTTTTGTGCCCGCACATTGTAGTCGGAATATGCCCTATAAGTCGGGTCACGCAAACAGAAAACCAAAGGAGTATCAGGCGCTTCCCGCTGTA
>CAYTAF010000058.1:0-3830 GCA_964435865.1 uncultured Candidatus Saccharibacteria bacterium | reverse complement strand
TTCCTGCAGGCGCTGTTCCTGAAAGAGATACACCGCTCCGCCGACAAGAAGAGCGGTAATGATAACAGAGATAGTTGTAATAGTGGTATATTTGCGCATAGTTTTAGGCGGAGGAGCGGCGGGTTGCTATTTTATTGAGGGTTTCATCAAAGCTTTCTATTTGAAATCCATATTGCTCCTTTAGGGCAATAAGGGCAGCGTCCGTAAAGCTGAAATCCTTAATATCTACTTCTTGAAATAACTTGAAGGCTCTTTGTTTTAAGGTTGGCGTCATTCTAACAATTTTCAGTATCTGAGTTTGGTGAAAAATAATTCTACCCAACTCAACAGCTGGCTGTTTGCCGGCTCGTCGGCGCAGAGTGGTCAGGGCTTCGTTGATAACTAAATCAGTGGTATGTAAAAGAACTCTTTGTTGTTTAAGCTCTGCCCATCGCTCGGAAGCTGGCTTATGCAGAGTGTCATCTTTATTATAAAGAGCCGCGAAAATATTAGCATCTACCAGAACTTTTTGATTATCCTTTCTTTCCATATACGGTATTATCTATATCTTCAGCTAAATGGCTTTCTCCGGTGCTGATGGCTTGCTCAGGTACTTGCCAGATAGGATCATTTTCATAACCAGACCTCTCGGGAGCCCCCGCGTTAACATAATTTTCTCCCAGCTCGCGCATAAGCTGGGCTACGCTTTTACCCTCTTCGGCAGCACTTTTTTTAAGAGCCACCAACAGAGATTTGGGTAGGCGCAAATTAGTTTGGGTATAGTCTTCAGGCATAGCGACTATATTATATCATAATATCACATTCACACAACCGCTGCTTGCCTAATACTTCAGCCCGATTAAGTTGTACCATTAATTGAATATTCAACTGTGTTTTAAAAATCGCCTCCGTTCGTTTTTACTGCACTACACCGTCCCGCTGATTAACGGTAGGATCATCGCGCAAATCGGTTTTTTCGCCGTCCGAAAAACTACGTAGCGTGGTATCCGTAAAGGCATCCACCGCTTTCATGGTACTTTCCCCGATCAGTTGCACTACCTGGCTGCGCTGATCAGGATTGGGTACAAATTCTACTTGAAACACGGCCTCCAGGGCCGGTAAGCCAAAACCACTGCCGGACGGCACCTTATCAAGCTGCCAAGTCACCACTCTAGAATCACTGTCGTAGACCAAAGCATCGCTGGCACGATTAGCCCACGTCTCACCGGTCCAATCCACCCAAGAAGGCAAGCGAGCGGAAATTTCTACATCTTTCACGTCATTGCCGACGTTCGTAATTTGCCAATGAATAGTATAAGTGGTGGGTTGTCCTACCTGCGGCGGTACAGGCCCGGAGTTACTTAATGGTACTCGCGTTTCGTTGTAAAATCCAAGCGTATTAAGGGCCAAGTTGGTCTGAATCGGAACCTCAAAAGTATGCTCTTGCTCCACTCGCCCCACGCCAAGCTTTTTCGGAACATTATCCGCTGTCAATGTGGTTAGAAAACCCACGGTAAAATTCTTATTACCAAACCCCGAAGGGAAACGGTCCTTTAACCTCACTTCAAAATTGACGGTACCGCTTTCTCCGGGTGATAAAACGCTAAACTTTTGCCCTTGTGCTGGACCCCAATTAATACGATTGGCGCGGAAATCATAGTCGCCGCCGGTTTCCACGGACTCGAAATCAAACATTCGCGTATCTCCTTGGAATTGCGTCTCCAATCGCAAGCCGCGCAAAGCGACATCAAAGTTATTGGTGAACCGAACTTGTACATTAAGTAGCTGGCCCGGCTCCCCCACCAGCTCCCTTGTCTCGTTGACTGTAACGTCCAGCGCCAGAGGAGCAGAGACTATTTGCACCGGCCGTGTATCCTCCGCAATCTTCGCGCCGCTTTGGGATAACTCGGCAGTAAATCTTCTTTTGGATTCTTGCGTCCCGCTTAAAGCACCACGAACCGTCACCTCTCCCTCTTCTTGTGGCTCCAGTTTAGGAATATTCCAGGTAGTGCCGGCCACGCCAAGACCACCCTGGTCAGCCCCTTCCTTTCGAAAGCCGGAAGGGGTATTTAACTTAAGCCGCATATTGCTAAAGGTGCTTTCGCTAACATTAACGTACCGCACCGTCACCGGAAATGGCTCACCAGCTACAATGTCATTAGGGGTTTCAACAAATACCTCAACAGGTACTGAGGAAATTTGCAGTGAAAAGTCGGTCTTTTTGCTTATCTGGCTTTGGATGGAGCCAGGAGTAAAACTCAAGCGCCCGGAGACATTTTTAACTGATTCGGCCGGCCCTAAAAACCGGAGCTCTACCTCGCGAGTAACCTTTTCTCCGGCTTTAATTTTGCCGAGCTCAAAACTTTTCCGGCTTATAGAACGATCCTCTTCCGCGGCAAAGGTGCCCTCCGGAAACGTCAGTGTGGCCTGGGCACCCTTCAAAGCGGATCGGTTTTTGTTATGCACTACTACTTCTAATGTAACCGGCTTGCTTGTAAAGCTGTTTTCCGGCCCTTCAACGCTAAAGGCCACCTTATCAACACTAAAGGCCGTAGCCTGTAAGTACCAAACTACTCCTCCAACTACGATCAAAAAAACAGCTACACCAACACCGCGCCAAAACAATTTCCACTGCCGCGCGCTGAGACCCCGATGTTCAAAGGACTCCCAGTCCTTTTCCGTTTCCCGCCCGCGGTACCGAGCGGATTCCGGCTGCAAGCTTTCCGGGGCCGAAGGACGCTCCTGCGGCTCTTTTTTCTTCTTATAAAGTTTTTCGCGGAGTTTGTTTAAAAAAGCCACAATAAGCTAGAAATTAGTAAGTAGAATTTAGAAACTGGAATATTAGTAATTAAAATGTAGAAGCTATAAGCTAGCAGCTAAAAGCTAAAGATTAGAAGCTATCAGCTATAAGCTAGTAGACTTGGAGTGTATCTCCTGCTCTTGTACATATTCTATAAACCTTGGCAAAACCTGTCGAATATGACGAATGGATTTTTCAGAAAACTGGCTAAAATCAGCAAAGTTCCCACCATTATCTGATTTATAAAGCTGATGTAGCAGCCGGACGGACTCCATAGGTATTAACCGCGATCCTTTGCGCTCTCGACCACACCGGCCGCAAAGCACCCCACTACCATACTCATCAAAAAACGCGAAATTACCGGCGGCAAAAGACCGTCCGCACACCGGACACTGATCCGTGGCAAAACCAAAACCCAATATCTTTAATACTTTTATCTCAAACAAAGAGAGCACGAGTGGCAGCTTTCGCGCGAGGGCTTTATCCGAAGTATTCTCCAGCCACCGTAAAATACCTTTTAAGAGTGAAAAAAACGGATACACGTTATCGGCTGCCTCTGGTGCTTGCCACCACTCTAAATAACCGACCGGCCAGCTGGCCTTTTGCACCAGCTCCGACAAATAGTGGGCCGCCAAAAGCCGTCGCTCTTGCCTGTAAAGCTGCTCCCAGGAGTGTAGCGGATCCACCGATATAAGTAAATCAATAGTGCCGCGGCGAGCCGGCACAACCACCAGCTCATTGATGCTAAACAACTTAAGCCACGGACTCAACTTAGATTTAACGTGCTTAGAGCCGCGCGTTTTCAAAGTCAATTGCCCGGCCGCTTCTGTTAAAAACAGCAGGCGTTCATCATACTCGCCCATGGTCTCTTTTTCCAACAGTATTCCTTCTACCCTGTAAGACATTATCTTACATTTTAGCTCACAATACAAGCGGAGACAATCCACAACTGTACCATCCGGTACGTTGCAAGCACCCTCACACCCCGAAAAACATAAAAACACAACGGCTAATACAATTGTATTAGCCGTTTATCTGTTACTGCGATCCG
>CAYTAF010000057.1:0-3940 GCA_964435865.1 uncultured Candidatus Saccharibacteria bacterium | reverse complement strand
ATAGAAAGCCCGTAAAAAACGCCGAAGTTAGCAATTTTAGCTTTCCGTCGCATCTCGCTATCCACCTGATCGGATTCTATATTAAAGACCTGCTCAGCGGTAGCGGTGTGAATGTCACGACCCCGCTTAAAAGCATCTATCAAAAACTCATCTTGTGACAGGTGAGCAGCCAGCCTAAGCTCGGCCTGAGAAAAATCAAAGGTGGCTAATTCGTAACCATCTTGAGCGGTAAAGGCCGAGCGTAATTTTTTCGCGTATTCACCATGCGCGGGAATGTTTTGCAAATTGGGGTTGCGGCTGGATAAACGGCCGGTGGCGGTGCCGGTTTGCAGGAAAGTGGTATGCACTCGGCCGTCTTCGGCAATGTAACCAGGCAAGGCATCAAAATACGTATTTTTAAGTTTGGCCAGCTCACGGTACTCTAAAATAATAGGGATAATTTCGTGCTCATCGCGCAACTTTTGCAATTCTCGCTCGTCAGTGGAAAGATCACCGCCCGGGGTTTTGGCCACCCCTTTAGTTGAGATTTCCAGCTTATCGAAAAGCAGTGCCCGCAATTGCTTGGGGGAATTCATATTTATTTCGCTACCGGCCAGATCGTTGGCGCGTTTTTGAAGCTCCTCCAGTTTTTTAGCAATTTCTTTGGCTTCTTTTTTTAACTGCTCTCCGTCCAGGTTAATGCCAGTTTGCTCCATAGCCGCCAGCACCGGAATGAGTGGTCTTTCTACTTTTTTGTAAAAGTTGGTGAGCTTGAAGCTATCAATTTGTTGATTAATCTGATCTTTGGCCGCCAACAATTGGGCCAGACGCTGAACTGCGGCCGGTGCCTCTTCGTCAGAAAACTTTAAATCGCCCGAGCCAAACCTTTCCAGTGACGGCTCGGGTGTATCAGGGCGCAACAACCACGCCAGAATTTTATAATCATTCCATATCTCCAGCTGGCTATCTTCCGTATTTTTTAATAATTCTTTTAAATCCCAACCAGAGACGGTGTATTTTTGAGAAATAAGCACCCTAAGAAACCCGGAAACTAAATTTGCTTTGTTATTAAATACATAAAGCTTCTCCGGCTTTTGGCCGAAAGCGATGTGTTCTTCACCCGGCACCACTACTACTTCTGCTTCCGGATTCAGCTCTTCCGCGACCTTTTTAATCTCACTTTCCTTGGCCAACTCCTGAGAGGAAACCTTATGCTGTTTCTTCGCCTCACCCCCTTGCTCTTTGCCCGGTAAACGAGAAAGTAAAGAACGGAAGCCCTGTTTTTCAAAAACCTTCTCTACCGCTTTTCTATCATAATCCTCAACACTCCAGGCCGCTTGCTCCAATTCAAAGTCCATTTCCACGTCCAGCCGGATGGTGGCAAGCTCTTTGGAAAATAACGCCTCCTCGTGGCTGTCCTGCAAGGCGGAGGCGGCACGGCCGGTAATCTTCTCATTTTCAAGCGCTTTGTACACACCATCTATATCTCCATACTCACTTAATAACTTGGAGGCAGTTTTTTTACCCACGCCGTTAACGCCGGGGATGTTATCCGAACTGTCTCCCACCAATCCCTTATAATCCGGTAGTTGCCCTGGCTCCAGCCCGTAACGCTCCCGCACTTCCTCAAGGCCATAGGTAACAGTATCTGAGATGCCGGTTTTTAAGGTATAAACTTGAGTGTGCTCGTTGACCAACTGCAGGGTATCCAGATCACCGGTTACGATCAAAATCTGTATATTGTCGGTGCCATCAATCTCCTGTACGAGCGTGCCGATAATATCATCGGCCTCATAGCCCGCTTTTTCTAAAACCGGCACTCCAAAAGCTCGCAACATCTCTTTTACTTTGGGCACTTGATCAATCAGGGCCTGCGGGGTTTCGGGCCGGTGGGACTTGTATTCCTCGTATTGTTTGTGCCGGAACGTGGGTTCGGCCCGATCAAAAGCGGCGGCGATATAACGTGGCTCCAGGTCGGAAAGCATTCGCAAAAACACGCTGGTAAAACCGTACAAGGCGTTAGTAACCTCGCCCTCCTTATTAGTTAGGGTCTCCGGCAGAGCGTGATAGGCCCGGTGGATAAGCGCCTGCGCGTCAATTATGACAAAACGTTTCCCCATAAACGACAAATTACAATTAAATAACTATCAATTACTAACAAATTGTGGCTTTTTTAAAGATATATAGCGTTCATTCTCCTTTTGGTGCTCCAAATAAACATTAACTCTTTCTCTCGGCAACAGATCTTCCAGACGGCTGGCCCACTCTATGGCTACCACGGTTTTTGATTGCTTAAAAATTTCCTTTATCCCCAACTTGTTCAGCTCTTGACTAGCTTCCCCTTCCGGCAACCGATACGGATCAATATGGTAAAACTGAAATTTGGAAATTGGCTCTTGGAAATTGGAAATTAGTGTAAAGGTAGGACTCGTAATTTCTTGCTCTATGCCAAACCCCTCGGCCAGGCCTTTAACAAAGTTAGTTTTGCCGGTGCCAAGATCACCATATAAGGCCACTACTATCGCCCGCTCGAATTTCGCGATATTCGCGCGCAACTCTTTGCCAAACATACGCGCTATCTCCAGCGTTTCTTCCGGGCCTTCCGCGGTTTTTTCTATAAATGAAAACTGAGTCATAGCTAAGACTCTTCATCCATCATTTTTTCTCGCAGCTGCTGATTTAGATATTTCAACTGTAGATCAGGACGATGCGTGATTTTTTCGCCCGTTTCCGGATCGAAGTGCCAAGGCTCTACGCCAAATTTATCCTGGAGCTGGCGCATCTCCTTCCTTGCTTTCCTTAATTGATCGCTATATGCCTCCGGGTCCAGGGAATGACGTGCCTCCAATAGATCATACGTAGCGAGCGCCTCCTGCTGATATTGCCGAGCATTACGCGTGCCTTCCGAACCACCCACGTGCAATTTGCGCTCCTGCATTTTACGCATAAATCGTAAAGCGAAAGCACTGGCACCCCGCTCTTCTTCCACGTTAATTTCCCGAAATGTTTCTTCCAAAATAGCTTGCGGACTTTTCCCGGCTTGCTCCGCCTCGCGTTCCAGCTCTCCTGTTGCTTCCTCATCTCCTAAGCGGGCAAAGGCCTCTTTTTCCGTTATAGCGCCTGCTACTACCCCTAAGGCACAGCTGACTGCCTCTTCACTACCTCCCGCCTCCAATCGAGCCCGATGACCTACCTCGTGCAAAAACGAGGCAAGACCATTGGTGGTGCGAACGCGATTAATCTTGATTTGGTTTTTCGTAATTTTGGCGCTGTTTATACTGCGCATCTCTTCCCCTGTTCGGTCAGATTTCGCCGTTCCTTCAAAAATATCCGCCCCTACAAGCTCACCCAGATCAATTGTGGCGCCGGTACTCGGATTGTGCGCCACCATTTTATCGATAGAATATTGCGCCGTCCGGTCCTCTCCCTCGCGTGGTATAATATTAACCAAATCCGCATCAATAAACTTATACAACAAATCCTCCCCGTCATACGTATCAATGAGCACATACTTGGTTTCTCCCTCTATCTCCATTTCTTTCACTACCCCTTCCGGGGTAAGCTCTTGCAGGCGTCGCGCCGTTTCCGAAGCCTCCGGATTATCGCGCACCTCCGTAGCATTCTCCAAGCCTTCCTGCTCCACCTCACTTAACACCCCCTCCAAACTCTCCCCGAATACTCGTTGTTCGTAATCTTCACCCAATAGCTCCTGGAGAGAGGTTTGTACTTCCGTTTCTGGCTCGGGTTGACTCTCGGTTTCTTGGAAGGAGCTCTTCACCTCTTCTTGTGGAGTCTCATTGGAATCCCCGGTATCTTTTTCCTCGTTTGGGGTATTAAATTTTTTCTCAAAATTCTCCATCACGTACATTATCGCTTATCTAACTACTTTCTGCAACCAAAAAATACGGCTCACCCGGGGTGAGCCGTATTTGTAGTTCGGCTCAATGCATTGAGCCGAAGA
>CAYTAF010000056.1:1850-4135 GCA_964435865.1 uncultured Candidatus Saccharibacteria bacterium | reverse complement strand
TTAGAATATGCTCTTAAGCAAGTTCCAAATATTGACGTTTACCTATATGAAATTGAATTTAAATTGCATCACGAAAACGGCTAAAACGATTGTATTAGCCGTTTAAGGATAAGCAGCATGCAAGCCATCAAAGAAGACAAGCGGGGTGAGGTGTGGCAGGCGAGAGGGTTTAGGCCCTCCGCCTCCCTCACCGACATTATGTGCTCAATGGATAAAATATATTGATATTACCAAAAAATAAGAACCTATGAGATTCATTAAAACCAAAACCTCTGACGGCGTTCATTTTGTTGGCTTAATTAGCCAGCCGAGCCCAAAGACAGATAAAGCTATCATGCATATTCATGGAATGGGCGGCAGCCCGATCGAAAACAGCTGGTATCAAGATTTTCATGATAAATTTCCGGAAAATGGATATGCCTTCTTGGCCGGCCAGAATAGAGGCACCGGCTCTATAACTATCTTCCAGCAAGATCCGGATAAATATCCAAGCTACGGCAATACCTTTGAAATCTTTGAAGACAGCGTAAAAGATATAGATGCCTGGTTAAATTGCGTTCGCCAGCTTGGCTACAAGCAAATTATTCTGCAGGCCCACAGCTTTGGTCCCTCTAAGGTGGTTTACTACCTAAATCAAAGGCCAGCTGAGGACATAATAGCAATTAACCTGATCAGTCCGGTTGATATGCTGGGCCTAACCAAAGCCCTCAATGACCACGAGGCAATGTTGGCCGAATCTCAAAAGCTAGTAGAGCAAGGCAAAGAAAGGCAGTTACTTTCTAATCTTTTAGACGGGGAAAGCTATATCTCCGCCCAGACTTACCTTAACTTATTCGGCCCGGATTCAAACGCCAACGTATTTTGCTATACTAATAGAGAGCATGATTGGTCTTTGGTAAATAACATTAAAGTGCCGGTACTGTTAACGGGTGGCACTAAAGATTTTGGCATTGAAGAAATTGCCAAAACCGAAAATGCTTTTGAAAAGCTTAAGAAAGAATTTAAATCCAGCCCCTCAGTAAAAACAAAGATCTACAAAGGAGCTGAGCATGATTTTAAAGGCTATGAAGACCAAATAATTAAGGACCTTATAGAGTTTATAAAATAAGCGGTATAAAATGCATTGGAGGGTAGAGCTATCCAGGAAATATTTTTTGCTAAAATTTAGACAATGGATAACTTATTGCAACCCAAGGAAGGGTCAATTTTTTACGAGGACGATAAGGTTTACGCGTGCCTGGCGTCTTACCCAAAATCTAAAGGTCACTCCGTAGTTGTGTGGAAAGATAACGTTAAGGATTTGCATTTATTATCCCGGGATGATTATGAGCACCTTATGTACGTAGTGGATATCGTCAGAAACGCGATACTAGAAACGCTCGGGATAGAAAAAGTGTACCTTGTGTATATGGATGAAACACAGCACGTCCACTGGCATCTCATTCCTCGTCATAAAGAAAAAGGGTACGTATTACTGGAAGAAGACCCAAAAGAATTAGAGGACGTGTCCCTGGCTAAAGAATTAAAAAGTATTTTAGAAAATTATAAATAGATGGCTAAAATCAGCAAAAAAACGGTACCGGAATATTTTGAAAAAGTGGCAAGCGGTGATAAAACCTTTGAAGTACGATTGGCTGACTTTGATATTGAAAAAGGCGATGTCTTAGTATTAAAGGAATGGGACAAAGAAAAACAAGAATATACCGGTCGATCCATGAAAAAGAAAGCAGGGCATATAATGCACTTGTGGCCAAAGGAATTTGCTTTTCACACTGACGGAGAAGTGGAAGAATACGGGGTATATATCATATCTTTGCTGGACATCTAGCAAAATGTTTTAAATATTCTTTTATGCAAAAACAAATTACGGAGACAATTAAAAAAGTGAAGGAGTGCGCGGCGGAGGTGTATGGCGAGCTGGGTGCCGGATGGAACGAAGGGATTTATCAAGAAGCCATGGAGGTGGCTTTGCGGGAAGAGGGGATAACCTTTGAGACGCAACGCTCTTTGCCCATCTCTTTTCGCGATCACGTGATCGGCCAGAGCATTCCCGATTTAATAGTGTGGGTAACGGGCGCGCGCAAGCGCAAGGCGATTGTAATTGATTTAAAATGGGATAAAAGTGTTAAGGAAGACCATCGCGGCCAAGTACACAAATACATAAAAGAATTGCAAAAACAGATAAAAGGCAATCAAGATGTGCACGGGACCGGCTACGTTATAAACTTTGTAAAATCATCCAACCCGCAGGTGGAGGAAGAAGAGCTGGAAGATGCCTCCGGCGT
>CAYTAF010000056.1:0-1750 GCA_964435865.1 uncultured Candidatus Saccharibacteria bacterium | reverse complement strand
AAATCGGTATTTATAACCGGGGAGCCGGGCAGTGGCAAAACCCATACCATTAACCGGTACATTGACTGGTTGAAAAAACACTCCATTAAGCCGGCAGTAACGGCCTCCACCGGTATTGCCGCCACGCATATTAACGGCCGCACTATACATTCCTGGAGCGGTATCGGGCTTGGAGATGATACATCGGAAGAGATGGTTTCAAAGATTGCCGGTAGAAAACAAATTAGCAGTCGGCTGAACAAATCGCAAGTTTTAATTATTGATGAAATATCCATGCTTTCCGGTGAAAAGCTGGATTTAGTAGAGCGAGTTTGCCGAGCGGCCCGAAAGAGCCCCCAGCCCTTCGGCGGGATGCAAGTAGTGCTGGCGGGTGATTTTTTTCAACTGCCTCCCATTTCACGAGAGCAAAAAGCCAGCTTTGCCTATGAGGCCGAGGCCTGGAAAAGAATGAGCCCTGTTGTATGTTATATAAAAGAGCAATACCGACAGGAAGACAATGGCTATTTTTCCTTGCTGAGCGAAATCAGAAGCGGCCGGTGCAGTTTAGGCCAAAGGAGCCAGCTTATGGAACAAGTAAATCAATTTCAAAATATTGAAAAGGGCGTCCCCCGCCTTTATACCCATAACGTGGACGTGGACCGAATCAACGATAAAAAACTAGCGCAACTGTCCGGCAAAAAGGTGGTTTTTGAGATGGATACCAAAGGACCGTCGCACTTGGTGCAAAGCTTGCAAAAAAATTGCCTATCTCCGGCCGTGCTGGAACTAAAACGGGACGCCTCAGTAATTTTTACTAAAAACAGCCCCAAGCGCCAGTTTGTTAACGGCACTCTGGGGAAAGTAGTAGATTTTGACGGTGATAGCGGCCATCCGGTGGTTAAAACCCGCAACGGCAAAAAAGTGACCGCCGAGCCTATGGAATGGACTATGGAAGAAGGCGAAAAAGTTTTGGCGCGAGTTAAACAGGTGCCTTTGCGACTGGCCTGGGCCATCACGGTTCATAAAAGCCAGGGGATGAGTATGGACGCGGCGGCTATGGATTTGTCCAATGTTTTTGAATACGGCCAAGGATATGTGGCACTTTCTCGGGTGCGTCACCTCCAAGGCCTTTACTTGTTAGGCCTAAATTCGCTGGCATTTGAGGTGGATCCGGAAGTTTTAGCTCAAGATGAAAAATTCCGGGCCTCCTCTCAGGAAATAGAAAAAGAATTGTCTTTACAGGATTCTCAAAAATTAACCTCTGATCAAAAGAACTTTATTCGATATTGCGGCGGTAAGACCCGTTCAAACAAAACAAACCGGCATAATACAAGCTGAGTGGGGTCAGACCCCACTCAGCTTTTTACTAAAGTGTAATTACCTGCCAGCCTTCGGCAATTTTGGTGCCAATATTCGGGTGGCCGTTGTCTTCGGCAATTAGATTGATGTCTAGCTGTTCCAATTCATCTTTAACATCAAAGGCCTCCGAGCAGAAACTACACACTCCATCGATAACTCCTTTATTTACCAATTCCATATACATATCATGGAAATGGCTGTCTTCTTGGGCCATTTTGCCGGGCCATTCCACACCGCCGCCGTCAAAGACAATTTTTACCTCCGTCCCGGCTGCCAGGGCTTGTTTGGCATATAGCAAGGCGTGGAGCGCTCGGCCTTGATTTTCATGGCTTTGCGCGTCCGCCAGTAGCACAATGTAAAGTTTAGAAGCATGCATATGTAAAAATATTTAAATATACGTTATACTACTATT
>CAYTAF010000055.1:1480-4248 GCA_964435865.1 uncultured Candidatus Saccharibacteria bacterium | reverse complement strand
CTTGAAGAAAACATCTAAAAACTCTATACTGGTAACTAATGACTGAACAAAATTTACCATCTCGGGAACAGGCCTTGGAGCTTTTAGAAGAACATATTAAGGACGATAATTTGCGTAAGCACGCCCTGGCGGTAGAGGCGGTGATGCGGCGGTTCGCGCAAAAATTTAACCAAGACGAGCAAGAGCAAGAAAAGTGGGCGAGGGCCGGCCTTTTGCACGATCTGGATTGGGAGCAAACGCAAGGAGGCAACGAAGAAAAGCACGGAGTGGTAGCTGAAGAGATTTTACTGGAAAAGGAATACCCGAAAGAGATTACCAACGCCATCCGCGTGCACAACCACCACCGCGGCGAAACCCCGGAAACTTTAATGGAAAAAGTACTGTATTCGGTAGAAGAATTAACCGGCCTGATCACCGCTGCCGCTCTGGTTAACCCGGAAGGACTCAGAGGAGTTAAAGTAAAATCAGTCAAAAAGAAAATGAAGGACAAGTCCTTTGCCGCCGGCGTGGACCGAGAAGTAATAAAAACAGCGCCTGAGTACCTAGATCTGACAATGGAAGAAATTATAGAAGAAGTGCTGGAAGCCATGAAAAGCATCCAAGATGAATTGGGCTTATAACCAAAAGCACGGATATGAATTTGTCCCGTGGCAGATGCCACGGGACAAAGATGATTCCAGAGAAACCGTTCAAGAAAGAACAGAAAGCTGAATTTTCAGTCCTCAATATTATACTCCTTCAACAGTTTTTGAAGACGCTGATTTTCCTGCTCCAGTGATTGAATTTTGCCTTGCTGGTCATCCGCGACTTCCTGCAACCTGCGAATTTCGCGGTGCGCCCGCTCCAATTTAATGGCTGCTAAATTCATTGTTGGCCGACGATGCAACCCGCGAAATCGAGATTTTGACGTAGGCATATCAGGCACCTCCCGTAAACTAGATAAAAGAACACATACCTATTATAGCCCATCAAGCTCCTTTTGTCACTTGTGGATTATTTCCCCGACCCAATCACTACACTAAATTCACCTTTTTGCGGTGAATTTTTTATTTGCGAGATCACTTCCGGCAAAGTACCGCAGTGATAGCTCTCAAATTGTTTAGTCATCTCGCGGGCCACAAAAATTTGACGATTTCCCGCGAATCCCGCTTCTTGTAAATCTTCTAAGTCCTTAACAATACGCGGCGGAGTGGAAAAAAAGACCTGTGTATTATTCCATTCTATTATAGAATTAAATAATTCTTTACGTTTTTTCGCTTTTTTCGGAGTGTATCCCCAAAACACAAAAGTATTTGCCGGAAAACCACTCACGCTTAAGGCAGTCGTGACAGCTGAAGGGCCAGGGATTGGAACAATTTTTATATCCAAATTATTTTGGCGTATTGTCGAGATAAGACGCGGACCGGGATCAGAAATCCCCGGGGTTCCCGCGTCTGTCACTAAAGCAAAGGTGCTGTCTTGTCCGAGTAAATCAATAATCTTTTCAACTTGGGCTTCGCTGGCAAACTCGTTAAAACTGTGTAGTTCGCCTTTTTCTTTCTTGATACCAAAACTCTCCAATAACTGCCGGGTGCGCCGGGTGTCCTCAGCCAATATAAAATCCACGCGCTGGAGTGCGTTCAGCGCGCGGGTGGAGATATCTTCCAAGTTGCCTAAAGGCGTAGCAACTATGTAAAGCATGCTAAAAAACCCTGAAGCTATTAGTAAAATGCATTTATGATTTCGTCGGTTCTACCGGAGGCGGGGGCAAATCAACGGTAAACTTAAACCCGTAAAATTCCTCCAAAAACCGCATAACCAGTGCTAAAATCGGCACCGATAATAAAGCGCCTCCCACGCCACCAAGCTTAGCACCAATCAACAAAGCCAATATGACAAAAATGGGATTAATATGCATAAATCTATGCATCATCTGCGGCACCAAAATATGGTTCTCGATCTGCTGGACAATTACATACAGCAAGACCGTAAGCAGTCCGAGTGAAACATCCTGAGTAAAGGCGAGAATTATCGCCGGGATGGCTGCCAATATCGGCCCCAAAAACGGAATGAATTCAAAAAGAAAAGCAATAATACTTAACACCAGGGCAAACTTAACCCCTAAAATAGACAGACCAGTGAACACCAAAACGCCCACGGCGGCTCCGGTTACAAGCTCCGCTTGTAGCCAGTGCGCCAAAGTCCGCTGAGAACGATCTACAATTTTTAATACCCGCTTTTGATATTGTTTAGGTATAGTGGCCTGCAAAAACCGCTTGATACCTTGATCCTGCACGGAAAGGTAAAAAGAAATCACCAAAATAATTACCAAAGAGACAAAGCTACCCACTAACTGCGTGGCAGCTTGAAAAACCCCTTGGCCAATCTGATTGAGCTGTTGAGATAACTGCTGTAAGGCCTGTTGCGAGCCCGCGATAATTTCCGACAAGGACTGTTCTCCTCCAAAAAAGCTGGCATCCTGCAGAAAGCCCGGCAAACTTTGCGCTAACTGTGCCAGCTCAGAAGCGAGCGGAGGCAAGACAATAGTTAACACCCCGGCGATTAATACAATAACCCCAATATAAACCATCAGCCCGCCAAAAACTCGTGGCAGACCTATTTTTTGCAATCTATCTACCAAAGGAGCCGTAGCCGACGAAATAATAATAGCACCAAAAAGAATACCGAGAATATCCCGGATGGTCCATAAAAACAGAAGGCCTACAACAATGGCAACTGCGGTCAGAAATTTTTTAGTAAAATCACTCATTAATTGACTAGCTGATTAG
>CAYTAF010000055.1:0-1380 GCA_964435865.1 uncultured Candidatus Saccharibacteria bacterium | reverse complement strand
CTGATTAGTTTGCTGAAAGCTTGCTTGTCATCAAAAGGTCCGATGATAGCAAGATGCAACCTGTCTTTAGACAAATATTTTTTAGCGGCTTCCTGAATATCTTCGACAGTAATTGCATCTATTTTATCAAAATATTCCTGCAATGTCTCTAGCTTGTTTTCCAAAAGCAAATCACTGCCAAAGGAGCGGGAGGCGGTAGCTGAGCCTTCCATATCCAATAAAGTACCTCCCTTCTCCTGCTCCTTGGCTTTTTCCAGCTCTTTTTCAGGAACGCCCTCACGCGCGATTTTTTCAAACTCTTCCACGCACACCTCCACCGCCTCAGCCGCATTTTTAATCGTCACGCCGGCCTGCACTCCCGTGTCTCCCGTTTTCAAGGTAGGCGCGTTAAAACCGGACACGTAATACGCCCAGCCACGCTTTTCCCGAATTTCAGTAAAAAGCCGCGATCCCATCCCTTGACCCAAAATAATAGTGAGCAGTTCAACAGCTTCTTGGTCCTCACTATCCAACGCCGCACTTTCGGCACCCAAAACGAAATGGGCTTGCTCGGTATCTTGCCGGCGCACGTGTACACGCTGCTTATTTTCAAATGCGGTGTAATAGGGCTCCAATGATTTTTCCTCGCCGGACACCGACCCAAAATAAGACCTTATCTTATCTGCCAGCTCGTTTTCGTCAAAATTACCCGCCACTGAGATTACCAAATTTTCCGGAAAATAATTGTCCCGGAAATACTGCACAATACGCTCCCGGCTCACATTGGAAACGGTCTCCTCACTGCCGGCAATAGAGCGTCCGGCGGGCTGCTCTCCGTGCAAAAGACGATTGAAATCCTCTATTACTCGCCGTTGAGGCAAATCATTATACATTCGTATCTCCTCTAAAATGACTCCGCGCTCTTTTTCAATTTGATCTTCCGGGAAAAGCGAATTTTGCAAAATGTCAGACAACACATCCAACCCCAACTCAAAATGCTGACTCGCGGTTTTTATATGATAAAACGTCTCATCTACTGATGTAGCCGCGTTAAACTGCCCGCCCACGCTCTCAATTTCGGTGGCAATATCACGCGGGGTAGGCCTTTTTTCGGTGCCCTTAAAGAACAAATGCTCTAAAAAATGCGATATGCCTGAAATTTCCTTTTCTTCGTAATGAGAACCAATGCCGGCCAACACGGTAGTGGTTACCGAATCCGTACCTTTTAGCGGAAAGCCCAGTACCCGCACCCCATTATCTAAAGTTGTTAATTGCGGACGAACATTTTTCATAATATAATTAATCTAAAAACAAAGAATAAAATTCCAAAACCCAAATACCCAAAACCCAAACAAAGTCACAGAGCACAGACATCACAAAACACAAACTATCTGCTTTTCT
>CAYTAF010000054.1:0-4354 GCA_964435865.1 uncultured Candidatus Saccharibacteria bacterium | reverse complement strand
AAATTGCGGCTTATCGGCAGAGTGATTTTGCCTCTTCCGTAAGCTTGGGTTCGGTTAATTCCGAGCAGGAGGGCGGAGTGAAGTTTAGCTTGACGGTGGCTATTAACCTCGATTTTTTGAATAATTAATACTTTATGCGGAAAAAGATCCAAAATATAATTGCACTTTTTATGGTGTTGGCCGGCCTTGTCATTATTTGGCAAGGAGTGGCGCAGGCCTTGGGAGAGGTGCGGGCAGCTCAAGGTAAGTTGCAGCAGGCTCGTAACGAACGAGAGCTTATGAGACAGGTTATAAAAAAGGATGAAACGGTGTTCCAGAAGTTTAATCAGGTGCGACAACAAGGAGAAGTTCAAAAAGTAAAACAAGCTATACCGGTGGAATTAAAGTTAGATAGTACGCTTGAGGTCTTGCGGGGCTTGGCGCAGTCCTCTGGCTTGGTAGTTTCGGGAGTTAAGATTATGCCTAAGTCATCCGATCAGTCAACTCAAGAAGGAGACGCAGAAAATAGTGACCAGCAAAATAAAATTGCCAGTAGCGCAGTATTGGAGCTTACCTCAGAAGGAAGCTATGAAGGACTACGTGTCTTAACGCGTGCTATAGAGACCAATTTACCTCTGATGGACATTCAGGAGGTACAGGTGCGTGGAGAAAGTGAGGGAGAAGAGTCCTCTTTGCAAATTAATATGAGCTTAAAGACGTATTATATCGAGTAGGTATATTTTATTATGAACAAACGTTCTAAAATTTTATTAAGTGTGCTTGGCGTGGTGTTGGTAGTTTTTATTGGGGTGTTGATATGGCAGGGAGCTTCTAGCTCGGAAGAGGCAACCCCTGAACAATCACCGCTTGAGAGAAGTTTGTCAAACAGGATAGAGCAATTGGAGAGTGTTGATTTTAGCTTGCAGGTTTTAGATTCCGAAAAGTTTCAAAATTTTAGTCAGTATGGAGATGTGCCGGTCCAGCCGTCTAATCAGGGGAGGTCCAACCCATTTGCTTCTTTTTAGTTATATAAGTTTTTAAGAATGGCATCTTTTCGTGATAGTCTTTTGGATACTCTTGTGAATCAGGGTGCACTGGAGGCCTCGCAAGCTGATCAGGCCCGACAGGAGGCGGAAAAACAGGAGGATATTGATGAATATTTGATGAACAAGGGGTTTGTTTCTCCGAACGCTTTAGCAGAGGCTAGGGCTGAACTTTTTGATATGGAGGTGGCTTCTTTGCCGGAAGAAGGGTTGTCTAAAGATTTATTAGAGCAGGTTCCGGAAAATATTTCCAAGCGTTACCAGGTAGCTCCCCTGGATAAAGAAGGCCAAAAGTTACATATAGGGATGGTGCACCCGGAGAATATCCAAGCGGATGAGGCCTTGGATTTTTTAGGAAAAACGCGCGACTTGGAAATTAAGAGGTATGTCATTAGTTCGGAAGATTTTGAAAAAGCGTTAGAGCAACAGGCCGGACTGGAAAGTGAGGTAGAGAAAGCTTTGCAAGGGCTGAGCGAGGGTTCTGCCTCGGGAGAAGATCAGGAAGGAGATAAAGAAGGCCCGCAGGATATTACTATTAAAGAAAAAGGGGAAGGAGAGGAGGATTTAAGGGACATTAAACAATTAGCCGAGAAAGCTCCGATAACTCGTGTTGTACGTATTGTTTTAAAATACGCAGTAGATGCCGGTGCTTCCGATGTTCATATCGAGCCGCTTAGTGGTCAGGTGCAAGTACGTTTTCGTGTAGATGGTGACTTGCATTCTTCCTTGTTTTTACCAAAAGGGGTTTTATCGGCGATTGTGACTCGGGTGAAGATTTTAGCTAAGCTTAAAATTGATGAGACCCGAGTACCGCAAGATGGTCGTATCCACTCCGAGTTTGAAGACAGGCAGATTGATTTCCGTGTTTCTACGTTTCCAACCACAGAAGGGGAGAAAGTGGTTTTGCGAGTATTGGATATGGAAGAAGGCATTATGGAGCTGGAAGAGCTCGGGTTGCAAGGAAAATCGTTGCGGGATATAAGGCGGGCAATGGAGCTCCCTTTTGGCACTACTTTGATTAGTGGCCCTACGGGATCCGGTAAAACGACAACGCTATACTCTACTCTTCGTCAGATTAATACTGAAGATGTTAACATAGTAACTCTGGAGGATCCGGTGGAGTATTATATGGACCGCGTGAATCAGTCCCAGGTGCGTCCGGAGATCGGGTATGATTTTGCTTCCGGTTTGCGGCACGTTTTAAGGCAAGATCCGGATATTATGATGGTGGGAGAGATTCGCGACAGCGAAACCGCGGAGCTTTCCATCCATGCCGCCTTAACTGGTCATTTGGTTTTTTCTACTATTCATACCAATAATGCAGTGGGGGTAATTCCGAGATTAATTGATATGGGCGTGGATGATTTTTTAATCCCTTCGGCTTTGACTTTGGCGGTAGCGCAACGTTTGGTGGGACAATTGTGCGAAGAATGTAAAGAAAAATACAGACCCTCCGACAAAGTCAGGCAAATGATACAAGAACAGCTTTCCGGAGTATCCAAAGAAACCCTGGAAGAGTTAGAAGTAAAGGAATTCGATTACTTGTGGAAGGCAGAGGGGTGCTCTGCCTGTAATGGACAGCGTACCAAGGGGCGCATTGCCGTATTTGAAACTATTTTTATGACTTCGGAATTAGGGGATGTAGTGGCCGAGAGTCCTACGCAAAATCAAATTGCAGAAGAAGCAAAACGTCAAGAGATGTTAACTATGCGACAAGATGGTATTATTAAAGCATTACAAGGCAAGGTGAGTTTGGATGATGTATTGCGCTCAACAGAAGAGGAATAATTAACGACAAATGACAATGACTATTACGATAAACATCTTGAATTAAAAGCGCCCCTGTCATCGTCATTGTAATCGTCATCGTTATTTGTCGGTGTCACAGTTATTGTTATAATCATAATCTATGGTTAATACAAATAGCAAACCTAAGATACTCTTGGTAGAGGATGATCAGTTCATTGTAGATATGTATCAAGTGAAGTTTAAGAGCGATTTTGAAGTGGAGGTAGCGGTCGACGGAAAGGAAGGATTGCAGATGTTACGAGATAAGAAGCCGGATTTATTGTTGTTGGATATTATCTTGCCAAAGATGGACGGGTTTGAGCTTTTAGAGGAGATGAAAAAGGATGAAGATTTGCAAGATATTCCTGTTTTGCTTTTGACCAATTTAGGGCAAAAGAGCAATGTAAAGCGAGGTCTACGCTTAGGGGCCTTAGATTATATTATTAAGGCGCACTATACACCGGCTGAGGTAGTGGAAAAAGTGAAAGAGGTGTTAAGCCAGCTTGAAGAGCAACAAGAAGGTTAAACTACATTGATGTGGCACAAACAACGCGGCGATTCGAAATTGAAGATCTGCTTGTAACAACGGCGCAGCAAGAGGCGTCGGATTTACATTTAGTAGTTGGAAGGCATCCTACGCTACGGATCGACGGTAATTTAGTACCTTTAAGCAAGCGGGAGATTCTTAATCCAACTGACACAGAGGAGCTGGCGCAAGCACTTCTCAATGAAGAGCAGTGGGAGAAGTTTGAGACACATCTGGAAGTGGACTTATCTTATGCTTTAAAGGATAAGGCCCGTTTCCGGGTAAACGTGTATCGGGAGCGCGGGTATGTAGCCATTGCCCTGCGCTTTATTCCGAGCAAGATCCGCACGCTGGAAGAACTTAATTTACCTTCACTTTTGGGTGATTTTGCCAATTACTCGCAGGGACTGGTGCTGGTCACCGGCCCCACCGGCCACGGTAAGTCCACCGCGCTGGCAGCTTTATTGGATAAAATCAACCATACTCGCGCGGATCATATTATTACTATCGAAGATCCGATTGAATACTTGTTTGAACCTGATCGCGCTATAGTGGGACAGCGGGAGATCGGAGTAGATTCTTTAAGCTTCCATTCCGCCCTCAAAAGAATTTTTCGCCAAGACCCGGATGTTATTATGGTAGGAGAGATGCGGGATCCGGAAACTATAGCTACCACCGTTACCGCATCCGAGACCGGGCACCTTGTGTTTTCTACACTTCACACCAATAGTGCATCGCAAACGGTGGACCGGATCATTGATAGTTTTCCTTCTGAGCAGCAGCAGCAAATCCAGTCGCAGTTAGCCAGTTCTTTGTTAGGAGTTGTGTCTTTGCGTTTATTGCCGCGAGAAGGAGGGGGCTTGATTCCGGCTGTGGAGTTGATGCAGGTCAATCATGCAGTGCGTAATACGATCCGAGAAGGAAGAACGCATGAGCTGGATACTGTTTTGACTACCTCGGGAGAGCAGGGCATGATCACATTGAATCGGTCGCTGGCTAATCTGGTGAAATCAAACGA
>CAYTAF010000053.1:0-4518 GCA_964435865.1 uncultured Candidatus Saccharibacteria bacterium | reverse complement strand
CCCCGCAAGCTAAAATTAGTGTGCTCACCAACGACACTCGGGTCAAAGCCGCTGGCGGCAATCTCGGAGCTGTTTTGAAAAAAACCGACTGCATCAAAAGTAAAAGGAAGCACACCTGTCCACCATACTAAAACGGCCTGTGTTATAAAAAACCAAGAAAAAAGCAACCAATAAAGCACCAGCTCTCGACGCGTAGTACCTTTCCTGCTGGAAAGCCAACCCCACAACAACAAAGAAAAAAAGGCGTATGCCCCTATCGCGAAAAACGCGTTAATATCTACCATAAAAAAACTTAACTTACATTAGGTTTGGAGTATCCCAATTTTTCCGCGTATTCTCCAAGCACCTCGTAAATAACCTCCACATCTCGCGGGCTCATTTTTTTATAATATTTGTCGTTAACATCCTCTCGCAATGGATACCACTTATGCTTTCCCTTCGACCCAAAGGGTACGCGATGGTGCGGCTGAGGCAACAAATCTTTGTAAAAATCAACTTCTACAAATTGACAAACCTCTCTTGTCTTTTCTTCCGGGTTCTCTAAAATATCCTCAAACCGCAGCCAAAGAAAATTCTGAACTTCCCTGCTGTCGCCAAAAGCACACTCCATAGAATTCCGCCAGTGTTGAGCCGCCATCCGCAGGGCCTCCTCTCGCTTGCCGCCTTTTTTATCAATATAGGCCCGCGCGTTTTCGCTAAACTTAAGAGCCATAGCGTAAGGATCCCGGGTTATTAAAATAAATTTAGGATCCGTGTCTTTCAGAATCTTGTTTAAAAAATCAAGTTTAACTGTAAAAATTTGGCTTTTATCCAAAAAGCGGGCTCGGTTTTTGTCCAGAGCGTTACGCGCAATAATCCAACGCAGAATTTTCCTGAAGCTTCTCTTGACCTCGCCGGTTACATCTTTAGCGGTATTTCGATAGTAAGGTAAAAATTTATCAGCGGCATAAATGCCGTTAGCATAAAGATTAAGTTTTTCCAGCTCCGGATGCTTATTGCGACGTCGCCCGGTAAACTGCCTGGGCAAAATGGGACCAAGCACCAACTCCATCTCTTCCGCGCTGGGCCACTGCTTAGCATTACCCGACACTGTAACCACCTCGGAGTGCCGCTGGAGTATTCGGCTCACCAACGTGAGACCGCCCGCCTCGGTGCCCAATAAAAAAATGGGCTTGTTGATTCTAATGTGCTCAAAATTATTAAAAAACCTGGAAAAGTCCAAAAGCCACCGGTTCCGCCTATACACAAACAACGCGAACTCGGTCGCGTTTTTAAAAAAATTGCCTGACTGAGCGGTAAAATATCTAATTCCCGGCAGTGGTATTTTCATACAATTCTTTAACGCGATTTTCAGCGCTAAAATCCTGAATATTATCACGTAAATGGCGCTCTCGGTCTTGCCTGTTATATGCCTCTTCCAGTGCTGATACATACTCCTCCCGGGTAGCAGCCGTTTTAACGCCGAGTTTTCCAATATAATCGCTATCCTTCTGTTTTATAGAAATAACCGGCGTATTGCAGGCCATCGCCTCTAAAGCTCCGCGCGGCGGTGAACCGCCCTCCGAACGCGAGGTAAGCAAAAATACGTCAGCCGCGTTATAATATTCACTCAGCTTGCTGTGGGCCACCGACCCTCTAAAAACCACACTTTCTTCCAACTTCTTCTTTCGCACTAATTCCCGCAATTGCTCTGCCTGCGGGCCCTCACCGACCAACACCAACGTAGCAGTCACCCCATTTTCCACAAATTCTGCAAAAATCTCTAACATCCACGGCAATCGCTTCACTTCTTCAAACCCTCCCGCATACAAAATAATAAACTCATCCTGAGGCAGGCCCAGTTGTTCTCTGCACTCTTTTTTATCACGCGGCTTGAACAATTCAAAATCAATTCCGTTCTCCACCACACGCACCGGAGAAACAGCATATTGCTCTATTTCCTTTTTAATATGCTCTCCGGTCACGATCACCTCTTCGTACGGCAATTTTAATAACAGTGTTTTCACGAACTGATATTTGGGAAAACTGCCCAAGTGCAACTTAACCTTTATGCCAAGCATCCGTGAAGCCAAAAAAGCGGGCAGATAAGTACCGCTTGTCTTGGCCAACAAGACTTCGGGGCGCTCTTTTCGCACAATGGGCACTAATTTAAAAAACAACTTTAAAGAATTAAAAACCCGCCCCAAAAAGCCCGAGGCGAAATTAACAACACGATACACCGGAGTGCCATCAATCAGTTCGTACCTTGGTCTTCTTTTGTAAAAAGACGTAACAATAAACGCCTCAGTGTGCCGGGCTAAATAAGAGACAAAAATACGCCCGCCTCGATATTGAGGCTCGCTTTCCGGTAAATACGGCTCCTCCGTTATAACTCCTATTCTGGACATAAATTATGCGTTTAAACCCGAAGCGGCCGGCAGGGGGTATAAAGACAAAAGTTCAGGGATATCTTTTGGCGAGGCGTTCTGAAAAAATTTATTTAACTCAGCTTGAGCGCTCTCCGCCTTGCCCTGATCATACAAAAACAAAATATAATACAAATTTATAACGTTAAACGAAAAAACCACCGAAAAAAACTTGGGAGAAAACCGAGAACGAATCCGCCAAAAATAATAAAAATTAAAACCGTATTTACTTTTTTTACGCCTGCTTAAAATAGCTAATTTTTGAACTGGAGAGCTCCCTTCCGACTCAATTTGTTTTATATAATACTCAATCGTCTCCAGCAGCGTTTTTTTGGATTGCTCTACAGAAAAAGAAAAATCGCTTACCCGGGAAGCTTTAAACTCCCGTGCTTGATGAGCGGCACTTTGCAAATTCTCCGGCGGCTTCTTTTTTAAAATGGCATACGCCTGCTCGCAAGCCAAAAAGGTTTTCGCTGACAAATACTTCAGCTCCAGATCGCTTCTATTAGCATCTTGCAAGGCATTCAAGCGCGTAAAAAGCAAGCGCACACCTTCCAATTTATCCACCTCTTCTCGCGAACCCACTGCCATCTTACCTAAAGAGCTATCTCCATACACTGTTACGCCTGAGGCAATCTCAAGCCCGGCCAGGGTTTTATTCGTTTTTAGCTGAGAAGGGGTACCAATACTTATACTAATTTTCACCTTTTGCCCTGCCACCTCTTTCCACTCTTCTAACCTCTTTGCCGGCATTAAGGCCGGTAGAAAAGATCCGATTACAAAAAAATCTATATCGTTCAACAACGTATCCTCAACATAGGTAGCTTCCCCGCGCACAAAACCGCCGGTCCACACAATGGCGCGGGGCGGCACCGGCAAAGCTTTAACAATCTCTTGCACCGTATCCTCAAGCACTTGCGTTAAACCTTCACAAAAAACAACCGGCAAGTGCTTATTTTTCAAAATGGCGCCCGAAATTACCGCTCGGGTCTCGGGTAAGATACGCTCGTTTGTTTTGTAGGGCTTTTTGAATAACACGCTTGGTTTCTTCCTCAAAATAAAACGGATTAGTATTATTTAAAAGCGAGTAAGCCAGCAAAAATCTTTTGGGGAAAGGGTGGTGGTAAAAAATGTTTAAAACGTGTGCCAACACTTTATCCGCCGCATCTGACGCCTCAAGACGCTCCACGCCGGAGCCCTCTGTTTTTCTTCCCAAATATACCCGCCCCAGCGGTGCCGTGTCTTTCACCGGTGCCAAACGCTCCAGATCCACCCGCAAGCTTCTATCAAACAAAGAATGAAACGGCGGGAAAAAACGCACCCCTACATATTTCCGCCACAAAGCCAGCTTTTCCGCTCTGCTTAAATTCAGCTTATGGCGAGATTTCCAAAAAACTCCGGCCTTTTTGGGAAAAGAATATATCGTGCCATCTTCACCTAAAATTACCATATCATCCCCCAATAACTTGTAGCCACTCTCTCGGGCCAACTTTAAGGCGGTAGAGGACTTGCCGGAACGCGGCCAGCCGGATATAAGCACTCCCTCTCCATCTTTCTCCAAGCCAGCCGCGTGGACCAAGGTCATCCCCTTTTGCAACAACTTAACTTGAAAAACCAGCTTAATTAAGTTTTCCACTCCGTGCCGCTTGGTATCAGAATGAAAAGAAAGCACTGTTTTTTTATCAAGCAAACCGCTAAGCAAAATTTGCTGTAGGTGCCGATAGTACCCGGAAGATTCAAAATACACCGTGTCGCCACCACCCCAAAACTGCAAACCCAAACGCTCGTGCCGAACTTTAGCAAAACTCCGACAGCTTTCACGCTCGATGGTTAAATCGGGCTTATCCACGCTTTCAACCCGAAAATAATCAGGGAACAAATACGACTGATCCGCCCGTATTTTCAGACCGTGAATATCAAAATCCATTATAACTCAAAATCATGAGTAAATTTAGCGCTATTTACAAGCTTCAACCCAAACTCCCGGCAAAGTCCGGGCAAATCATCATCTATTTTATTCCAGCCGGGCGTAAGCTCGGTAAACTCCAGCCCGTTCTTTTTACCCCACTCCCTCGCCTCTTGCAACATTACTCTTTTTTGATCGGTTGGCATA
>CAYTAF010000052.1:0-4543 GCA_964435865.1 uncultured Candidatus Saccharibacteria bacterium | reverse complement strand
TTGTGCTTTATTTGGGCTTTGTGTTCCGTGCACTGTGTTCTGTTTGTAATTTGGGCTCTGTGTTTTGAGGCTTTGTTTTGGTTCCGGGTATTTGCATTTTGAATTTTAAAGACTTGTAATTTATTTTTTATGTCTATGAAAATTGCCATCAACGGGTTTGGCCGTATTGGGCGGACGTTTTTTCGCCAGGCCTTTGAGAATGATAAAGTAGAGATTGTAGCCATTAATGATATTGGCGACTGGGATAATCTACGTTATCTCCTTGCCTATGATACAGTTTACGGCCGCTGGCATCACGACAATATGTCGCTTGAGAAAGGCGGGGAAAGGAAGTATTTGCGTATCGGAGACACAAAAATACTAACAACTTCAGAAAAAGATCCTGCTGCTCTACCTTGGCAGGAGCTGGATGTTGATGTGGTGGTAGAATCTACCGGCCTCTTCACACAAAAAGAGGATGCGGCGGGACATTTGGAGGCGGGAGCAAAACGTGTGGTTATTTCGGCTAATGCCGAAGGCGAAGTAGAGCACGTTCTTCCCGGCTCTAATGATGATAAATTTGATGCAAGTACTCTATCCAGCAAAATAACTTCGGATGGTTCTTGCACTACTAATTCGGGGGTACCTGTTTTGTCTATTTTAGATGAGGCAGTTGGGGTAGAAAAAGTGATGCTTACAACTATCCATGGTTATACTTCTTCTCAGGAGCTAGTAGACGCACCCAGCAAAAAGCGTACCCGCGGGCGAGCAGCGGCTGCCAATATTGTGCCGACAACTACTTCATCGCGGGAGGCGATACCAAAGGCATTGCCTGGAATTCAGGGTATCTTTGATGCTATGGCTATCCGCGTTCCGGTTACAGCGGGCTCGATTTCGGATGTAGTATTTATTTCCGGAAAAGAGACTACATCGGAAGAAATTAATAATGCTTTCCGTCAAGCTGCCGGAACAGAGCGTTGGCAAAGGATTCTTAAGGTAACTGAGGAGGACTTAGTTTCTTCTGATATTGTCAAGGAGCCCTACGGTGCTATTGTGGCACTAAATGAAACACGAGTGGTGGATGGAAATTTATGTAAAGTTATGGTGTGGTACGACAATGAGTGGGGCTATTCCGCCTCCCTCTTGCAGCATGTTATTCAGGTGGGGGAGTTGGTTTAGGTGTAAGAGTAAAGAATCAGGAATAAGGAATTAAGAATATCGAAACACGAAACAAATTCTAAGATTCTAATGCTCCAGTGACAAAAAACAGTTTTTAGAATCGTATACCGTATTCCGTATAGCGTATAGCGTATTTTGTTTCCGCTTGTGTCAGAATGACAAAAGGAAAGAATTCGTTATTCATTATTCGATATTTGTAATTCGGTTATAAACTAGAAGCTATCAGCTATAAGCTAATACTCTAATGTTATATATCGCGGCTGATCATAGAGGGTATGAACTAAAGGAGACGCTCAAGGGGTGGCTGGAGGAAAATGGCTATGATTTTGAAGACGTGGGAAGTCACGAATATGAAGCAGAAGATGATTATCCGGACTTTGCTCGTAAAGTAGGGGAGCGCTTAAATGCAGAACCAGAGCAAAATTTAGGAATCTTGATATGCGGTTCGGGAGTAGGGGTGGATGTTGTAGCTAATAAATTTCCCGGTGTGCGTAGCGGCTTAATTTCCAGCAAGCAGCAAGCTAAAGCGGCCAGGCGAGATGATAATATCAATGTTTTAGCTTTGGCAGCGGATTTTTTAAAGGAAAGCGAGGCGTTAGCCATATTGGAAAGTTTCTTGAGTGTTGATTTTTCCGGACTGGATCGTCACCAGAGGAGATTGGAGAAGGTACGGCAAATTGAGCAAGATAATTTTCAAGGTTGACCTTTTTATGCGTATATTGCCGGCTATTTTAGAAGAGAACCGAGAGAATTTTGTGGCCCGCCTGACTGAGATTCAGGATGCTGAGTGGATGCACATAGATGTAAGTGATGAAAAATTTGCTCCGCAAGAAACTATTTCGGAGCCAGTAGGGCTACAACAGCACGCTGCGGAAACGAGCTTTGAGGTGCATTTAATGGTGGAGAAGCCCTGGGAATTTGCCCCGGACTGGATTGCCGCCGGAGTGCAGCGTGTTATTTTCCATTATGAGAGTTTTTTGGATATTCCTGCTAAAAAACGTACGTTTCACATCAATAATTTGTTAAATGAGTGTTTGCGCCTGGATGTATCTACAGGGCTGGCACTTAAGTTGGATACGGACTTGAATGTGTTGCAAGAATTTTCGGTAAAGCTGGATTTGGCGCACTTAATGGCTATTCAGGATATCGGCTACCAGGGGCATTCTTTTGATGATGCGGTGTTAGCTAAAGCAGTAGAAGTTAAGGAAAATTTTCCTGAGTTGCAGGTGGCAGTAGATGGCGGTGTGGACGAGGCAAACATCCAGGAGCTAGCCCAGGCGCGCGTTGACCAGGTGGCAGTGGGCTCAGCTATTTACCAAACTGATAGTCCTCAAGATTCTTTTGAAAAATTGAAAAAGTATATAGAACCATATGAATAATATCAACAACCCCTACAACTTTTCTATTCCTGAACTGGAAAAAAAGGCCAATGAAGTACGGCAAGATTTAGTGAAGATGTTGGTAGAGGCGGGCTCCGGCCATACTGCTGGCCCTTTGGGGTTGGCGGATCTTTTTACGGCGTTTTATTTCAATATTTTGAATTACCGAGTAAAAGAACCGGACTGGGCAAAACGTGACAGGCTTATTCTTTCTAATGGGCACGTAGCACCGGTACGTTATGTGGCAATGACGCACGCTGGACTTTTTGATAGGAAATATCTGCAAACATTGCGGAAATGGGGGTCTCCGTTTCAGGGGCATCCGCATATCCAGGCCCATTCCATGCTAGAGACCTCCAGCGGACCGCTTGGAGAGGGGTTATCTCAAGCAATAGGGATGGCTTTGGCCGCGCGCATGCGAGAAGAGCATCATGATTATCATATTTATTGTTTAATGAGTGACGGCGAACATCAGGAAGGGATGACATGGGAGGCGGCTATGATGGCAGGCAAGGAGCGCTTAACTAATTTAACCGCTATTATTGATCGCAATAATATTCAGATTGATGGCTATACTGAAGACGTGATGCCGCTAGAGCCGCTGAAAGAGAAATATGAGGCGTTTGGTTGGCGGGTTCTGGATGTGAACGGGCATCATTTTGATGATATTTTGGATCAGATGGAAGAAGCAAAATCTATCCAGGAAGCACCGGTCCTTATTATTGCCAATACAACACCGGGCAAGGGGGTTTCATTCACGGAAGACAGGTTCAGCTGGCACGGCGATCCGATTGGTGGCGGACCAGACGATGAGTTGCCGCATGAGAAGCAAAAAGAGGCGGCCTTGAATGAGTTACGCACCCTGGACGGTCAAATTGAAGCACCGGATAATGACTAATTTCCAATTTGCTTGCGCGGTACACCCAAGTAATTAATTTACAAACAAATTACAATTTCCAAGTAGATTACTTAACCTTGGCTTATGTGTACCGCGTAATTAGATTGGAGCTTAAAAACTTGGAACTTGTTTGGAAATTGGGATTTGGAGCTTGGAAATTTTTTATATGGAGCTTAATTTAGTGGACAATTATTTGGAGCCGGATAAGTTGGAGCGAAAAAAAATTCGTGACGGCGCCGGCATAGGGGTGGCGGAATTAGGAGAGGAGCGTGAAGATTTAGTGGCTATTGCTTCGGACGTGAAAGGTTCGGCCCGCGCCAAATACTTTGCTGAAGAATTTCCTGAACGTTTTGTGCAAGTGGGCGTAGCTGAGCAAAATGCCGCGGGGGTCGCAGCCGGCTTGGCATACAATGGAATGATTCCGTACTATTTTGCGTATTCTATTTTTGCGGTCGGACGTAATTGGGAGGTAATTCGCACCACGTGGGCCTACGCGGAAAATAAAGTACGGGTGATGGCATCCCACGCGGGCCTTGCCACGGGGCCAGACGGGGCAACACATCAAATGACGGAGGATGTAGCCATTATGCGAGCCATTCCCAACATGACGGTGGTGTCACCGGCCGATTTTGAAGAAGCCAAGAAGGCGGCTAAGGCTATAGTAGATGTTAATGGACCGGTATTCGTTCGTTTGGCTCGTCCCGCATTTCCTGCTTTTACGACAGAGGAAACACCCTTTGAGCTCGGGAAGGCATTAGAGTTAAAGAAGGGTACGGATGTGACTTTGATTTCTACCGGCTCCACTGTATACAACTCTCTGCTGGCCGCTCATGCCTTGGAAAAGGAGGGTATCTCTGCGCAAGTTTTGAATGTACATACTATTAAACCTGTCGATCGTGAATCTATTGTGTCTGCTGCCGATAAAACTCAAAAAATAGTAACTGTAGAGGACCATCAAATCATGGGCGGCCTCGGTGGAGCGGTGGCTGAAGTTTTGACTTCCGAGTATCCAGTAGCGCAGTTGAGAATCGGTGTGCGGGATCGTTTTGGGGAGTCCGGCTCTCCGGAAGAGCTGTATAGGCACTTTGGTTTGGATTCAGAAAGTATT
>CAYTAF010000051.1:1210-4642 GCA_964435865.1 uncultured Candidatus Saccharibacteria bacterium | reverse complement strand
GTGTAGCTTGCTTTTGTTTGAGCAATAGCTTCCGGTGCACCGGTGGCCACCAATTGGCCGCCTTCTTGACCGCCTTCCGGGCCCAAATCAATAATATAATCGGCACTTCCCACAACCTGCAGGTTATGCTCAATGACTACTACCGTATTGCCCTGCGAAACCAGTTCGCGCAATACCGCAAGTAGCTTATCAATATCAAAGCCGTGCAGGCCCGTGGTTGGCTCATCCAGCATATAAATAGAATGACGATCTTTATACTGGAGCAACTCTTTAGATAACTTCATACGCTGGGCCTCACCTCCGGATAAAGTCGGCGCCGGCTGACCTAATTTGATGTACTCCAAGCCGATATCATCCAAAATTTGCAATCGCTTTTTAAGTGAAGGAATGTTAGCAAAAAACTCGAGCGCCTCGCGCACCTCCATCTCCAGCACTTCGTAAATGTTTTTTCCATTGTAAGTAACTTCTAATACTTCCCGCTTGTACCGCCGCCCACCGCACATCTCACAAGGAACATAAATACTGGGCAAAAACTGCATCTCTACCTCTTTGACCCCTTGACCTTCGCACTCCTCGCATCGTCCGGCTTTTACGTTAAAGCTAAACCGACCGGGCTTATAACCTCGAGCGCGCGCCTCGTTAGTTTCGGCAAAAAGGCGTCGAATAATATCAAACATCCCGGTATACGTAGCCGGATTGGAGCGCGGTGTTCGGCCGATAGGACTCTGATCCACCACAATGGCACGGTCAATATGCTCCAGGCCCTCCAACTTCTCAAAGGTACCGGGCTGAACCCGCGCCCGGTTAATCTCTTTGCGTAGAGCTTGGCCAAGCGTATCATTCACCAGGGTACTTTTTCCCGATCCCGAAACTCCGGTGACGCATATAAAATTTGCCAGCGGAAACTGCACCGTCAGATCTTTCAAATTATGCTCTTTGGCTCCCTTTACAACAAGCTTGTTCACTGTGGCCTTTTTTGTATCTTGTTGCTTGTCTCTTGTATCTTGGCGATAAAGATGTTCCTTAGTGCCGTGAGATAAATGCTGGCCGGTTTTGGATTTTTTGTCTTTTTTAATTTGGACGGGAGTCCCTTCAGCTATTACCTCCCCGCCATTTTGTCCACCACCTGGACCCAAATCCACTACCCAGTCAGCCGCTTCAATCATAGCCGGATCGTGCTCCACCACAATTACCGTGTTACCTAAATCGCGCAAAGATTCCAAGGTAGCAATCAAGCGGTCTTCGTCTCTTGGATGCAGCCCAATAGAGGGCTCGTCTAAAATATACAAAACGCCGGATAGCCCTGAGCCAAGCTGGGTAGCTAATTGGATTCTTTGGGCTTCACCACCGGCCAAAGTGGCAGAACGCCTATTAAGAGTAAGATAGCCAAGACCAACTCGAGCTAAAAACTGCAGACGGGTAGATACCTCACGGATCAACGGCTCGGCAATAGCTTTTTGCTCTTTGGATAAGCCCTGTTTTTTACCTTCAAGATATTCATTCTGGATTAGCGTGAACGTCTCATACAACTCAGAAATAGGCATCTGCACGAAATCCGCGATATTCCACTCCAAAAATTTAACCGCTAAAAATTCTTCTTTCAGGCGTTTTCCGTGACACTCCGGACATTCTCGCTCTAACAAATATTTTTCTATCTCTTCCCGGGTACCCTCGCTCTCGGTTTCTTGGTAGCGCCTCATCAACTGCGGAGCTACCCCTTCAAAACTTTCACCGCCGTACAAAATTATATGACGCGTACTCTCCGGTAAATCCTGCCACGGCGTATGAAGGGAAAACTCTAACCGCTCCGATAATTTTTGAAGAATATACCAAAACCAGGACTGGCGCCCCACGCGGTGTGAGGCATGCATCCACGGGGCAATAGCACCATCGGCAATGGAAAGCGACTCGTCCGGAATAATCAATTCTTCGGCCGGCTCCAGCTTAAGGCCCAAGCCATGGCACTCCTGGCAAGCACCATGCGGTGAATTAAAGGAAAAGCTGCGCGGCTCCACTTCCGGCAAAGATATATCGCAGTACGGGCAGGCCAGCTCCCACGAATAAAACTTATCTTTAAACTCCTGCTTGTCCAGGTTAACCACTTGAGAGGCAATCATAACACCGTCACCGGTGTTGAGCGCGGTTTCAATAGAATCAGCCAAACGGGCGCGCTCGTCTTTTAGATCTTGTTCGCTCATATGTTCTTTATCCGGAACGGCCCAACGATCTACCACCACCTCAATACTATGGGTTTCGTAACGACCCAACTCAAGCTCCAAGGCCTCCTCCAGCCTCATTACATTTCCATTAACTCGCACACGCACGAATCCCTGTCTATCCAGCTCTTCCAGCACATTTTTGTGCTCCCCTTTTTTATCTTTGACCACCGGTCCTAAAATTAAAAATTTGGTGCCGGCGGCAAAATTAAAAAGAGAATCAATAATTTGATCCACGTTCTGGCGGGTAACCTTTCTTCCACACTGTGGACAGTGTGGAATACCGGCCCGCGCGAAAAGCAAACGCAGGTAATCATAAATTTCCGTGGTGGTGCCCACGGTAGAACGCGGATTGTGAGAAAGAGACTTTTGATTAATAGCAATAGCCGGGGACAGCCCTTCAATTTTTTCAACTTCCGGCTTATCCAGCTGCCCTAAAAACTGACGGGCGTAAGCCGAAAGCGATTCAATATAGCGGCGGCGTCCCTCGGCATACAACGTATCAAAAGCAAGCGACGACTTGCCCGAACCGGAAACACCGGTGATAACCACCAGTTTGCTTTTGGGTAAATCCGCGTCAACATTCTGCAAGTTATGCACCTTAGCACCGCGAATTTTCAAAGCACCGTGCTCAAAAACACGCTCACGAATTTGCTCAGTATTTTTCTTTTGGGTTGTCGTCGTGTTCATAATTAAGAGACAATTATAACCCAAATTTGAATCTCGCACAATAACCCCCAGGACTTAAGAATGGACAGGGTTCATTCCTTGCCCGCTTTTCCTGTGTATCGGTGCACCGGTGCACCGATACATTCAGTCATCAAAAGTGAAGGCGGCGCTCGGATGGTCCGAGTGCTGCCTTCACTATACAGCTAAGAGGTTTGGCCGACAGATACTTTTTTGTATTCACCACCGCCTTTTTATTTTTAGGTTATGACTGCTGATGCTACGCTCCGGATGGCATATAAAAAGAAAAAGGGCGTGCGATGACTCGCACGCCCCGAAGCTGCTGGAAGCAAGGACAAAAAACTAAATCTTCATAGCTTCCTCCTTATCACCCTCATCAATCAAGCGCTCCTTGATAAAGGGAAGCTCCTTGATAGGCAAACCGGAATCCCTCCTGTCGATATTCTCACCGACTCTTAGGTTATTCAAGTTTAACACCACCATTTCCATCCTCTCGAGATCGGGCCCGTCCCAACGCTTTACCATTACG
>CAYTAF010000051.1:0-1110 GCA_964435865.1 uncultured Candidatus Saccharibacteria bacterium | reverse complement strand
GCGCCAAAACAGCACCTCGTACACAAAATGACCGGCAAAATCCTTCTCCCACCATTTAGAATAATGGTATTTATAGGAAGCCCAGCCCCTAAAATCGGGTGGCGCAGCTTCCTCGTAACCGCGCACCCACTCTTTCCGTCCTTCACCGGGCACATCTCGACTCTCTACGTGATAAAGAGCATATTGCTTCAAGCCCTTATCTAAAACCACTTCCGCAAAGGACTGCAAGCCGCCAAACACACGCTCAAGATCGCGCACGGCATCGCTTACCCGACCATACGGAGTCTCCAGCGGCACATGTTTCAAGACGGCCCTGTCCAACACTAAACCTATTTTCATGGCTACCTCCTTTATAAAGAACAGGTTTGGGGTGTAGAGTGAACCCGAATTGCTAACAATACTACACAACAAGAGAAAATATGTCAATTTAGATACGACCCTCAGGGTGATCTGTATTTTACTTAAAAGGCAAAAGGGGCAACGCGTTATCGCGATGCCCCTCGATTACGGATTGTTTTTATTTTTTTTATTCACTCCGTGTCGCTGCCGGTCTTTTTGGCGCCGACTCTCCTGGCTCGCACCCTCTTTTTTTACCCTCCTTGGGAGAGGGCTGAGATGTCTGTTCTGAACCCTGGTCTTGCAGGGCCGTAGTGGCAAAACTACGCATTGCAAGCACCAACATCACCAACGGATCAGGAATTGGTTCGGGTTCGTAGAAACCAATTGCCCTAATGAGCACAAACATCAGTAAGATGCTACCTAACGAAAACAGCACCCAAAAGAGAGCCAGCGCCTGATGTGAGCCGAGCAAAACGCCGCCGCCCAGCAAAAGTGCACCGACCAAAAACTCCAGAATAGTGGAGCGCCGCGTTAATACATGAGGGTTCTTGAGGTTTAACTCAAGCGCCCGCTGTTGTTGGTGCTCCGGCGGCATAAGCCCCACCAACATCCCCGAAAAAAAACGGCGCAGGCGCCTGCTTAGCACCCGCAAATTATGCAACAAAATTGAAAAACTCAAAGAACGTTCCTCCTTTCTGTTTTAGATTAATATAACAAATATACGTATGTCTTGTCAATAGCTTAATTTTGTTATACAATATAATTAGTGAG
>CAYTAF010000050.1:0-4836 GCA_964435865.1 uncultured Candidatus Saccharibacteria bacterium | reverse complement strand
TGCCATATTCAGTTATCAACGTACTTGCTTTCTTGCCTGCAATTCAGCTTTCTTGAACTGTCTCCTCTTATTGTAGCTAACCTTTACAGTGCGTGCAAGCATTGCAAGAGGTAAGTTATCCACAACCTGCCATCTTACCGGAATTCTACCGCAGTTTCCCCCTGCTCGTCAAGGAAAACCTTGGCTTTTTGCTTGCTTTTTTGTTTTTCCTCTTGCGTATCCTCCGCTAACAAACTTTTAGCAAGAGGATTTAGTATAACTTTTTTAATGGTTCTTTGCAAGGGTCGGGCGCCATACTCTCTGGACTCACCCTGATTGGCAAGCATCTGCCGCACCTGCTCGCCTACTTCCAGGTCAAGTCCCTGCTCTTTATACAGGCGTTTGGCCACCCGTTGCAGTTGCAAGTCCACAATGTTTTGCATTTGCTTTTGTCCCAGCGGGCGGAAGACAACAGTCTCATCCAGCCGGTTCAGGAATTCGGGGCGGAAGTGTTGCTTTAAGGCCTGTTGAATGGCGGCCTCGGCTGTTTCCATATTTTCGGCCTCCACAATTTTTTCCGAGGCCAGGTTAGAAGTCATAATAACCACGGTATTAGAAAAGTCCACTGTACGCCCCTGGCCATCAGTAAGCTGACCCTCGTCCATAAGTTGCAACAGGGTGTTATACACTTCCGGGTGAGCTTTTTCAATTTCATCCAGTAAAATTATTTGGTAGGGCTCTCGGCGCACTTTTTCAGTTAATTGGCCGCCTTCCTCGTAGCCGACATAACCCGGAGGCGATCCTATCAAGCGGGCGGTGGAGTGGCGCTCGCTGTATTCGCTCATATCCAGCCGCAATAATTTGCGCTCGTCATCAAATAAGAACTCGGCTAACGCCTTGGCGGTTTCGGTTTTGCCCACGCCGGTGGGGCCGACAAACAAGAACACACCCATGGGCCGTCCGGGCTCGTGCAAGCCCACGCGGGAGCGGCGAATCACATCAGATATTTCGCGCAGGGCGTGATCCTGGCCCACTACGCGTTCCCGTAAAATATCCTCCATTAAAGCAAGCCGGCCGCGCTCCTCTTTCAGCATTTTTTCGGACGGCACGCCGGTCCAGCGCGAGACGATACGGGCGATATCTTCGGCGTTCACTTCTTCTTTTAAGAGACGGTCCTCTTTTTCCAGCTCACTTAACTCTTTTTGTTTTTCTTCCAGTTGTTTTTGAAGCTCAGGGATCTGGCCGTAGCGGATTTCGGCTACTTTATCTAAGTTCGCTTCCTGGTTTTCGGCGATTTCGGCCTGGTTTTCCAGATCTTCAATTTTTTGCTTTAAGTTCTTAACCTCCTGAATCAAGCCGCGCTCTTTTTGCCACTTGTTTTCCAAAGTTTCGCGCTTTTCTTTAATGTTAGCCAACTCCTTTTTGGTATTTTTAATTTTCTCGTCCAGATCCTGGGCCTCTTGATCCTTGCTTTTTTTGCCTTTGTTTTTACGCTCGGCCTGCAGGGCACGCAGTTCCACGTCCAATCTCCGCTCCTGACGGGAAAGGTTTTCCAGTACTTCCGGGCGGCTTTGCACGTCCAAACGCAAGGAGGAGGTGGCCTCATCTATTAAGTCAATGGCCTTGTCCGGCAGATTGCGGCCGGTGATATACCGATCGGAAAGTTCGGCCGCGGCCACCAGCGCGGCATCGCGCACGCGCACACCGTGATGGGCCTCGTATTTATCCTTGAGGCCCCGCAAAATAGCAATGGTGTCTTCCACAGAGGGTTCTTTTACCAAAACGGTCTGGAAGCGACGCTCCAGGGCCGCGTCCTTTTCCATATACTGCCGGTATTCGGCCGTAGTGGTAGCCCCGATAGCACGCAGTTCTCCGCGCGCCAAGGCGGGCTTTAAGATATTGGAGGCATCCATGGAACCCTCGGTAGCACCGGCTCCGACAATAGTGTGCACCTCGTCAATAAAGAGAACGTATTGGTCCGGGGCTTCCTTGATTTTATCCACCAGCGCTTTCAAGCGTTCTTCAAACTCGCCTCGGTATTTAGTGCCGGCTACCAGCGCGGCCATATCCAGCTGAAGTACGGTTTTGCTTTCCAGGTCTTCCGGGACCTCGCCGCTGGCTATCCGCTGAGCAATGCCTTCCACAATAGCGGTTTTACCGACGCCTGCCTCGCCTATTAAGACGGGGTTGTTTTTAGTGCGGCGCGATAATACCTGCATAACGCGGCGAATCTCGGATTCGCGCCCGATAACAGGATCCAGTTTTTTGTTTTTGGCTTGGTCGGTTAAATTAATGGTGTATTTTTCGAGCACTTGATATTTTTCCTCGGCTTGCTTGCTGTCGGCTTTAGCTTCCCCGCGCACGCTTTGAATGACCTCTTTAATGGTTTTGGCGTCAAAACCGACCTCATTCAAAATATCGCGCGCTTTGCCGGCTGTCTCCGCCAGCCCCAACAAAAGATGCTCAGCGGAGACAAACTCGTCCCCCATGGTGCTGGCTTCTTTTTGCGCACGCTGAAGTACCTGGCTCAGATCGTTGGCGAGAGCAAGCTGGCTGCTTCCCTGCGCAGTACTTTGCGCCTCTTTTTGCAAAACGCTGTCCACTTGGCTTTGAATGGTTTTTACATCGATATTTTGCTTATCCAGCAAAGAGCGAATAAGACCGGAAGAATCGGAAAGCAGCGCGGCCAGAAGGTGCGCGCCGGTAATTTGGGTATGGTTTTGATTTTGCGCCAAACTCGCCGCTTGCTGTAACGCGGAAGCGGCCTGATCCGTGAAGTTTTCACCGAATTGTTGCGAATTTTGTCCGTTCATAGTATTAGTATGGTAAAACACATTTATTAATTTGTCAAAAAATAAAAGCCGAGTGAGGTCAGACCCCACTCGGTCTTAGCGACATCAAATGTCGCTAAGCTACGGTTGATGTACACAAGGAACTCCCCGAAGCCGTGGCGGCCTCGGGGAGTTTGAGATTGAGGGGCTCTCCGGGCATGGAACAGGGGAAAGGAAAGCCCCATGTGGGACAGAGGGTAGAGGCTAAAAGAGCTTATCAGGGTGAGGAGCAGCATGGCAGAGAAGCCGAACTCGAGACTGGGGAAAAATCCCGCTCTCGGACAAGGAGGAAGGTCCTTTCAGTCATCGCGAATCAGGCAGGCGGGCAATGACTGCGAACGGGCAAAACCCTGGTCCTCCGAGCGCTTCTCTGCCTGTGCTGCTTCCAAAAGGAGGCCGAACAAGGTTGCTTCTTTCTGTGCAAAAGCAACCACAGTTGGTTTTTTTATACTCCTCGCTAAAATCAATGTCAAGACCCCACCTCAACGCTTATCGAGTTCTACTTCAAGCTCTTTGGTTTCGCCTTCACTGTACACCTTAAGAGTAACCGTATCTCCCGGATCGTGCTGGCCTATTAAGCCCTGAAGAGGATTTTCTTGCGTTATTTTGGTGCCGTTGAATTCCAAAATGATATCGTTCGCCTCTAAACCGGCCTTGTCCGCCGGAGATCCAGGCACCACCGCTATTTGACCGCGCTCTTGACCGCGCACGATTAAGGCGCCGTGATCTTTGGGTAAATTGTTCTCTCGGGCAATTTTTGAACTGATAATAGTGTAACGCACCCCGAGAAACGGCGTGGAAATTTCACCGGTTTTTTTGACCTCTTGAATGTCACTTTTTACATCATTGACGGGAATGGCAAACCCGATATTTTCCGCGCCTTGCGCTACCGCGGTACTCACGCCTACGACCTCTCCGTCTAGATTAATGAGCGGGCCCCCGGAATTCCCCGGATTAACCGCCGCGTCGGTTTGAATTACTCCTTGGAGTTTCTCGGAACCGCTGGGCCCGCGAGCGCTCACCGAGCGGGATAAACCGGATACCACGCCGGTAGAGACCGTATTGGAAAACTCACCAAGGGCGTTGCCAATAGCAATTACGCTTTGCCCTAATTGTAGTTCTTGGGAATCCCCTAACGGAAGAGCTTCAGGCAATTGAGCGGTTTCGTTTACTTGCAAAACAGCTATATCCTGCACGGGATCGCGCGCCAGCACTTCCGCCTCCAACTTGGTGTCATCGTTGAGCACCACGGTGTAATTAACATCCTCGCGAGAAACCACGTGCTTATTGGTAATAACTAACCCCTCCTTGGAATCCACAATAAAACCGGAGCCGGCACCAACCTGCCTTTGTTCGGTTCCTTTCTGGCGAAGTTCCGGAACCCGGAAGCCGAATCGCCGGAAAAACGGCTCGCTTTCAAGCGGATTACGATACACGCGCTCATACACCGGTAATTCTTTCGTAATAACAACCGAAACTACGGAGTCAATTGATTTTTGCACGACATCTACCACCTTTCCTTCCTGATCAGCTGACGCGCGGAAATCTTCCTGCATACCCGGCTGCTCGGACTGCTGTGCCAAGTCCGACCCACCATTATTAGAGGTGGGCTGAGCCGGCACAATTGAGGTATCTTGCGCCAAATAAAACCCACCAATACCGGCAAGACCGCCGGCAACAAGGGCGATAATAACCGTAACAATCCAGATTTTATAGTTGGTGAATAATTGCTGCATAGCAATAACAAAAAATTAATGGTAACCAAAAAAGCCCGCAGAAACGGACAAAAGAACCCCCCTAAACGGCTAATACAATTGTATTAGCCGTTTAGAGCAGTGTCTTCAAGGCCTTATCTGCATTCAGAAATAGAGAACGCCAAGTCGTTTACGAGATCATCGCTTGTGTTGTAATCTCCATCGGGCCCCACCGAAGAAACTTTATCCTGACGGCAGGGACTACCGGCAAATTCCCCTTCATTTTCATCAATCATATACGGATGTCCCCATGGATCTACCGTACCGCTGGC
>CAYTAF010000049.1:3668-4906 GCA_964435865.1 uncultured Candidatus Saccharibacteria bacterium | reverse complement strand
CCGGCGCAGCCGACCCAGCCGCTTTCTTTGTCCCACAGCCAAGGTTTACCGCCGCAACACTGTTCCGCGCTTACCGGTAAAGGGGGGCAACATCCTCTGCAGCCGGGCGGAAAAAGGCGCTTAACTACGCCGCATCCCTGTGTTTGAACTTCTCGGCAAGCGCACGCGGCGGCGTTGCTTACCGCTGAGCAGGCCGGCTCCGGGTCTTGCGGGTGTAAACTTTTTTCCTCGCCAAGCTCATTGGGGGCGTTGCCGTAATTGCAGTTATTGTAATATGCTAACTGAACTGATCTTTTGCACTCGCCGGGGCCGCTTGCGTCCGAAACTTCTCCACCGCCGCACTGATCTGTTTGCATATCGTTAATGGGACACGTATTCTGCCCTCCGTGCTGAGATAGCAAAGCTTCGTTTGTTCCGGCCGTTTCACCCGCGCCTCCTATATGTGCTAATCGAGGTGGGCTCAGGAAGTTAATACCCTCAAGATAATTTTTTTTTACGCTTTCTTCGGTTTTAAAGCGGCGGTTTTCCAGCTGGCTGGTATCAGGCGCGCTGGTGCCGGAATCCGGAAGTACTTCGGCAGGAAGGTCTATATTTTCCTCTTTCGCCAGTTGGTGGATTTGATTCATAATGTTTTGAGCTTGTCCGCGGAGTTTTTGAGCTCTTTTCGAGTTCAAGGTATTCTTAACGCCCTCAAAATTACCTTGATTGTAAGCGTCTTTCAGCATATCGATATACTCCTCCAGGGTTTTTTTGGACTGTTCGTGAATGCCTTGGGCTTCCTTGGGTACCTCCATTTGGGAAAATTCCTGAAGTTTTGTCTCAAAGGTATTAATTGTCGATTTGAGTTTACTGAAATCACCGTTACGGGCCGCGATAGCGGCAAAAGTAACTTGGTGGGGCTCCGGAAAACCGATTTCCGAAGAGCGAACCAAATAATTTTTTAACGGGTCGGTCGAGGTGGCGGACTCTGTGTTGTCCCTGATTGTTTGGGTCCTATCGTTTGTGGTTTGTTCTCCGGAGGGAAAGTTAAGGCGGGATTTCACTTCATTGACGGAATTGTCGAACAGCTCTTTGGCAGTATTTGTACCTTGCTTATCGGTATTAGTAGAGCGGCCGCTTTTTGGTTGTACCTCAGAAGACCCGCCGGGAGCGGGTTCGTTGGTTATAGCATAATAACTGCCACCGATAACCGTTAATATTATTATACCCCAAATAAGCGTTTTAAGCATTGTGGATAA
>CAYTAF010000049.1:0-3568 GCA_964435865.1 uncultured Candidatus Saccharibacteria bacterium | reverse complement strand
TGTTCCAAGATTTGTCTTTGCATTTTTGTAATTTTTTGGGATTGGCTGGCGATCCAATCTCCTTTTTTTTGGTTCAAGCTCATTTTGATCGGATCTTTTTGGGCATCATTGAGTTCAGCAAACATAGTCTCCAGTTCTTGCAGGATGCCCAGATATATTTGGTGTAATTCCACTGTTGAGGCGGGAACTTTGAGTTTGTTAAATTGGTTTTTGGCATCCTCCACTCCCTGCAGGATGCGTCTGGCTTGTGGGGTGCTTTTGCCCTGCAATATATTGGAGGCGAGTTTTTGATAAGAAATATTTAGTTGCGGTAATTCGATTTGGCTACTTTGTAAAAGGTATCGCTGGATATTTTCCGTGCTGTCTTCTATGATTGCTATTTGGTCTTTTGAGGTATCCGGCAGCTGGAAGTCCAACATTTCCTTTTCCTTAAAGAATTCTTCAATTAGGCCTGATTTTAGACGAGGGTCATTTATGTTTTTTTGTGTTTTTGCCCACTGGAAGTAGTGTATAGTAAAATTGGCCTGCTTTGCTTGTTCAAGGGTAGCCTCACCGGTTTGCGTGGGGTCACGGCCGTTTTTTACTTCTTGGCCATCAGGTGTGCCGTCTTTATCAGTATCCGGCGTGTTTTTGTCAGCACCGTAAATTATTTCTTTGGCATCCGATAGACCGTCTTTATCCGAGTCATTTTCAAAAGAATAGATTTTTTCGAATTCCTGGATTTGCCGTTTCACTTCAATGGATTCCGGCTGGTGGTTAATAGCAGTATAAGCGCCCACCCCGATAGCAAGAGCGATCACGATTAGTGAAGTTATTATTTTGGTGGTTTGTTTTTTTGCAGGCATCGGGCAAGTAACGTCCACTGTTTAAGGGTAAGTTCTTGCGGACGAGCATTGGCATTAAATTCAAGTTGGTTCCAGCACCGGCGGAGTTGGTCGCTTTCATAGGCGGGCTCCAGGGATTTTATTAGTTTTTTCCGCTTTTGGTTAAATCCGGCCTGCGCCAGGCGTAAAAGCTCTTCTGTTTGTTCCATCCAAGTATCCGGTATATTGTTTGGTGTTATACCCACAATGCTGGTAGAAACTTGTGGCTGCGGATAAAAGCTGGCCGGGGAAAAAGTACCGTGTTTTTGTACTGTGGCAAGAGCTTGTGTTAAAACAGCTAAGCGGTTCATATCCGGTGGTCGGGCGGCAAGGCGATGCGCTACCTCTTTTTGCACACCCAGTGCCATCTGCAACGGCCGGTGCCTCAGCTTCCACAAAAATTTTTCTAAAAACGGGCTCGTGATTTGATAGGGTAAATTCGAAACCAGTTTATATTTTTCGGGTAATTCGTTGCCGGAAATTTCCAGTGCATCTTGGTTGATAACCGTAAGATTTGAAGTATTCCGAAAATAATCTTTCAGAAACTGATGCAGGCCCCGGTCCGCCTCAATAGCAATAACTTGCTTGGCCTGCGAAATGAGGTGTCTGGTAATGGCACCTAAACCGGGCCCCACTTCTACTATAATATCATTTTTTTGGATGTCTGCCAAAGCAACCAGGCGTTCAGCAAAGTGATCGTCAATAATAAAATGCTGACCCAAAGTTTTATTCGGGGAAAGTTGGTATTCGGAAAGGATGTGTTTTATGGTTTTCGGGCTGGTTAAGTTCAAAACAGTGTATTAGAACATAAAATCTGGAAGCTAAAAGCTATCAGGTACAAGCTAGTCAGCTAGCTCTACAATTTCTTCCGGTAGCGAAAACACAAAGCGTGAAGGCGGATTGGCTTGTGTTTTGCCGTACAAGCGGCGTCTTCTGGCAAAGCTAAGGGCAAGGTGTTTTTGAGCCCGAGTAAATCCCACATAGCATAGGCGACGCTCTTCTTCCAGGGCTTCTGTCTCCCCTAGTGATCTATAGTGTGGCAACAGCCCCTCTTCGACTCCGCTGATAACCACGACGGGAAACTCCAGCCCTTTGGCCGCGTGCATTGTCATCAGGGTGAGCATAGAAGTGTCGGTTTGCATTTCGTCTTGAGCCGAGAGCAGAGTAATATTTTGCAAAAAGTTTTCCAGGTCGTCGGCGGCTCGTTCGTTGTCAGTAAAATCTTTAGTCACCCCCATCAATTCTTTTACGTTCTCGGCTTTGCTTTCTCCTTTTTCCGTACCGTCTTGTAAAAATTCCACAAATTCTAATTGGTTTATCAAAGCACGCACCAGTTCATGTAGCGGCTGACTTTGCTTGGTTTCCTGTAATTTTTTGAACAGTTCTGCCAGCTGGGATGCCCCTTTTTGTTGGGATTTATTCAGACCAAGCTGGAGCTCCTCTGGCATTTTTCCTTTTTCAATGATGGTTTTTTGGTGAGGCACTAATGCTTCTAAGGTTTTTTGCCCTATGCCGCGGGGCGGCCGGTTGGCAATGCGGCGAAACGAACTCTCATCATCCGGATTTACAAGTAAGCGAAGGAAAGCAAGTACGTCTTTAATTTCAGCTCGTTCGTAAAAGCGCGTGGTGCCAATCAGGCGATACGGAAAACGGTGGCGAATTAATGTTTCTTCCAAAGATCGGCTTTGGGCGTTGGTGCGGAACAAGATAGCAAAATCCTCTAAAGTGTAGCGGTGAGTTTTTACCAGTTGTTCAATAAGTTCGATAATACTTTGAGCTTCATGATTTTCGTCTTCCGCTTGAATAAGTTTTATGTGCGGACCGCCCTCGTTTTCGGTCCAGATAGCTTTGTTTAAACGTTCCGTGTTTTCTTGAATAAGAGAGTCGGCTGCTTGGAGGATGTGACCGGTGGAGCGATAGTTTTGTTCCAGCTTAACCGTAGTGATTTCCGGAAAATCATTTTGCAGATTAAGCACGTTACGGAAATCCGCGTTGCGAAAACCGTATATACTTTGATCCACATCTCCCACCACGGTTAAATTTTTGTGCTTTTGAGCTAAAAGCTTGCTAAATTCGTACTGAGCTGGGTTGGTGTCTTGGTACTCATCCACCAGTACGTGTTGAAAGCGTTGTTGATAGTATTCCAGTATATTTTTATTGTTTTGCAAAAGGAGAACCGCTTGCATTAAAAGGTCATCAAAATCCAGAGCATTGTTTTTTTGCAGGCGTTTTTGGTATGACTCGTATACGGATTTATATACGCTCAGGGCCGGCTCTTGCCATATCTCGTGAGCACGGTCCGGGGTGACAAGCTCTGATTTAGCTTTAGAGATGGCGCCCAGTAAGTGCTGAGGTTTAAATTGTTTGTCGTCGATTTGTAAATTGGCTGAGATCTCTTTTATTAAGCTAGTGGCATCTTTTTTATCGTAAATTAAAAAACCGGAAGTATACGGCGAATGCTCTACTTGTTCTCTTAAAATGCGCAAACATACTGAGTGGAAAGTCCCAATCCATCCTACTGCCTTTTTATTTGTTATATTTGATTCTTGACCTGTTGCGTCTAATAACTGATTGATGCGGCTTTTCATCTCGTTAGCAGCTTTATTCGTAAAAGTAACTGCTAAAATACGGGTCGGATCCACATTTTGCGAGATTAGCCAGGCCACGCGGTGGGTTAACGTTTTAGTTTTACCGGAGCCCGGTCC
>CAYTAF010000048.1:0-5026 GCA_964435865.1 uncultured Candidatus Saccharibacteria bacterium | reverse complement strand
AATTAAAAGAATATTTTGATAAAGGGTTCCCGCCTATTCATTTTTATGAATAGGCTAGGCTCGCCCAAAAGCTGGGCTTTTGGGCGGCGAGTCCTGCCGGGCGCATAACAAAAGTTTTTATGGCAGAAGCGTTGGAAAATTTGGTGATGGTGGTTTCGCGGAGAGCCGATGGTTCTATGCGCGAGCCCGCTCCGCAAAAACAATTTGTAGAACATTTAGGCCTGGAGCGGGAGTCAGTGGTATTGGTAGATGCGGTGCACGGCACTCAGGTGCAAGAAGTAGGCCGGCATGATGGCGGCACTACCATACCTCACATGGACGGTTTAATTACGCAAGAGACCGGAATATTCGTTGGTGTTTTGCCGGCGGATTGTTTCCCGGTCTTTTTTTATGAGAAAACTACTGGCACCGCGGCAGTGGCGCATGCCGGATGGCGTGGCGTCGTGGCCGGCATTGTTACCAAAACGGTTCAAAGATTGCGGGAAATCGGAGTGTCTCAAGAAAGTCTATATATGACTATCGGTCCGGGTTTGCGCGTGGATCATATGGAGATAGGAGAGGATGTGTTGCCGCATTTTTGGGATTATGAATACGCGTTAGAGCAACGGCGGGATAAAATTTTTGTTGATCTGCCAAAGATTATCACTAATCAAGCTCAAGGAGCAGGCCTTCATTTGGCTAACATTAATGATTTTCAGGAGTGCACATATTGCTTGAAACAGAAATATTTTTCATATCGTCGTGATAATACCGAGGAACGGATGCTCGCTTTAATCGGCTGGAAGGGCGAATAAAAGTTTGACTTATAAAGAAAAGCGTGCTATAAATATAATATCTTGCAGAAACAGGAGGGCGATGTTCATTGTTAATTGATTTGCATCAAGACATCGGAGCTACGAAAGATCCGGAGTTTGCCACGCACGGGCAAACCAGCATGGAACAGGTGCGGGAGGCCGGGTTTTCTGTGGTTGGCACTACTACCTATATGCGTGTGCCGCTTGAAGAATATCGTCCTATGGACGAAGAGGTGGTGGACTGGTACGAACAGCAGATGCTGCCCGGTGAGCGCATTATCCGCACCGTCCAAGATCTACCTGAAAGCATGGAAGAGCCGTTGAGGCTTCTGTTAATCCAAGAGGGGTTTACGGTACCGGAACCGGCCACTCTTCAGGCGGTGCACAATAAACTGGATAAGCTGTATGACGCCGGTGTGCGCGTGTTGCAACCGGTATATGCGGGTTATTTCGGCCACCAGAAGCATCCGGATGGTGCCGGAAGGCCTTCTAGTATGGGCTTTTCCACCGCGGATGGTAGTATTGGCTGGCAGCCCGGTTGTGGACTGACTGAGCTCGGCAAAGACACTTGTCGGATATGGCTGGAAAGGGGCGGGATTTTAGACGCCTCTCACTCCAGTCCTGCCGGCCTAGGGGATATGGCGATCCTGTGCCAGGAATATGGCACCCCTTTGTTAATCAGCCATACGGCCAGTTGTCGCTATAATCCCAATAACCTACGGACCATCAGTTTGCCGCAGTGCGATACGCTTAAGATGCACCTTGGTGACACCGGTTTTTTGATTGGAGTGGCCCTCGTGCGCTCTTTGTTGGATGATGGACGCTATCAGCCGGCAGCCTTGGCGCGCTGGGTTGAGTCCGTGCGCGACATTATAACCGGTGTCGGTGAGCATCACGTAGCTCTCGGCTCAGATTTAGGGGGTGCGGTTAATGGCTTGTTGAACGGAGTGAGACATGCTCCGGATATAGTCGTGCTAAAGGAGGTGGCGCGCGACTTTTTGAGTGATGACCAGTGCGAGCAAGTGTTTCGGGAAAACGCCTTGCGTTTTCTGCGGGAAGCGCTTCCCGCCTCTTGAAGTTCCTTAGCGTTGAGGGTGGCATTGATAATGGTGCCACCCTCTTCTTTTTTAGGTATAATAAGTACAGATAACGATGAAAATATACTGTATAGGCATAGGTGGTATCGGCGTCTCCGCCTTAGCTAATTATTATTTACAAGCAGGACACCAGGTAAGCGGCTCTGATGTGAGTCGCTCTGAGACAATTGATCGCTTGGAAGGTCTCGGAGCTCGGGTCCTTATAGGCGAACAAAAAGCAGAGAACGTTCCGGATGATGCGGATTTAGTAGTTTATAGTGCGGCTATTGGCGCGGATCATCCGGAATTGCAAAGGGCGCGTGAGTTATCACATAGTGGTGAAGCCGAAGTTTTAACCTACTCGCAGGCACTAGGGAGATTAACCCGGGAACACAAAACTATTGCCATAACGGGCACGCACGGCAAAAGCACCACTACCTCCATGACCGCCTTGGCTTTAATAGAGGCGGGTTTTGACCCGACAGTGGTGGTGGGCACACTTTTGCGGGAATTTAATAATACTAATTTCAGGAGTGGCACCTCTGATTATTTAGTGATAGAAGCGGATGAATTTAATTCCGCTTTTTTGGATTACGAGCCGGATGTAGCTGTGGTATTGAATATGGAAGAGGACCATATGGAGCACTTTGAGAGCCAGCAAGGGCTCGAGCGTTCCTTTGCCGCTTTTTTCTTGCAAATTCAGCCCGGAGGAACCTTAATATATAACGGCCAAGATGCCGGTCTTGTCCGGCTGGTAGAAAAAATGAGCTCGCAGATGAAGGAGCAGAGCATAGAAGCGGTGGATTACACGGCTGATAAGAATAATTTTGAGAAAATAAGGCGATTACTCAAGGTTCCGGGAGAGCACAATGTATCTAACGCGGCGGCCGTGTTATCAGCGGGTCGAGCTTTGGGGGCACCTGAAAAGGCGGTGTTTCATTCCTTGTCTCAATTCCGGGGTTCCTGGCGGCGCCTGCAGGAGGTAAAAGTGCGCTCGCAGAGGGGCGAGTTTACCTGTATCAGTGATTATGCCCATCATCCTACCGAGATAGCGGCTACTTTACGGGCGGTACGAGAAAAGTATAAAGGGAAAGAAGTGGTAGTAGTGGTGCAGCCACACGATTACGCGCGGTGGTTATATTTATTTGATCAGTTCCAGGAGGTGCTGGTTGATAAGCATTTGCGCGAGAAACTATTGCTTACGGATGTGTATTTTGTAGCAGGTCGCAATACTGAAAGCCAGATAAAGCAAGCCGAGCTTAATAAAAAACTACCCCGACATCTAGCAGGTGGGGCGGATATAGAGTATATTCCATTTGATAAACAGCAGCTCACTGCGCGTGTTCGAGAGCTAGCGGCAAACGATCGAGTTTTGGTGCTGATGGGGGCGGGTGATATTCACGATGTATTTTTGGAGCTGACGGGCGAGTAAATTACTCCATGATTTACTGTTACTTCTGCCCTGGCCGCCCGCCTTAGGCGGACTGATTCAGGGTAGCATTTAAACAGGTTTTAGAGCTCTTTTAATTTGTTGATGAAATCTTGGCCGCGTTCAAATTCGTGCTGGTACTGATTGAAGGAGGCGGCGGCCGGAGAGAGCAGTACGATATCTCCTTCTTTGGCATTATGCCAAGCGGAGTGCACGGCTTCCTGTATATTTTTTACTTCTTGTAGGTCCAGAGCGTTGTGGTGATTTTCCCGCAAGGCGTTTTTTATTTTTTGGGAAGCATCTCCCGGCATGAGAATTAATTTTTTTACTGTTTTGGGCAGGGTTTTGGCAAGTTGAGCATAATCTAGCTTTTTATCCATCCCGCCGGCGATCAAAATAACGGGCCGGTCAAAGCTTTGCAGGGATCCGATAGTAGCCACTGGAGCGGTGGCGGTAGTGTCGTTGTAAAAGCGTACTTCGTTTTTGCGGGCTGCTAATTGGAGGCGGCCTTCCAGGCCTTTAAAATTTTGCAGGGAAGTTATAATCTTGCTTTCCGTGAGTCCAAAATGTTTTGCCACGGCGATAGCGGCGGAGGCATTTTCTACGTTGTGTTCTCCGGGTAAAGGGAGGTTATTGAGCAGCTCCAGTGAAAGTTCGCGTGCATCGAATTGCTTGATTCGGCCGGGCGCTTCTTGCGTCCAGGGTTGCTGGTGCGGATCGCGCGCGTTTAAAAATATATGGTTATCCGGGCTTTGGAATTGCAGGATGAGCTTTTTGGCGTTCCAGTATTCCTCCAAAGACGCGTAGCGATTAAGGTGATCTTTATCCAAACGTGTCACCACGGCAGTGTGCGGACTTTTTTGATGCTGCTCAAGACCCTCAAGTTGCCAAGAAGAAAGTTCCATTATTACGTAATGATCCTGTGAGGCGGATTGTAGTAGCGAGAGGTTGGAGGCGCGGATGTTGCCGGCCAGGATGGTTGGATGGTGGTCTTTTAGTAAATGGTGGATCAAGGCCGTGGTGGTGGACTTGCCTTTGGTGCCGGTTATACCTATGATGTGAGCCGGGCATAGATTAAAAAAGATTCCAATATCTGTGTCGATTGGAATATTGTTTTTTTGAGCAATTTCTAAATAAGGAGAATCATTAGGAACGTCCGGGTTTTTGATGATAAGGTCGCTGTCCTTAAAAAGATGCTCCGGGTGGTTTTCCAGATAGTATTCAATATTTTGAAATTTCTCTAGTTTTTTTAAAGACGAGGCGAGCTCTTGTTTGTTTTTAAGGTCGGTGACTGAGACATCAGCGCCTAAGTCCGCGAAAAATTGGGCCGCTCCAGTGCCGCCGCCGTGCACCCCGAGACCCATAATCACCACGTGCTTGTTTTTATACTGATCAGCAAATTGTCTTAGTTTTGAGTTTTTTGGCATGATTATAAAAATTGTGGCATAAAATTCCTTATTTTGCAAGGAAAAATACGGCTCACCCTGGGTGAGCCGTATTCGTAAAGCAGAAACATTGACGAAAAGTCATTTTTTGGTATTCTATTCAATGCCTTTGTAGCCCCGATGTAAAGTCGGGACGCCGACCCCGCAGGGCGTTGGCGCTTTAATTGTACCCGTAGCTCCCCCTCCTCTCAAATTGCATTTGAGCTTCGGAAGGGCAAGAGATGATCTTCAATGCTCAGCTTGCCCATCGAAGCTCCGATGTAAATCGGAGCGAAGTTGGGC
>CAYTAF010000047.1:0-5029 GCA_964435865.1 uncultured Candidatus Saccharibacteria bacterium | reverse complement strand
ATCCAAGTCCTGGAAACTTAAATTCTCCGGCGCCTGAAATTGGCTATCCTCAACGGTCGTTTCCGAGCAGGTGTCCTGACTTTGGGCTAACTGTTGCACAAACGCATCTTTATTAGGTACCTGGGCCGCAACTTGCGGATTTACCTCACCGGGCGTAAACATAATGCCGTTCTGTGCCCCTTCTTGCCACACCCAAGTTTTTTCGTTGCCGAAAATAACATTAGCGTTGCCCTGCGGGGTTTCCGCGTTAACCCGAATTTGACCGCTGTCTACCATAGCCGTGCCGCTTACACCCTGAGTATCTTCAAAGCTGCACTCAACTGAGCCGCTACCCTCTATAGCTGACTTCAACGGATCCTCTAAATCAACATCCTGTTGTTGACTGGGTGCGTCTTGCTGGTTGGGCGCATTCTGATCAGCGGGCTGATTATCATCTGGCTGATTGTTCCCGGAAAGATTCAAGTCACCCTGGGAAAACACGAAAAACGCACCCACTCCGAGCGCCACGATAACTGCCACTGTGATAAGAGCTGTTTTGTCCATAACAAAAGAAATTAAGTATAATTTATTATCATCTTAGTATAAAATAAATATAACATACCTTTTCCGAAAAGCAAAACCAATTCTACACAAGCACCGCCACAAGCATTAACAATCCGAAAAAGACCGCAAAATACCCGAAATTAATACGTCGCGCCAGTTTAAGTAAATAATAAATGGTGATCCACCCGAACAAAAAGGCCAAGGCCAATCCGAATATGCTTGCTATATCAAATGTAAAACGCTCAGCATTTAACAAAATATTGGCACCGAGTATTGCCGGCAAACTTATCAAAAAACTTAATCGCAAAGCTACTTGCTCCGGATATCTCCGTAAGAGCAAGGTAGAGACGGTTACCCCGGACCGGGAAAGTCCCGGCAATATAGAAAGCCCTTGAGCCAGCCCCACCAGCGCGCCGTCCGCGATACTCAACCTTTTACTTGCTTCTTTCTTGTCAGTAACCTTTTTTTGGAACTGTAAAAAACCGGTAACAAGCAACAACACGCCGATAATACCTGTCACGGCTTTCCCGGTAAGTTGCAGCTGGCCTTCAAGCTCAGAAATCCCCTGCAACAATGCCGCGCCCACTATACCACTCACCGCGGTAGCCAGCACTAAAAACCATAAAAGCCAACGACTATCTTCGCCGGCGTTTTGATATCGAAAGACCGTTTGGACCACACTCCACACTTCTTTTCTAAAATACACCAGCGCGGCTAAAAACGTACCCAGGTGTAAAAAAACAGCCAACCGAATAGCATCGCTTACTTCAACTCCTCCAAACAAATGGATTTTTGCCAGCGCGATCAATCCTTCCGAACTCACCGGCAGCCATTCAGCAACCCCTTGAATTGTACCCAAAACAATACTTTCCAGCATAAAAAAAGAGGCCTCGCTTGGGACACACGGCGCAAGTGACCTTGTTAACCCGATCTTGGGGGCATTGAGAGGTTAACAAAACACCGGTGCGGTTTTGCCAAGCGAGGCCTAAATATAACAAAGGACTCAAAACTCTTCCTCAAGGGCCATGAAAAAGATCCGGTCAGGACAACCGAAACTGGTGATAGCAAGACGCACTAGCTCCTGCTCTTGAAAAGTTAACACCTCCTCGGTTATAAAACACAAGTGTACACCGGATACACTAAACGGCAAGTGGATATTTTTTACCAAACCATTGCCGTCAGACGAGGGCTGCTCCAGCTCAACCCAACCCACGGCCGTGGTGGAAAACTCTAGTCGGGAAGAGAGTTGCCGAACCAAGCCCGCCCCACAGCCAAGTTCCATCAAGTGAAATCGTCGGTGCGAGCGCCGCCTCCGTTCATTAACACGCTCCGCGAGGCAGCGTAACCGCTCCTGCCCACCTGATGACTCTTCCGCAGTAAGGCCCATTGGTTTTTGCCCCCTTGTAATGAACAAGTTGTCTCCACTATACCACCCCACCACCCTTTGTCAAAAACACCCAATCAAATTTAAAAATCAGCTTAGCGTCGTCGGACGACGCTAAGCTGGCATCTTCCTAGTCTCTTAGCATCCTTCAGCGACACTAAGCAAACAAAAAGCTGCCATAAATTAAACGGCTAAAACAATTGTTTTAGCCGTTTATTTGCCTTGATTGCCTTGGTAATCCAGGTCTTTAACTTCTGTCGTAGGTTGCCATAAGCTCCGCGTTTTGCAAAATATGACCTTCCGCCGCTTCCAGAAAATCCTGCTTAGTGCTTCCTTTATCTAACTCCAGCTCGGTATCCAGCGCGTACAACTTAAAGAAATACCGGTGCTCTTCTCCGGGCGGACAAGGCCCTCCATACTCCACGTTACCAAAATCATTTTTTCCTTGGACTGCCCCCTCCGGCACGCTGTTTTCAGTAATCTCCGTGGTTTCCGGGTCAATATTCCAAGCAATCCAGTGGTCAAAGGTGCCACCGGGCGCGTCCGGATCATCCACCACCAACGCTAGAGTTTCGGTGCCAGCCGGAATATCGGAGATTTGCAGAGGAGGATTAATATCCTCACCGTCACAGCTGTATTTTTTGGGAATGGCTTCCCCGTGAGAAAACGCAGTTGAGATAAGCTCCATAGTATCTTGCTTATTAGACGTATTATCCTTTGGAATATCCGAGTTATTTTCTTCGGGCGCCTTTGCGTGACGCAAAAACAAAAACGCCCCTCCAACCACCAAAACAATTAATAAAATAATCCCTAAAACGCTCTTCATGCCGCAAAAGGTATACCTGAATCTACGATTACGAATATTATATCAAATCACTAAAACTCAGCAAGATAAAGAATTAACTCCAAACAAGCCTTGCGTATTTTTTCTTCTTTTTGCTATAGTATATTACAACCTTATCAAAAGGAGGTTCGTTGACAAATGGACACCCAAGAAGCGCGCGCACTGGTGCGCCAAGAACTGCGTGAACAATTTATGTACGACCTATGGGAGGCAACCGCCCGGGAAATCGAAGACGAGCTGGCAACATGCAAGAATATCGGTGATGTCAACCGATTTCTTGCCATCGATCCGGCTCATGCTACAAAACTTGTCCAGGAGGCCCTGGAAGAGCACCCGGTTGAACCTCAAGCCATAGAACGGTATGAACAAGAACTTTCCAGCCAGAACCAACATTTTGTGCTGGCACTATTGGCAAGTAAATACTGGCGGCATCCCCAGGAAATCAGGCAAACCTTTCCCTTTGTGCCTTCTTTAGCTATCAACCACTTAACAGAAGCACAAGAAGGCAGCGCTACCTACCTTCAGCTGCATAACTTACGGGAAGCTGTCCGCGATGCCAGTCAATCCGTTGAAAAATATGCAAATCTGCACAAACTAAACCTCACACAATTGGAAACACGACTCGAAGAGAACGCAGTCAACACAACCATGGGTGAAATTCTGAAGGAAGCCCACCGCAACGCCTTTCCGGAGGATCCTTTACCCGAAATGAACAGCCTGAAAGAAATACGGGAAAACATTACGATCGTCCGAGATATCCATCAAAAAGCAAATGAATTTAGCGTAATTCTAAATCGTAAACTGCAAGTGTTCCAAGAAACACTGGAAGCCCATATGCAAGAAATTCCAAATCCGCACCAAATGCCGTGTAAGGAAGCGGCACGCCATTTCTTGGCCAGCCACGGAGGACCCAAAAGCACTCCGCTTCAACAGGCGGCTTGGGATCACTTCGCGCGCCTCCAGTGCCGAAAAACCGATGTTTGCAAGAAGCTCAGCGATCTCTGCTCGCCAGTCGGCAAACATCTCAACGAAAAAGAGGTCGTACGGCAAGCACGCGAGGATCTAGACAGTATGCCCGAACCGGAAGGCAAGAAAATCACCTCACCAGCATGGTAATCAAAAGCGATACATTCAATATCGCTAAAAACCGGCACCTTCAACTCACAAAAGAAATCTCTGAACCCCGTGGGATCACCCGCGGGGTTCTTTCCCTTAACATCCGCACAAAAAAAGAAAAAAGCCCCGCTGCCTTGTGACAGCGGGGTGGGGTTATCCCTCCTTGCTTGCATAATTAGGTGTTAAGGGCCGGGCTGCGGCTCAAAAAAACAAGCAGACGCTTGCCTTTACGTAACCCGCGCGCCTTCAGCTTACAGGCGCGACATTGCCGCAGATGCCTCGCTTTTTCCAGAAACTCAGCACTGAAATGTCTCCGCTGCAGAGGTTTCTTGCTTTGCTGGTAAACTTCCGACTGCCGGCAAAATTCCACTATCTGCGGGATAGTCAGGTGCGTGCTATTCATAAGTTACCCTCTTGATTCTTTCGGGTTGGGTTCAAAGCGAAAACGCAGACCCATCTCCACGGTTTCTCCCGGCTCCAGCCAGTGGCCTTCGGGGGTACCAAAATCCTCCCAAGGAGCAAGCACCGTATGCTGACCCCTACGCAAAATCATTCCGAATCACTCCTTGCCAAAAGATTCTTCGTGGTTTAGCTCGATCAGCGGTTTTTTAAGCTCATAGATCACTTCCCGGTTGATCTCATTCACGAGCCGCTCCAGCCTCTCAGCCAGCTCCTCCGCGCTCACCTTCTCGGGATCCGGATGACACATCTCCCCTTGACAAATAGTTAAAATATCCCGCCTAACGGCAAGATTAGAGATCAGTTCCGGATTCTTCTCGAGCTTCCTAATCACCTGATGGATCTTTTCTTTATCTTGTTCTGCCACCGCGTGTCACTCCTCCTTTTGCTTTTCCAGCTCTTTTTCGAGATTCTCTATATCACGGCGCATCTGCTTCAGATCCTGCAAGATTACTTGTACATTATATCGGGAGCCCGAATCACGAAGTCGCGCTCGCAACGTTCGTATCAACAGCTTTTGCAAGCCGACACTCGAGCAATACCTGCTACCCTCATGTAAATCCGTCAAAATTTTTTGCATCACCTTCGTATCACTGACTGCCATAACCCCTCCTTCTGAAATAAGAAAATGTCAACGAACAGAATGTAAGTTACTTATACCATTTTAAGAGTTTTAAGTCAAT
>CAYTAF010000046.1:0-5081 GCA_964435865.1 uncultured Candidatus Saccharibacteria bacterium | reverse complement strand
TTTATATGCCAAGCATTGAGGCCGCCGAGGAGTTAAACACTCGTTTGGGCTGGGAAGGCAATATTGAAAGTGACGGCCGCCCTATTTTAGGGATGACCTCGGAAAAATTAGCCCGCATTGTGTATGAGGTATCAGATGAAGCGGTAATCGTGCCCGCGCATGCGTGGACCCCACATTTTTCAATTTTTGGCTCCAAGTCCGGCTATAACAGCGTGAAAGAATGCTTTAAAGAATACGCCGATCGTATCTTTGCCCTGGAAACAGGCCTTTCCAGTGACTTGGATATGAATCGGCGGCTTTCCCAGCTGGATAGATATACTATGATAAGCGGCGGGGATTCACACTCTCCGGAAAACATTGGCCGCGAGGCCACGGTTTTTAATACCGAGCTTTCCTATAAGGGTATAATGGAGGCAATGAAAAAAGGCACTAAAGATGTTCTACCTTATACTATAGAATTTTATCCGCACGAGGGGCGGTATCATTATGACGGGCACCGCAAATGCGGGGTGCGGTTTAAGCCGGGGCAAACCAAGCAAGCGGCCGGATTGTGTCCTGAGTGCGGCAAACCCTTAACTGCAGGAGTTTTGTACAGAGTGGATTCTTTGGCGGATCGGGCAAATCCTTATTACTCAGAGGGTCACCCCGGTTTTAAATACTTGGTGCAACTGGATAAAATTATTGGTGAATCCTTGGGCGTTGGGCCAAAAACCAAAACCGTAGCCAAAGAGTATAATAAGCTTTTGAGTGAACTCGGAGCAGAATTTGATATTTTAGAAAATATTTCCCTGGAGAAAATCGAAAGTGTGGCTGGCCCCAAGATTGCCGAGGGAGTGCGACGAATGCGCGAGGGAGATTTAATTATTGAGCCCGGCTACGATGGCGAATACGGCATAGTTCGCATTTTTTCTCAAGACGAATCCGGCCAAGGCGAAAAGCAAAATCAAAAAACATTGTTTTGAATCGTTTCGCGCACATAGCGTTTTCGGTTAATAGTTTAACACCCGCTGATCTGGTGACCAGCGGGTGTTTTGGTGTTCGGTATATTGCTTGGTTTAGCGTTCAAAGAAGTTTTCCTCCGAGGGGTCTACGGCGCGAATGTGACGGGAGTGTCCCGGGGCTATTTGGTTGTAGGCCTCGTACATATCCCAAGCGGTACGCCGTACGGAAAAATGGTTTGCGGGTGGAGTGCGCAGTTCGGTAATGTATTGAAGTTCAGCCGCGTCCATTTTCAGCAAGGCACGGCGTCGGAAAGCCAACGGCAGGGCGTATTGGCCCAGCCCCGGCAGTTCCTCGTCAATTTTTGCGGCAGTTTGCACGGCCATTTGCATTAAGTTTTCGTATTCCTCGGTAAGCTCAAGCTGGCAAATTGCTTCCGGGGTGTCAAATCCGTGGCGTTGCGGGGAGATGGGTTCCAGTACTTCCACCAGGCGGCGATGTCGATGCAGGTCTCGCCACGAACCTATGTCCATACATACGTCAAATTTCAAGCTGTAACCGCTTTCTATCGACTGTACCGGCTGGTCGTGCTGATTGCGATGGCGGTACAATAGGTCCAGTATTTGCCGGTAACGTTCCGGAGAGTTGCAGCGAAGATCTACCACCATATTGCTGATTTGGCGGTACGAATGCGGAAGTAGTCGGTACAGGGAGGTAGTTACAATTTCGTCTTCCGGGTTCTGCCAGCCGGTAAGGTGCACGTCGCGTCTTGTGTCGGGCTCTTCCCGTAAGCTGAGTGTATCCGCAAAACGCTGCAGCTCTTGCCAGGTGTTTTGCTGGTAGTCACTAGCTTCGGCGTATTTTACCAGCGTAGGAAGCGCGGGTTGGTCAAAGTCGAGCAGGCGCTTGAGCTCATTGATTGCTTCTTGCGTTGTTTCATTCTTAGCACATTCTGCTTCGAGTTTTTCCAGGATAGGCCGGGCCCGTTCCGCGCTTGGATTGAAAGCGGCCTCCTTGGTGGCGGCAGTTTTTATCTCCTGGCCTACTTCCTTTACTTCTTGCAAAGGATGAGAAAGCAGTTTGATTAGTTGCCTCTCAAGGGTGCGGCCGCTCATAATTTGGCCCAACCCCGTACGGATACTAAATGGCAGAATGTAGCGAGCTACATCAAAAGCGCGAGCCTTAAGAGTGCGCTCGTACTTGCCCTGGTCCATACCTTTCGGCTTTTCCGAGCTGTAGCGTTCGATAAAAGCATCAGTGATGCGCTGATGAAAATCCACGTAACGTTCTATCAGGTGCTGACAGCTTTGTTCGTACTCCGCTTTTAGCTCCGGATTTGCTTTCTGGATTTCAAGGGGAGTGATAAAGCCGCGCTTTCTGAAGTCCTGGTAGCGAGTAGAGCTGGCCTGGCCATCTGCCAGTGGGTTACCCCACATGACTTCAGCCGCTACCATGGAGATGTTTTCCAGAACAATCGTGATGTGGGCCAAGTCCGCGATAGAGGCATGGCCGTAGTCAAAATAGAACGTTTCGTAAAAGCGTTCGGCCCCTTCTTGTGTTAAATCAAAGATCCACTCTTGGTACGGACGAGCGGAGCGGCTGAATTTAGCGATGCTGTAACCGCCCGCTTCCGGGCTGACGCCATGGACAGCAAAAATCCGCCGTTCTGTATCGTATCTTTCTGGCACGATATCTCACTCCTTTTATGATTATTTAGGTTGGGAAAGAACCGATTGGGCAATTAATAGCACATTTTTTGATAAAACGCAATATTTGGCAGGAGGATAGCGTGTGTTTTTATGCTATGAGTTTGGTATAATAGGAATATTTATGAAAAATCCAAAAGAGCAGACGGTGTTTATCGTAGGGGCGCCACGCTCCGGCACGACTATTTTGGGAGACGTGCTGGAGGCGCATCCAAGGGTTGCCAGCTGGTACGAGCCCTATTTTGTGTTGGATAGATATTTTCGTGGAGCTTCGGATGATGTGCGCGAGGCACAAGAGGCAACAAGAGACGTTAAAACATTCGCGCGTCAGGAGTTTGCTCGTTATCGGCGCGCCAGGGGCAAGCCGGTTGTGGTGGATAAGTCACCCCGTAATAGTTTGAAAATTCCGTTTTTACGGGAAATTTTTCCGCAAGCTAAATTTATTCACATCCAGCGGGACGGACGAGACACCGTGTTGTCGATGCATAAAAAATGGCGTGATATTGAAAAGGCGGTGGATGAGCGCAACGTCAAGCAGGCTATGCTGGAGCTTTACTGGTTGCTTGCCAGGCAGCCGCTTTGGAGGCATAAGTGGCAGGCGCTGATGTTTGAGAGAGGCACCCTTACCTTTTGGCAGGCCGTTCGTTTACAGCTGCGTAACCTTCAGCGCATCCAGGCCTGGGATGGTCGTACCGGCTGGGGGCCGCAATTTCGGGGTTGGCGCGAGGTAATAGATGATGTAAGCACTATAGAGTTCAATGCTTATCAGTGGCGGGCTTGTCTGGAGGGGATTTTAGAGGCGCGAGAAAAATTACAAGAAGACGGCCTGTATTTAAGGGTAAGCTACGAGGATCTACTGGAATATCCAAAGCGAGAGTTGGGGCGTATTTTTGATTATTTGGAGGTGGAGTTTCCGCAAGATTTTTTCAAGTCGGTGCCACCCTTGAAAAGTGGCAATTACAATAAATGGGAGCAAGGGTTAACCGGAAAACAAAAACAGCAGGTTGGCCCTATTATCCAGCCGATTTTAAAAGAGCTGGGATATACTAAAGATGATAACTGGTTTGCTTGAGCGAGTGTGGATAAGTAGATTGCATTGCTTAAGGTTGTTTTTATAATGTATATAGGGGTGTTAGTTAAAGGTCGGACATCCCTTTGTAGCGAGATTTATAATTATTAAAGGTTTATTTTGATATGAATACAGGTACATTAGGACACTGGGCCTTTATTGTCGGCGTGGTGCTGGCAGTTCTAGCGGCTTTTGTAAGCATTCCGTCCGCACTAACCATTTTGTTCGTGCTCGGGCTTATTGTCGGGTTCCTGAACGTAACCGAGGAAGAGAGCACCTCCTTTTTGGTGGCGGTCACCGCCCTGCTGGTTATGGGCATCGGGCTCTCTCAGCTTGGCAACTTAGGAATAGGTACTGTTGCCGGTGAAGTAGAAGAAATTTTGGGCAACTTCCTGTCCTTTGCCTCGGCTGCTGCCTTGGTAGTAGCGCTGAAACAGCTTATCTCCGCCGGTCAGAACAGCTCCGGTATGAGGCAATAATAGGTCCGGCTGAGTAACAATAAAGAAAGAATTTGAAGTACAGCTCTGCTGTGCTTATATAGGATTTAACTCGGCTCTTTGCCGAGAAAGGTGAATAATCGTGCCTTTTTCAGGTGCGGGGACTTGCTTGTTGGCAATGAATATGGAACAATAAAATGTGATTATGTCTAAGGTAGATTTTAACCAACAAGAGCAAGATGTCCTCGCGTTCTGGCGTGAGAACAATATTTTTAAAAAAAGTGTAGAAAAGAACGAGGGCAAAGAGCCCTTTGTTTTTTATGAAGGACCGCCTACGGCCAACGGTCGCCCCGGTATTCATCATTTTTTGGCACGCGCCTTGAAAGACATTATTCCGCGTTATAAAACAATGCGCGGTTATTACGTGAAACGGAAAGCCGGCTGGGATACGCACGGTTTGCCGGTGGAGCTGGAGGTGGAAAAGAATTTGGGCATCAATTCTAAGCCCGAAATTGAAAAGTACGGTATTGATAAGTTTAATAAAAAAGCACGCGAGAGCGTGTGGCAGTACAAAGAAGAATGGGAGCGTTTTACTGAAAGGGTAGGTTTTTGGCTGGATTTTTCCGACCCCTATATTACTTATGCTCCTGAATATGTTGAAAGCTTGTGGTGGATTATAAAGCAGTTTGAGGAAAAAGGCTTTTTGTACCAGGATTTTCGCGTGGCGCCCTATTGCCCGCGTTGCGGCACCACCCTATCTTCGCACGAAGTAGCACAAGGGTACGAAACAGTTACGGATAATTCGGTTTTTATTAAATTTAAACTAAAAGACGGCCAAAAACTTCAAGATGAAGACTTGCCAGAAAACACTTATCTCCTATCCTGGACCACCACACCCTGGACATTGCCGGGCAATGTAGCTTTAGCTGT
>CAYTAF010000045.1:0-5374 GCA_964435865.1 uncultured Candidatus Saccharibacteria bacterium | reverse complement strand
TGCCTGGTGGCCGCCCTAAACTATTTCTCGTCTTCCGGTAAAAGAGAACTCTGGGCTGATGGGTTGTATTGGTCAGCTGCCTCCCAGGCCAAGTTGAATATGTTTTGAAAAGCTCTGGCGATAGCTTCACTCTCAATAATGACGCCTACTAGGTTGCCGCGCAACGAGGCGATAGAAACCCGGTTGTTGTAACAGGTAATATCCGCCGTGATTTTAAATCGCTCCTCCGGTATCCAGCGCCGCTTGGTGTGAGGGCCGCGCTGCTCTAATTTGCCATCGGTTTTGTTATAAATGGCATTTACCTGGATACCTTCATTTAGCCGTTTTTGTCGGTGTTCCCTTGCTTCCTCTTGAGTGAAAACCTCGGCTACTTCGTTGGCGTGGTAAAATTCGCACGCGTATTTGGCTTTTGAGGCCTCTCGTAAGAAATCTTTCTGCAACGCCTTTAAGCCCTGCTTGCCTTCAAAAAAGTGGATAACCGGTTTATTTTCCGCCTTATTAAAAACCGCCTTTAGGCGGGGCAACTCTTGGGCCAGGTCGTTACGTTTTGCTTGTATTTCCGTTTCTTTTTGTTCCAGTAAACCTTTTAAATTTTCCGGATTTTCAGCCGCAAAGTAGCTTTTGCGGCTTTTTTCGTATCCGGTAATCAGCCCCATATTGATAAGGTTTTCCAGGCACGCGTAGGCGGTGGAGCGGTTGATTTCCGCTTTATGCGCGATTTGCTGGGCGGTGGCTGTTCCTAAATCCAGCGCGGCCAGGTAGGCCTGAGCTTCTTTTTTAGAAAGCCCTATTTTTCGGAGAATTTGCTCCATAAAGTAAATAAAAACATAAAATATTGACGGTCTTTAATTATCCCCAGTGGATGTTTGAATAATTTGCTTTTCATATCGGAGTGTTTGTATTTTAAATCACAATATTTTCTTGTCAATTGAATTTGACATAGTAGTTGTGGATAAATTTGTGGAAAGAAAGAATTGTTTAGTGATTGCTGACACTGTTTCAAATTACCATATAGATTAGGATTAAAAATACTAATTTTTCCAGTATTTATTAACCATAGTATATTAGCGGAGTTGTTATATAGTATTGACTACTTGTTGGAGCCGGATTAAAATTAGAGTAGAACATTAAAAATTTCTGACAAATTATTTTGACACCAACATTCCTGGCCCAGGCGAGGCCGGTGCCGTTGGCAGGCCCGTGCACTCTTCTTGGCACAAGAAGGTGACGCGGGTGAGATAAAAAGCGCTTTTTCTTAAAGGTGTTTGGATTAAGGCATTCGGCTTACGCTTGGTTGATTGGCCTGGATATAGGCTGGGGTGTTGGGTCAAAAATAAATTTTAAGTGGGGCTGAATTTCCAAGTGTGTTACGTTTGGATTTTTAGGCCTCTCAGTTGGCGTATGGGCATCTTCCCACGAGTCGGTACCCCGTGTGGTACTTTACTTGCCCCTATAACGCCGAGGATAGTTCCTCGCGGCCCGCCCCGTTTTTGACGGGGCGGGGCTTGTATCTGCAAGAAAAGCAGTTTTCTATTCTACTTGGCCATCGCCCCTCACTTGCGCGCAAGTGAGGGGCATCGGATGTCATCGCTTACAGCGAGCGATGCATCCTGCGCCCTCGGCGCCAAAAGTCGCCTCCGGCGACACCAAGCTTTTGGCGCCTGCGGGTTTTGGGCTTGGACACGGCTGCGGGGGCTGGCATACGAGTAGAAAACTGCTTTTCTTTTTAAATGTGTAGAGATGCGATATAATAGAAGGGATGTGGAAAGGCGAGGTGGACAAAAAGAAGGTGAAGCGGCTGGTAAAAAGCAGTCACAAGGTGTTTGATGACGTAGCCCAGCCCAATGGTGCTATTATTGCCGCTCCTTCGGGCTTTAAAGAATATCCGCCGGGTCTGGAAAACTATAACTTTGTGTGGGTGCGGGATGCCGCCTTTGTTATATCGGCCGCTACCTTGCTTGGCAAGCCACAAATAGCGGAAAATTTTTTCCGGTGGATGCTGGAGCGGGCGGAAAATTTTGCGGAAAGCGGCTTTATGGCCAATGCTTACGCGCCGCATGGGCCTTATCAGGGGACCCGCCTTTCGCTGGAGACAATAGATATTCCGGAAGAAATCCGCGAGCAGCGCCGCGCGTTTAATTTTTACGGGCTTCAGTTTCAACCGGATCAGTACGGTCACTTGTTGTGGGCCGTGCATTTTTATTTAAATACTACCGGGAGGCGTCCTTCCGAGGCGGTCCAGGAATTAGTGCGGGTAATTGTTAACGGTTTGCGGGAATTCTGGGATAACGATCATTTTACTATTCCATATTTTAATTTATGGGAGGATTATATCGCTTACCCGCAAGATAAGGCGCATTTTGCCTATACGCTCGCTATTATCTGGCAGGGCCTGGAGATGTGTTCCAGTACGTTGAAGTTACCAAAAGAAGGGTTGCAACTAAAAGAAGAATTTAAAACCACCTTCCATAAGTGCTTTGGAGATGATGGCGAGCAGTGCTTGCCGGTAAGTTATCTGTATCGGGGTGATAATCAAGAACATACGGGAGCGGCAGAATATGACGCGGTTTTGGCGGGGCTTTGCTGGCCGGCACGAGCGGTGGGGGCTACTGACAAGGGTTTTATAAATGCTATCCGGGAAATTGAAAATGAAAATAAAACCGCTTCCGGCGGGCTGAAACGACACCCAGAAGGGGGATATTCCGGACGCTTGCGAGAGGGTCAATACATTATGGACGGCGAGGGGGCATGGCCCATACTCCATTTCTGGTTCGCCATTTTGTGGAACGAGGCCGGTGATCGAGAAAAAGCCCTGCACTACTTCAATTGGGTGTTGGAGCGCACCGGCCGATATTTGCCGGAGCAAATTTTTGATGATCCGGACAAGCCCTCCATTACACCTTTGGCGTGGTCGCACGCTATGTTCGTGTTTGCCGCGTATTATTTGGGATTTCTGAAATGACTTCTTCCGGGCGCGAGCAATTGCAGAAAATAGCGGATACGTTGCAAGCGGACACACAGTGTCCGCTTTCTTTCGGCGCGAAGCATCCGGTTCCCGGGGAGGGTGACCCGAACGCTGCTGTTGTTTTCATTGGTGAGGCGCCGGGTGCCAAAGAAGACGAACAAGGCCGTCCGTTTGTCGGAAGGTCGGGGACTTATCTGGACTCTGTGCTGAACTCCAGTGGTATGGCACGTTTCCCGAGGAAAAAGCAGACCGGTGTTTTTGTCACTTCGGTCGAAAAATTCCGTCCGCCTGACAACCGGGCACCAGCAGGCGAAGAACTTGCGGCCTGTCGCAGATGGTGGCAGGAGCAGGTGCGAGTTATCCGGCCCAAGTTGGTTGTGTTATTAGGTAAAGTGGCAAGTAAAGAAGTGTTAGGCAAAAATCAGCCCATGGGTACCATACACGGAACGGTTTTTACCGGTAGCGTTCGTGGTCTAAGTGTACATATGATGCCCACCTATCATCCCGCGGCCGCCTTACGGCAAAAACGTTGGAAATCAGCATTTGAACAGGATATTGAGAGTGTTTGTAATTTTGTGAAAGAGAGCGCGTAAGAGGGTTCAGTGGATAACATTGTGAAAAGGTTGTGGATAAGCTGTGGTTTAAACGTTTTATAAAAAACCGGAAAAACGCAAAATACCCCTTGCAAGATATTGCAAGGGTATTTATAATACTGCTTACATCCTTTCGTAAGGAGGTGAGTTCTTTGCCCAACAAACAGAGTGGTGAGAGGGGTGATGCTGATGAACGACTAAGCAAAGGAGGCATTTGAATTTATGCTTGATTTTTTTCCGTCCATCTTGTGAAGTTTATTTATACTGAAGGTCGGTCGAAGTCTTCACAGTCGGACGGACACTCTCACCAGGCCAAATCAATCGCCTCAAAAGAGGCAGCCCCATCCGGACTAACCTACCTAGCCACTACGGCTACTATCGGTTTCATGTCATCCGGATGGGGCTTTTTCCTTGTTGTTAGTTTCTAGATACTAGTTTCCCGCCCTAAAGGGCGAGGCTCGCCCAACTTAGTTGGGCGGCTCGATACTAATATACAATAGTGACCGGTCCGTCATTAACCAGCTTTACTTCCATATATTCCCCAAAGCGCCCGGTTTCCACTTGTTGGATGCCGGCGTTTTGTAATTCTTGCACAAAACGCTCGTAGAGCATTTTGGCCTTTTTCGGTTCAGCCGAGCGCACAAAACTGGGGCGGTTGCCTTTGCTGGTATCAGCGATCAGAGTGAATTGGGATACTACCAGCGCGGCCCCGTCTACATCCAGCACTGATCGATTAATGTCTTTTGTGGTATCCCCGGTGGCTTCTTTTCTGTCCGGGAAAATACGCATTTTTGCTATTTTTTGTGCCGCTTTGGGTACTTCTTCTTCGACATCATTCTCGGCAAATCCGGCTAAAATAAGCAATCCGGTTCCAATAGAGCCAACCGTCTCGCCTCCTACGCTGACCGAGGCCGAAGATACCCTTTGGATAACAAATTTCATGTTTAACACTTGTTAGTAATAGCTTTTTATTGGTATAATATTATCATTATGAGTATATTTTACAAACAATCGGGCATTTCCACTTTTACTGTATTATTGGGTATTGCCATTGTGGCAATAGTGGCGGGAGCTGTTTTACTTATTAGTTCTCCGCCCTCCGGCACGGTTACGGTTAACACCGAGGACTGGACCACTTATACCAGTGAGGAGTTTGATTTTTCCATAAAACACCCTCCTGATTGGAAAGTTTCGGAAGATCTGGATAGTGAGATAGCGCCCAAGATTACTTTTTCCCAGCCCGGGCAAGGAGTATCCTTAGAGCCGCCGTTTGACCACTTCGCTCCGGCTACACATGTTTCCGTGTATCCGGCCGGGATTCCGACCGAAGGTGTTTTCGGGGAAACAAGGCCTTCGCCTATTAAATTGAAACTTAACACGGAAGAGAAGACGGACTATATTTTAAAAGACGGTGCTGTGTGGGCAACAATGGTTACTTTTTCCGAGTTTCCGCAAAGCTGGACCGACTCCGGCTTTTTATGGGCCAGGGTGCAGCCGGATAATTTTTCCTCTACCTGCGTGGACGCTCAGGGAAACGAGCTATCCCAGCGGGAGTGCGACCCCCTAACCAGTGAGCATCAAATTATCAGGGAAGGAGAGATAATGCCGGAGACGCGCGCCACGGAAGAGGCGATGCTTAAAAGCTTTGAGTTCACCAAAGGTGAAGAAGACGGGAATGGCAATGGAGGCAATCAAGATGACAGTGTACGTTTGCAAAACCCGCAAGCGGATGGCGTGATTGCGAGTCCCTTGGAGATAAGCGGTCAAGCCCGCGGCCCTTGGTATTTTGAAGGAAGTTTTTCAGTAAGGTTGACGG
>CAYTAF010000044.1:0-5432 GCA_964435865.1 uncultured Candidatus Saccharibacteria bacterium | reverse complement strand
TCTCCGGAGCGTTTTTTGAATGAACAGGAGACAGAAGCTATTAAGGAAGGGGAAAGTATAGAGACAATAGAGCTGACCGAGCAACAACAAGCACTGTTTCAAAATTGGCAAAAAGATTACAAGCGATGGCAAGAACGCGATAACGCGAAGACCCGCCTGCGCTCCGATAGGCAGCAGCGGGCAGCCAATGCGTTGGCTATGTTAATTGTAGGGGTACCCCTTTATACTTATCACTGGAGAAAGACCTTACGGGAAAAAGATAACTCTTAATCTATATGCAATAAATATGATTACAAAAAGCAAAAATTTAATTAGGCTTGTAATTTCCATAGGTACCCCACTTTTAGCCGGTGTAGTCGGGTCAGCTTTTACGGCTCCGGCTATTGAGGGCTGGTACAGCGCGCTAACCAAACCGGCATTAAACCCACCCGAATGGGTATTCGGGCCCGTGTGGACACTGCTTTATATTTTAATGGGCATCTCCCTTTATTTAATATGGAGCCGCGGCTGGGATAAAAAACAAGTGCGCACTGCGATAGCGGTGTTTGCTATTCAATTAGGATTGAACGCGGCGTGGTCAATTATCTTTTTTGGCTTGCAAAGCCCGGCTTGGGCGCTGGCGGAGATAGCTGTGCTGTGGATCGCGATTGTTGCCACGATAGTGCTTTTTTACAAAATTTCGCGCCCAGCCGCCTACCTGCTTATACCCTATATTGCCTGGGTAAGCTTTGCGGCATACCTAAATTACACCATCTGGCTCCTTAATTAGCATCTATGAACGCACAAAACCTATTTCAGTATAAGGGAGAATTTTTTCGGGTATTAGAGACCACGGATAAATCGCAACTGGCGGTTATGACTATTCCGGCCGGAGGTGACTCCGGCGCCCACGGCTTACACCAAGGCGATCAATTTATTTATTGCCTGGAAGGAGAAGGTCAAATTGAGATAGAGGGAGAACGCTACTCTCTAAAGACGGGATCGGCTTTAACTATCCCCGCCGGCCACAAACACAAGGGTTTTGCCTCGCCCGATAAGGACTTTTTCTTTCTTAATATTTACGCCCCACCGGTTTATTGATATCGCGGGGTTTATATGCAATAATTATAATATTATTATAATCAATTTATAAAAAATTATGCGACAAAAAATAGTAAAAATTGGTACTTCCGCCGGCATTACCTTACCTAAAAAAATTCGAGACGAAATGAACTTAAAGGTGGGCGAAGAGGTTCAGATTAACTACGACGCGGATAAAAAAAGCATTAATCTGAGACCAAAAGATCAGCTGGATGAGGAAGACCAGAAAATAGCTAAACTAACACATAGCTTCATTAATCGCTATCGCAGCGACCTAGAAGAGCTCGCTAGAAAATGAAATATTTGAGTACCAAACAATTGTTATTGATCCATTCGGCGGAGATAGATGAAACCGGAGGAATGCACGGAGTACAAGATATCAAGATACTGCATTCACTTGCCAGCCAACCGCAGCAAAGTTTTAACAGGGAAGAATTGTATCCAAATGTATTTACCAAAGCGGCGGTCTATGTACGAAATATTATCCAAAGCCACCCTTTCTTAGATGGCAACAAGCGCACCGGTATTTCTTCCGGTATTATATTTTTGGAATATAATGGTCACCAATTTAAGGCGGAAAGAGGAGAGATAGAAAAATTTGCTATCCAGGTAGCAAAAGAAAATACGAAAATTGACAAAATAAGTGCTTGGCTTAAAAAACACAGCAAAAAAATTAATTAAACCTTTATGTCAAATTTTTATAACGTACCGCGAGGAGAGAAATACAATTACGGGGGAGAGAAGTGGAAACTTAGCCGTTCTAAAATTGATTTGTTTCTGGAATGCCCCAAGTGCTTTTATTTGGATAACAAACTGGGGCTCAAGCGTCCGCCGGGCTTTCCATTTAACTTAAACAGCGCGGTGGACGAACTACTGAAAAAAGAGTTTGATATTCTGCGCGAAAAAGGGGAGACCCACAAGCTGATTGAAGAATACGGCGTGGACGCTCGGCCGGCATCGCACGAGCAACTTGACGAATGGCGCGAAAACTTCACAGGCGTGCAAGCGCGACACGAAGCCACCGGATTTACCGTGAGCGGCGCTATTGACGATCTGTGGGTCAACTCAAAAGACGAATACATCGTAGTGGATTACAAGGCCACCTCTAAAAACGAAGACATCACCGAGCTGAACAAGGCCTGGCAAGACACCTATAAGCGGCAGATGGAAGTTTACCAGTGGCTTTTGCGGCAAAACGGTTATGCTGTATCGGATACGGGCTATTTTGTGTACTGTAACGGTATAACCGATGTAGAAAAATTTGACGCCAAGCTGGAGTTTAAAATTACGCTTATTCCGTATACCGGGAGTGACAACTGGATAGAGCCAAAACTGCAAGAGATAAAAGAAACTCTAGAATCCGATACCGTGCCGCAAGAAGACCCGGACTGCGATTATTGTCGGTACCGCGACATTGTAGGGCAGTATCTTGCTTAAAATGATATGCAGCTATATGTAACTGCCAATCCTCATACGATTTTATAATATTATACGATATATATGGGAGTAAAGCGCCCACGGACAGTAGTGGTGCACGATAAAATGCAGGATGGGTACAAATATACACTGCGCGAACAACCGGGCGAAAACTTTGACCCGGAATTTAGCCCGGATTTAACCCCGGAAGAGATGCTGGAACTGGGAGTGTTCGGTGGTCGATATATGCGCGATTGTATGGACGAGTTCCCTGATTACTGGTTTGAGGGAGCAAAGCTTCATCCGGAAGGGGAGCCCGGTCACAGCCCGGAGCTTAATTATTTTGGAGTGGACGCCTCACAGCCCTTATCCGTTTGGCGTAAAAAAGGGTGGATCAATGAAGAACACGATCCTCGCGGATGGTTTCAGTGGTATGCTCGCTACTATCAAGGCCGTCGGTTAAGCGAAGAGGATGGACGCCAAATTTCCCGCTGGAAGCAAATGGAAAGACATGTAGCACAAGTTAAAAAGAATTGTAAAAAAGGAGATGAGAATTGCCGAAAGAAACAACGCCAAGCCCTTTTGCACTGGGCTTATGACTCCCGGAAACTATAAAACATTTCGCCATGATGCAAACTTACCTGGCACTGCTAGTTGTAACCTTAGCCGAAGCTACCATCGGAGTATTTGTAAAGCTTACCGGTGACACGATACCGATTTTGGCCTTAAACTTTTACCGCGTATTTTTCGCGGCCCTTTTTTTACTGACCACGGTGCCGTTTGTACGCCAAAAATTTGGGCGCTTCCCAAAAAATAACCTGCGTGATATTGGCATAATAGGCGCCTTGATCGCGGCCCAAATCAGTTTTTTTAACCTAGCAATGACGCTGGCGCCCATCGCTAACGTGATGATTTTTTGGAGCGCGGCTCCGTTTTTTGTATTTATCTTTTCCACGCTCTTTCTGGGCGAGCAAGTTAAAAAAGAACACCTGCTTATCTTTTTAGCCGCTTTCGTAGGCATTATTATCGCGAAGCCGCTTTCCGGCGGCCACGCCCTTGGCAACATGATAGCTCTGGCGGACGGAGCAATTTACGCGGGCCTGGTCACCTATATTCGCTACGAGGGTAAAACCGAACTTAACAACGATATTTTCTGGTTTATGGCGACCGCCGCCATCATCTTACTACCCGGACTGTTTATTGCCGGGCCCGGTAATATTTTGCAAACCCTCTCTTATCCTGCTCTTAATTTCAGCGTGCCTGCTATTGTTTGGCCGGCCGCGCTAGGTATTGTCTCTACCGGACTGGCTTATCTGTTTATTAGCCGCGTACTACGTAAAATCAGCGCCAATGTGTATTCGCTGGTAGATATTATTTTCTCTCCAATTGTAGCCGCGTTTTTGGGATACCTGATTTTTAACGAAATGCCCTCGGCCAACCTAATATACGGAGGAGTGTTGCTTCTTGCCTCGGGCTTTTGGATTACCCGCCATATGTCCGAAATTCAAGGGCAGCCCTATAAGGCAACCCCGGCCGCTGCCGGCGAAGAAATGCCCCCCGCCACAGTTGCCTCGTTTTTAAGCCGGCTTCGTAGCCTTATACGCCGAAAATAATATGAATAAGCCCATTAAAAACATACGTAATGCTACCTGGAGCCGCATCAAACAAGAAAAGTGGCAATGGCTTGGATTAGCCGGTATTGGCATAGGGGGCGATATTGTGTTAATGCGCCTTACCGGTGCTACCTTTTTGGGGCCATTTATGGTTTTACCATGGGTGCCGCTCATTATTAAAGTAACTTTATTGAGACGTAGCATCCGGCGCGCTTTTTGGAAACAATTTGCCAAAAAACACAACTGGAACTACCAAATAAGCGGCAAGCTGGAACACGAAGAGGCAATAATGATACACGAAGGCCACAGCACAAAACTGCAAAATTATGTATCTGGCACCCTGAAAAATATGCCGACACGAGTTTTTGAGCTCAAATTTACGAAAGGCCATGGCAAACACAGCACGACATATCATTATACGGTATTCGGGTTTACATTTAATGGTACATTCCCGCACTGTTACCTAAACAATTTGCATAACCGGTATGGCATAAGTGGCCGGGGTGTGCACATTTCTTTGCCACAGGAATTTGAAAAGCAATTTCGTCTCTATGGACCAAAAGAATACGAAGTAGAAGTACTCCAAATTTTTACACCGGATGTGCTCTCCCATTTACTGGACTTAAAGTGGCCGCATGATATAGAGCTGGTGGACAGTGAACTTTTAATATTCCGCGATCACCTTTTAAATTCCACTGAAGAATTAGAGGCAGAATTCCAGCGAGCCCGCGATTTGTCTCAATATTTAAGCCCCACGCTCAACCGCATGCAACTGGAAAAAATTGGCCACCACCCGCACACACTTACAAGCTAACTACATTTTTTTAAGGTTAACTTGTGTTTTTAGGATGGCAATGAGAGAATATAAAGTGATATGGAAATCAAAATTCTTGATAAAAACAATACAATGACTCACAAAGAGCTGGCAGAATTTGCGGAAGAGCAATTTGGAGATATGATAAAAGCCACTATTGATATTGAGCAGGAAGTTATAGCCCTTGGAGGCGAATTACACGCTGATGAAGAAGCTCTTCTGTTAGAGAAAGACTCCGAGCAAAAAGATCTGTGGGGAATTAACTTGTACCCTGAAAGCAGGGGAGAAGAGTTTATAGAATTTGATTCAATGATTAACGTACGCCCAAAAGACAACAATAAGTCCCGCTCGGTAGAAAATCCCGAGAAACAGAAAAAAATTAAAGAAGTGGTAAGTAAACTGATAACCGAGTAAAGCTATGCAACACCAAAATTTAGCTAGGGGCAGGTGGTATCAAATGAGCTTAGCTGAGCAATTGGGCAACATTGGTAGCGAAGTAAGCCGGTGCT
>CAYTAF010000043.1:0-5494 GCA_964435865.1 uncultured Candidatus Saccharibacteria bacterium | reverse complement strand
CCGGTTATCGCCCATTTCTGTAAGGGTGTCTTTGTAGTTCCCATAACACGAACAACAATAGCCGAGTCACCGAATTCTTCAATCCGGTTAAATGCCGGTGGCTCATCAATATATTGCCCCCACTCCTCATCCTGCGCCAACTCTTGGCCAACCCGATTCACCACTTCTTCCACGTGTTCAATTCCGGCTTCGTAGGAGACACCCATATCCAGTTTAATGTAAGAAAACTCTTTGGATAAATTAGACGTAATATCAACCGCTCCATTGGGAATATGGTGCACCGATCCATCAATATCGCGAAGCACAGTAGCACGCAAACTAATATCCTCCACTACCCCGCATTTATCAGAAATACATACCACATCATCCACCCGATATTGTTGCTCCATTAAAATAAAAAGTCCGGAAATCAGATCCCGCACCAAATACTGAGCACCAAAGCCGACGGCAACACCGGCAATACCCGCTCCGGCAAGCAACGGCCCAACGTTAATACCAATTTCGGATAAAACCATCAAAGCCACCAGTACCCATAAAATCACGGAAATAGTTCCGTGAAAGACGGCAATAAGCGTATCTTCCGTCCTGCGCTCGGCATCGGCAGTAGGGTAATCCTGCCCATCTACCAATCTACGGATAAACTTTGTCAAAATGCGATGGGCAAACTTGTGAGCCACCCAAGCTGCTACCAATATAAGCAGAATAGTTAGCCCGTGATCAACCAGCCACGCACCAGCGGCCTCAAGTATGGGCTTAATATTTTGGTAATTCAGAAAATCCATATATTGCTAGCTTATAGCTGATAGCTTGTAGCCAATTATCCTATTTATTCTTGCATAAAAGCAAGTTTAATACAAGAACAGCCGATCCAATAAATGAACCGGCTGCCCTTAAGAACACCTATGGCATATCGTTACTGCTGTTGGTTGAAGTTGCCTTGTGGAGCTGCTCCGCCACCACTGCCGGGACGGAAGGCAAAGTACAGCATATACAAAGCAGACAAACCAACCACAATGTATACAATGTCAGCCACAGCACTGCCAACGCCAAAGATAGTATCCACCAAGTTAAAGTCGAAAGCGCCTACCAAGCCCCAGTTCAAGCCACCAACAATAACCAGAATAAGAGTAATCCAGTCTACTACGTTTAGGCTTTTCATAATGTAATAATTTTATTAATTATTAAAACGACCGACCTTTTATAATATTATAACCCCGCTGTGCGTAATATCACAAGCGGAGTTATCCACAACGGTACCACATGGGGTACGTTGCAGACCCCGTAACACCCAGTAGTCATTGCGAAGGAGCGAAGCGACTGAAGCAATCCCGTTCACTTGTACATAAGATTGCTTCCGTCGCCTAAGGCGACTCGCAACGACAGGACCGTAGGCAACAATTTATTATACTAAATGCTCCAAAATAAAGCCCGCCAATATCAACAACACACCGGCAACACCAATTAACTGCTCGCGCTTCATCGTATTAAACACCCACTTATCAATACTATGCTCATGTAAAACACGGTGATGCACCCGTAACGCGGCAAAGGCAATGGCAATCTTGCCCAGCACATCTAATACCGCGCCTATAAAATGAATATCAAATTCCATAATTTCGGGCCGCCCGGGCTCGAACCGGGAATCCCACCCGCCCCATGGGTGTGCCTTAACCAGCTTAGGCCACGGCCCGATTTGAGCGTGTGTTCTTTAATATACTACCCCGAACAAATTGTATAATCAAGAGCTCAGCGTGCTCCACGCACGCTGAGCTTTACTTTACAACCGGGGTAAGTTCCGTAATGGAACGAATATCTTGCACTTTCTGCTGCTGCCACCTCTCTTTTGAGCGAAATACTTCTTGTACTAATTGTTTGGCCTCTTTTTGTTTACCCAAACGCTGTTTTACCACAGCCATACTGAGCTTGTAAGAATTGCCTTTTTGGAAGTCCGGCTGTTTTTCCGGCAAGCCAGATAAGGCCCTCTCCAAATCCTGCCACTGATCCCGAGACAAGCCCCGCAACCAAGCCAACTGCTGCCACTCCGGTCCGAACTCTTTTTTGGTAATCATTTCCTTTACCAACTCCACCGTCTCTTGGTTTTGACCGGCCTGATTCAACAAACGCGCCTTGGTCCACTTGGGTGTGGCATAATGCTCGTTAAGCGCGATCGCTTCCTCAACGGCTTGCTTGGCCTGCTCGGGTTTATTCTGCAACCTATAAAATTCGGCGCGCGCTAAGTAAGAGTCGGGCCGCTTGGGCACTAATGCTTGCGCTTTCTCAAGCTGTTTATCAGCGCCCTTAAAGTAAGTGGACTTCTGGCTGGCCATACCCATATAAATATACGATAACCCGAGACGGAACCGATATGCCAGCGGGTGCCTCTCAAGATACTCGTGGTACTCAGAGACAAACATCCGAACCAATTTATGACGAGGAGAAAGCTGGTCACTTTTGAGGGCTTTTACTAAGAGCGGCCTGCCCTCACGTAGCAGCTTCTCGTTAACGTAAGTGTCCAGTTGAAACGCCTGTTTGTATAGCTTATACATCCGGTCCACATTGCCTTGCGACTGAGCTTGTACCGCCGAACCGCCCAAGCTGGATGCCTGCCATGGCTTCCAGGTAGAAGCGGGGAAACTAATAACCAGTACTGCCCCTAATGCCAGTGGAGCTACTTTATACCCTGTCACCTCGCGGAACCTACGCCAGCGCTTACTTTGCAAAACTCCCGTCTGCGAATCAGGGGAGGTCTGGCCCTGTCTGGCATCCTGCTCTTGTTTAGCTTTCTCTGCCTGGAATACAACAGCCACAAGCGCCAAAAGCACCGCTAAATACACCAGAGAACTGGGGGTATCAAATAAAAACAAATTTTGTACAAAATAAGCTGTAAACAGCGCTCCCAGTATCACCGCCGCTCCCGGCCGATGATGACGACTTCGCCATAAAAACCACCCCACAGCCGCGAAAATAGCGAGATACGCGAGCAAACCAACCAGGCCGGTATGAACCAATATCTCCAAAGGCATATTGTGCGCCTTCTCCAACCAGGTAGACACGTTAGTCAAAAGTACCGGATTGTAAAATTGCCCGTACGCGTAACGCAATGTCGCCGGACCCCAGCCCACTATTGGATGTTCCTGCCAGGCCCGCAGATCTATCCCCCAATTCCACAGCCGATTCTGTAAAGAACTCGGAAGCTCTCCTTCCTGTAAAGCACCCAGCCGCATCTGCTCCAGTACAGGCCCGGAGGCCGGATGACCGGAAGCAACCAAGCCGCCAAAACCCAATACGATTGCCAAGCCCACTCCACCGACCCCCAAAACAAGCTTCTTGTTGCCACCTCTCCACCAATGCCACAAAAGCACCACCGCCAAGAAAGCGAACGAAGCCGCTAAGCCCAAAAAAGCTCCGCGCGTACCGGAAAGAATTAAAGAAATAAATGCACTTGCCACTCCCGCTAATCCGATATATCTCCACAATCCTCTTCGAGCCCATCTCCACAACAGCCCCGCCGCAAAAATCTGCATAACTGCAAGGCCTCCCAAAAAAGTAGGGTTACCCAACGGTCCTTCCATCCGATCCCCAAAAACAGGGAAAAAACCCGGTATATGAAGCGCCTGCCCTATAGTATAAAGTGCCACCGAAATACTGGAAACAGCCAGCACCTTTAGAAACCCTATCCATTCTTCAAACGAACGAAACACGCTAGTAAGCACCAGGAAAAAGACCCCCCAATACAGATAATGAACAAGACCGTCCATCCGTTCAATGGTGGACCAAAAACTTTGCTGGGGATCCACGCTAAAAATAGTGCTAAGGGTCATAGCCCCCAAAAAAGCATAAACCGCCCCTGTTAAAAAGTTCAAGGGCGGCTTGTATTCTTCCGGCCAGCGCCACAACAAAACAGCGTAGGCAATGCCCATCAAAGTAACCCCGCTCTGAAATAACGTTTGCTTACCGGTCAAAAATGGAAAAAGGGTCCCGGTGGAGATAACCAGCGGCACGCCAATTACTACAATGGCACCGAGCCAAAATATAACAGACCGTAAAAAATCTTCTCGTAAAAATCTCATATTCTCTAGTAAATAGTAACTAGTAGTAGCGGCAAATGGAGAGAGAAAGTGTTTGCGGCTTGTGGCTCCTGCTGATTACTAATATTCTAATTACTGATTACTCGTTTTGCCACCAAGTTCGCGCAAAAACAGCCACTACACCGACGAACAGACCAATTATAACCCCCACGATCATATTGACAGCAGTACGCGGTCGCACCGGCTCAGGAGAGCTGACCGGCTCTTTAATAACCCGAGAAGACTGAAGCTCTGCCTGGCGTGACTGCAAAGTATGTATTTGCTTGCTTAAAGCGCTGAATTCAGTGCGTAAAGATCCCGAAACTAGAGCTTGCTCGGTTGTTGCCTGATTCAATTGCAAACCGGATAGCGTGCTTTGCAACTTTGATCGCTCACTTCTTAGGGTAGAAATTTCTTGCTCTAAAAACTGCTGCCGCTTTTCTATAGATTGCCGGTGCTGAACAGTAATCCTGTCCGTCAAAGCAGTTAAAAGTTCTCTGCCCCGCTCAGCAGATTTCGTTAATACGGAAACATTAACCAGCCGCGTATCTTCAGGGTGGTTGGCGTTTACCTCAGGAATTTCCTGTGCTTCCCCATCTTTTTGCAAAAAAGAATCATAGGTTCCTTCCTCTATTTTTTCAACCAATTGGGCAGGCGGCTCTACCAGCGCGTCGCCTTCCTTTCCGGTGGAACCAATCTCTATAATGGCCTCACTGGCATATAACTGCGGGCTCAGAGCGGTAATAAATAAGCCAACAAGCAAGCCCGCGGCCACCGCTATACCAATAAAGCGTTTATAAAAAACCAAAAGCCGCAAAATATCCTTAAGTGACACTGTCTCCGCAAAAGATGTATTTTTCTGCTGTGAATTCATATACCTCTACCTTGTTTAGCGAGGTCCGACCTCGCTAAGCTAATAAATTTTATTGTTTATATGCCTGCACCGTACCCTCAAGCATATCCTCTTCCCGAAAATAATCATTTACGCGTTTTTTCGCGGCACGGCTAAACTGCTCTCGCTTTTTACGGCCTTTTATTAAGTCCTTAACGGCGGAAGCCAATGCTTGCGAGTCAGCCGGCGGCACCACGTATCCGGTCTCTCCGTGCCGGTTAACCCAGGAAGTGCCGGTGCCCACTTCGGTACTTATAACCGGAGCACCACTTGCCATCGCTTCTATCAATACAATACCAAAGGCCTCGCTTTTATACAACGAGGGAAGCACAAATACGGCAGCGGCTCGGTAAAAAGCTAACAAGGCCTCATTTTCCTGATACGGCAAGAAATACACTCGATCGTCCACGCCCAAATCACGCGCTTGTTGTTTAAGCTGATCCTCCAGGGGCCCTTCGCCGATAATTACAAAATTAACATCAACCTGACGCGCCGCTCGCAACAAGTGCGGCAGTCCTTTATAATAACCAAGACG
>CAYTAF010000042.1:0-5497 GCA_964435865.1 uncultured Candidatus Saccharibacteria bacterium | reverse complement strand
GCCTATAGTAAAGGAGTATGGCAATGCCCATTGAACAACAAATCCAGAGGGCTCTTAAAAATGCTATCTCGCAGGCCTTTCCGGAGTACGACTGGAGCTCTTTTTCTATCGAGCTAACCCGTCCTCCGCAAGTAAACCTGGGTGACTTTGCGTTTCATCTGATGAATCTCAAAAACATCATACCCGGAGACACGCAGGATGCCAAAGCACAACGCAAAGCATTTCAACCGATGAAAAAAGTCCAGGAGCTGGCGGAAGCATTGCAAGAACTTGATGTAGTAGATGAGGTGCAGATTGCGGGTCCTTACATCAATATTTTTGTTGATGCAAAAAAGTACCCGGCCGAAATCCTGCACGCCATTTTGCAAGACCCAAGCAACTATGGACATACCAATCACGGGAAGGACCGTCGCGTGATGGTGGAATACTCTTCCCCGAATACCAACAAGCCTCAGCACATTGGGCACGCCCGTAATAATGTGTTGGGGGATACGGTAAGCAACCTGCGGGAAGCTGCTGGATTTGAGGTGGTGCGTGCCAACTTAGTCAACGATCGTGGCATTCACATCACCAAATCCATGCTGGCTTACCAAAAGTGGGGAGAAGGCAAAACGCCGGAGTCCGAAAACATAAAAGGCGACCACTTTGTGGGCGACTTTTATGTAAAGTTTGAAAGCGAGCACAAAAAGCAGGTAGAAAAAATGCGGGAAAACGGGGAAGCGGGGGAGGACGTGGATGACTCTCAAGTTCAGACTCCTCTGCTTCAAGAAGCTCAAAAAATGCTGCAACTCTGGGAAGCCGACGATCCGGAGGTTATGGAGCTCTGGAACACTATGACCGAGTGGGTCATGAACGGCTTCCGGGAAACCTACAACCGGATGGGTGTTACCTTTGATACTTATTACTTTGAAAGTAACACCTATAAACTTGGACGTGAGCTCGTTAAACAAGCACTTGAGAATGGTGCTGCCCACCGCAAAGAAAACGGTGCCGTAGCCATGAAGTTTACGGACGAAGAATCAGGCGAAGAGATCGAAAAGGTTCTCTTGCGCCCTGACGGCACTTCGGTCTATATGACTCAAGATCTCGGGACTGCCGAGCAAAAGTTCGAGGACCTTGACCTGGATGAATCTATTTACGTGGTAGCCTCGGAGCAGGATTACCACTTTAAGGTCCTGTTTAAGCTACTTGAAATGCTCGGGTTTGCGTGGGCAGACAGTTGCTATCATCTCAGCTACGGGATGGTGTATCTGCCCGAAGGCAAAATGAAGTCCCGTGAGGGTACGGTAGTCGATGCCGACGAGCTCATGGATACGTTGCACCAAATGGCCCTGGAGCGCATTCAATCCAAAGAAACCCGCCTATCCAGGGAAGAGGTGCACAACCTTGCGGAGGCAATCGGGTTGGGCGCGCTCAAATTTTACATAGCGCGCGTCTCCCCGCAAAAAGACATCAACTTCGACCCTAAGGCCTCCTTGAATGTAGAGGAGGCGACCGGACCTTACCTGCAATACACTCATGCCCGTGCCTCCAGCATCCTGGAAAAGGCCGAAAAGGTAGACGAAAACCGGGTCGCCTATGAACAGCTGAATTCACCGGAAGAGCGACGACTCATCCACCTGCTAGCCGACTATCCCGGTGAGCTTCACAAGGCAGCCTCGGGAAACAACCCAGCTACACTTTGCAACTATTTGCTGGAGCTGGGGCGGAGCTTCAATGAGTTCTACCAAAAACATCGAGTGATCGGAGAAAGTTCCGAGCTTGCCGCGGCCCGCACTCAGCTCGTTGCCTCAACAAGAGCTGTACTTGCCAACGGCCTCGGTTTGCTTGGTATTCATGCTCCGCACAAGATGTAAACCCTGATCTTTCCTAAAAACGACTAGAGCCCACTGTGCGCCTTACACAGTGGGCTCTTTCCTTGACCGTGGAGTAAAAACTGATAAGTTGAATACATGCAACAAAAAGAATTTATACAATCTTTACGCCAACTTATTGCTTTCCGATCGGAAAAAACTGAGCCGGAAGAGCAAAAAAAGTGCCTGGACTGGATAAAAGAAAAGTTTGGGCAAAATCTACACAGCCGCTTGTACGAAAAAGAAGGCAAGCTTTCTTTAATTTTAAGCAATACCCAGGAAAAACACTTTGAGGTGTTACTAAACGGCCACATTGACGTGGTGCCGGCAACTTCTCCAGAACAATACGATCTGACAGAAAAAAACGATATTATATACGGGCGCGGCGTGTTTGATATGAAAGGACCATTATTGGCGGCGCTGTATGCTTTTTTTGAGCACTTAAAAAACAACCCCACTAACAGCATTGGCATTATAATCAATAGTGACGAAGAGATAGATGGCACCAGGGGAGCAAAAGCTTTATTGCAAGAAGAAAATTACTCGGCTGATTTCACAATTTTGCCTGATGGCGGTAGCGATTTTGATATTGTCACTCTACAAAAGGGTCTCTACCAATTTCGTACCGTCTTGAAGGGTTCAGCTGGGCATGCCGCTTACCCATGGAAAGGAAATGAGGCACAGCAGAAACTAGGTAAAATTATTTCAGCTATTCATAAACTATACCCGATCCCTGATCGTCCAACCCGACAGACCACTTGTACTCTTAGTACTATAAAGGGCGGGAGTGCTCGTAACAGCACTATGAGTCAAATAGAAGCAACATGGGATTGCAGATATCAACAACACAAAGACAAAACACATCTTGAAAATACAATAAAAAATTATCTGACATCTAGTGACACCTTCGAAGAAATGTTGCACACGCCCCCTTTCCAAGTATCCGAAAATCATTACGGGATTCAAAAATTTCAAAAAATTACAAAACAACTGATCGGAAAAACTTCAGACCTTGCCTTTGAGGCAGGGTCTTGTGATGCAGTATATTTTAGTGAACAAAATATTCCGGCGCTTATCACAAGACCGCAGGGCGGAGGGGATCATTCCGCTAATGAATGGCTGGAAGCAAAACAAGTAACTCAATTTTACCAAGCTATACATCAATTACTGCAAGTTACAGAAAACAGGGCATAGGAAAGGATCCTATGCCCTGCATCATTTACCCTAAAGTCTTTATTGTCCGTTGTTCAGCCGACTTTTAGCTTCGCCTTGAAGGCGTCCTATCTCTTCCCGTGAAGGAGCCATGATGAGCACATCACAACGCCCCTGGGGAAGATGACCTATGTTGTAGGGAACCACACCCTGCAACTTAGCATCGGCCGCTATAGTTTCCGGCGTGATAAGAAGTTCGCCTAAGCGCCTCGCCACCATTTCGAAATTCAGCCCCGAGGGCACCGTAAGCGCACAAGTTGCCACCGACTGCATCCGAGAACCACCTTGCTCGGCAAGGTAACAAGCAAATTCCCATGGATACATCACAGCACTTTTGCGCGCGTTAAGCTCAATGGTCAAAAGTAAGCCGGTGTCCTTACACTTAATAAAGTCAAGGCTGTAAAAACCGGCTGCCTGACGGGAAAGCAAAAATTCGCCCACTTTTTGAGCAAGACCGGTGACATGATAAAGATCTTGGTCATCCAGGCACGGTGGGTGCATAAACCCATTGTATTCCAGATAGCCATCTAGCACTTGCTCGGAAATGAGAGGGAGTCTTAGTTCGCCAGATTGGGTTACCTCCATTTGCACACTTCCGGCAAAACTCGGCTCGTGGTATTGTTCTACCACTACGCCTTGACCTTGAAGTCCCTGCAGCCCTTCCCAAAATTGCGAAAGTTTTTGAGGGTGCCGGGCAAACTCGTCAGCGGCCAGATGCTGCCCTCCCATGCCGCCCGTGCCACCATTTAACTTAACAACTGCTGCAGAGGCACCCTTGTCAAAAATAGATCGCAAACAATCGTTTAATTGCTCCCGGGAAGAGACATCCTCAAACCCTCTCGGGATCGGGACCTCGAGATCTCTGCATAAGCGACGGAATTGCGACTTATCATCGTAGCTTTGAGAGATAGTCACGGATCCATAAAGGGGCACCCCAACTGCTCCAGCAAGTAGCAATTCTTGATTGGTTAAAGCGAATGACTCCAAGCGGACACCAGTACCGGCTTGGCGTTTTTTGTCCACCCATTCGCGCACTTCTTCGAGTAAATTGCTCTCCCGAAGGAGCTTGCCGGCAGTAGAGTTATCCCCTTTGGACCTCGTCTCAAAAAGCTTGAATTCGCGACCGGGGAAAGAGCGCAAATAAGCAAGAAAATCTTGATCTACTGGGGTGCCGACAACAACAAGATCTCCCGCCGTTGCTTGAAGTAAGACCCGCTGCTCATAGACCTGCTCGTAAAAGTCCCCTTCCAGTATGGGGTATGACTGGCTATCTACCAATAACCGCTGCATAGAAAATCATCTCCTTTTTATGCAACTTGACCTCGGACAATAAAGACGATTGTAAAGAACAAAGTGTTCACCAGTTTATCCGCGAGCCCTCGCATTGTCAAGAAAATACAGGAGTGATATAATTTAAAACATTATTCGTTAGAATTGTATATGGATCGTTGTTATATTAAAAATACACCGGAACACGCAGGTCAAGATGTATTAATTAAAGGGTGGGTCACTTCGGTGCGCCAGCACGGTAAGGTAAACTTTTTAGATATACGCGACTGGACCGGCATCATCCAAGCCGTTCTAAGAACTGAAGGCGGGAATGTGCCCTCAGAATGGGATGTAGTAGAGGTAAACGGCGAGATAACGAAAAGGCCGGAAAATATGGTAAATCCCGACCTGGCCACAGGTGCAGTAGAATTAAAAATACAGTCGGTAAACATTTTAAGCAAAAGCGAACCTCCGCCAATACCCTTGGATACAGAGGGGTATGATATTAACGAGGAGACACGGATCCAGTATCGCTACCTGGATCTTCGAAGGAGACGCCTCCAGCAGAACTTAAAACTCAGGCAAAAAACCAAGCATGCTATCACAAATTTTTTAAGTGAGCGTGATTTTGCCGAAATTGAGACACCGATTTTAACTAAATCCACCCCAGAAGGGGCGCGCGACTTTGTGGTTCCGTCCCGCTTACACCCCGGCAACTTTTATGCCTTACCCCAAAGCCCGCAACAATACAAGCAGCTTCTGATGGTGGCGGGCTATGAAAGGTATTTTCAATTTCCTCATGTGTTCAGAGACGAAGATTTGCGTGCCGACCGCTTACTGGAACATACCCAAATGGATCTGGAGTTGGCTTTTACCACACAAGAACAGATCCTAGAGCTCCTCGAAGAACTGGTGACATATATAACGGAAGAGGTGCTAGGCAAAAAAATTAAAGAAAAGCCCTTTCCGCGATTAAACTATCAGGAAGCAATGGAAAAATACGACCGAGATGATCCAGATTTCCGATCCGAGCAAGAAAAAGAAAATACAGAACTTATGTCCTATGTGTGGATAACTGAATTTCCGATGTTTGAAAAATTAGATGATGGATCTTTAAGCGCCGTTCATCACCCCTTTACTCAAATTAGTGAAACAAGCGGAAA
>CAYTAF010000041.1:0-5560 GCA_964435865.1 uncultured Candidatus Saccharibacteria bacterium | reverse complement strand
ATAATGCTTGAATCCATACTCGGCACAATCCACTTGATAGTAGCGGTCCTACTCATTGTATCTATCCTTTTCCAACAACGCGGCTCCGGGATAGGCGGTGCTTTCGGAGGCGGCTCGGAAGTATTTTATTCCAAGCGTGGCCCGGAAAAAATCGTCTTTAACATCTCGGTCGGACTGGCTATTCTATTTATTGCTCTGGGACTAGTGCAGCTGATCTTATAGCCCACACCAATGTCTATAGCGAAATATCTGCAACGCTTTAGCGTGAAAGAAAAAATTTGGCTGGGGGTGTCTGTTAGCTTTTTTGTAATCGCCGTCTCTATTTTTGCCGGAGATGCCCTTTTCCAAATTACAACAACCAAGCCGGCCCCGGGAGGCACCTACAAAGAGGGGGTGCTGGGACAGCCGCGCTTTATCAATCCGGTACTTGCTCCGCTTAACTCCACGGATCGCAGTTTAAGCAAGCTTATTTACCCGTCTTTGTTTAAATTAGATACTAACGGAGAGTTGGACCCCTATTTGGCCAAAAACATCACCAGCTCAGAGGATCTCAAAACCTTTGAAGTAAAACTCAAAGAAAACGCTACCTGGCAAGACGGCGAGCCGATTACAGCGCAAGATGTAGTATTTACGATCACTACCCTACAGGAGCCCGGTTTTAATTCACCATTACGGGAAACTTGGCAAGAAATAGAGGTAGAGGCAACCGGGGAGCATTCCGTACGATTCCGGCTACCCGAGCCCTATACGTTTTTTAAAGAAAATCTTACCCTCGGCATACTTCCACAACACAAATGGAAAAATGTTTCAGCGGATCGCTTCTCCTTAAATTCTCTAAACATCAAGCCTCTTAGCGGCGGTCCTTATTCGGTTACTAACGTTAACAAAAATGATGACGGCAGTATCCGTACTCTCCGGATGAAAAAAACAGAAGACTTTTGGGGGGAAACACCGTATATTAACCAATTAACTTTCCGTTTTTATCCGAACACCTCCGCTCTTATAAACGCACTCCGGAGTGGTCAAGTTGACGGAATGAGCAGCTTACCAGTTCAATTTTACCCGGATATAAAAAATGATCCTCGGTTACGTGTTCACGCGACCAACCAGTTGCTTTATTACGCCCTATTTTTCAACCAAAACCAAAAAACCGCCTTTGAAAACAAGAAAGTCCGCAGGGCGCTAGGCCTGGCTATAAACCGACAAAAACTTATAGAACAAGTTTGGCACAATCAAGCCAGTGTGGTTAATTCACCGTTACCTCCCCAGGCAACCTACGCTATTGCCGGAGAATCTCTCGGATTTAACCCGGAAAAAGCCAAAACTTTACTGAAAGAAGACGACGCCCAAAATATGGAAATTGAATTAACAGTCTCAACAGTGCCCGCCCTGGAATCTACCGCTCAATTCATTAAAAAAGCGTGGGAAAATGTCGGGCTGGAAGTACGGATAAATCCGGTCGCAAGCGGTAATATGGAATCCGAAGTTTTACAAGGGAGAGAATACGAGGTACTGCTATTTGGACAGGCCTTGCGTGCTAATGCCGACCCTTTTTCATTTTGGCATTCTTCCCAAACCGGCCACCCGGGGCTGAATCTGGCAGGCTATACATCTAATGAGGTGGATGAGATTCTGGAAACCATCCGCCAGACAAAAGAAGAAAAAACACTAAAAGAAAAATTCACCAACTTCCAACAACAGGTAGGAAAAGATTTGCCTGCGGTTTTCCTGTTCTCTCCGAAAATGCTGTACGCAATGAACAAAAAAGTAAAGGGGGTAGATATAAAAACGGTATCTCAGCCGAGTGACAGATTTTGGAACATTCAAAACTGGTATATAAATACACAAAGAATTTATTCTCAATAAGCCCAGACAGAGAGCTTGCTCAAAATTATAAAAAATTACCAAATCGAAGTAACAAAATATTTTTTCTAAAAACACCTAAAAATATATTTGCAAACAAAAACCGAATAATATAAGATAAGAACAATGAAGCTAAAGAATAAGCCCATTCAATGGAGCGCTGAACTTGCCTATATAACAGGAATCATCACTGCTGACGGATCTCTTTCAAAAAACGGTCGCAGCATAAATATTACCTCTAATGATGTAGAGCTTTTAAAAACCATAAAAGAGTGTCTTGAAATTGATAATAAGATTTCGAACAAAAAAAGCGGATACACAGGCAAGCCCACCTCTTATTACATCCAAATTGGCAACGTGCGGCTATACCGCTGGTTACTAAATAAAGTAGGCTTGCATTCCAATAAAGCTTATTCTCTAAGCTCTCTGAATGTCCCCGATAAGTATTTTTTCCATTTTGCGCGAGGATGTATGGATGGAGATGGATATATACGAAGATATATGGACCCCGCTTACCCAAACAGTGAAAGAATCTACCTACGCTTTACTGCGAAAAATCTAGATCACCTCCAATGGCTAGAATACCGCATGGGCACATTAGCCAACACAAAAGGACATATACGAAAAGTAATTAGAGCCCACGAACTTTCCTACGCCAAGCTTGACTCGCTGCACCTTCTACAGAAAATGTATCCTACTCACAAGGTTCCGTGCCTTAGAAGAAAGTACAAGCTCATCCAAGATATTATATAAAGAAATGCCGGCGTGACGGAATTGGGAGACGTGCAGCGTTCAGGGCGCTGTGGGCTTTACGCCCGTGTGGGTTCGACTCCCACCGCCGGCACATAAAGTAGAGCTGGATAATAATTAACCATTAAAGCTCGAAAACAAGAAAAGAAAATATGTTAAACAAGAAACAGAATCGCCTGTCGCGCCAAAAGGCGGACCAAAAGGCGAACGGTAACGATAATTCACTGCGAATTGTCGGAGTAGGCGGCTTTGAAGAAGTGGGTCGCAACATGACTCTGATAGAATACGGCGGAGAAATGTTAGTTATTGATGTAGGACTCCAATTCCCGGAAGAGGATATGCCGGGAATTGACTACATCATTCCCAACCCGCAATACTTGCGGGATAATGCCAAACAGATCAAAGGAGTAGTTATCACCCACGGGCACTACGACCACATAGGCGCTACCCAGCACATTCTGCCGGAAATCGGCAATCCGGTGGTATACACCGGCTCATTAAGCCGCGGCATTATTATGCGTCGATACGAAGATTACAAAGATACGCCCGAACCACAAATTAAACAAGTTAAGCGCGGAGAAAAATACACCATCGGAAAAAACTTCGAAGTGGAGTTCATCCACATAAACCACAACATCCCGGACTCCTACATGGTTTACATCAAAACTCCGGGTGGGAACGTTTTGCACACCGGAGATTACAAATTTGATCGCAACCCGTACAAAGAAGATCCGGCAGATATCGCCCGATTAGCCCAAATCGGGCAAGAAGAGGGGGTGGATGTACTCTTATCTGATTCCACCAACGCCGACCAGGAAGGGTTTTCTATTTCGGAGACCGAAATAAAGCAAAACTTGGAAAAAACCTTTGAAGAATTCTCGGACAAACGCATCATCGTGGGAACTTTTGCCTCCCTGGTTACCCGCGTTCAGCAAATTTTTGACATCGCGGAAAAACACGGCCGCAAAGTGGCGGTTGACGGCTACTCTATGAAGTCCATATTGGATATCTCCAGTGAACTCGGCTATGTTAAACACCACAAAAACACCCGCATCCCGATCAAAGATGTGAACCAATATCCGCCGGAACAAGTGGTGGTAATCGGTACAGGCGCGCAGGGTGAAGGCAATGCGGTGCTTATGCGCATCGGACAAAAAGAACACAAACACGTCCAGCTTTCCAATAAAGACGTGGTAATCTTCAGTTCTTCAATCGTGCCCGGGAACGAGCAGAGCATTCAGGATCTTAAAGATCTTATTTACCGGCAGGGCGCCAAAGTGCTTGATTACAAAATGCTGGATATCCACGCAGGCGGGCACGCTCACCGAGAGGACATGAAGATGCTTATTAATCTGACTCAACCCACCTGCTTTATCCCGATTCAAGCCAACTACTACCTGGAACGAATACATGCTGATCTGGCCAAAAGCATGGGCGTTCGGGAAGAAAACGTGTTACTTATGAGTAATGGCCAGATTGCCGAATATCAAAACGGCCATATCTCAATTGCCGAAGAAACCATTCCCTCTAACTACGTTTTTGTTGATGGATTGGGTGTCGGGGACGTAGGAGATATTGTGATGCGAGATAGGCAAAAAATGGCTGAAGATGGTATGTTCGTGGTTATCGTGCGCATTGAAGGTGGTACCGGTAAAGTACAGGATAACGTAGACGTTATCTCGCGGGGCTTTGTGTACATGAGCGAATCCAAAAACTTGATTGAAAACTCACGCACGGAAGCCAAAAAAATCGCGCAAAAATCCGCAGCCTCACACGGCTCTACAAACTGGAGCTACATGAAGGACGAGCTGCGCAACCAGCTGGGCAAATTTCTGTTCGAAAAAACTGGCCGCCGCCCCCTGATTTTGCCAGTTGTTTTGGAGGTCTAAAAAAATAAAAAAATGTCAGGTATTTTTATGAGCCCCTGTGAAACAAGATGGAGGCTTTTGCTAAACGGCTAATACAATTGTATTAGCCGTTTTCTCATACGTTATTTATTTGAAACCAACCTGATAATCCCGCATCTACCTGTTTTAAGGCCTGCTGGTTTAATGTGCCAATTCGCCCTACCACCAGTTTTTTATTAATGCTAACCAGCTTGTTTAAGCGAATTACTGAATTAACCTTTAGGCCGGATCCTTTAGACAACCCGCTGCCTTTTTTAAGAATAAGGTCATATTTACCTGCCAGCTCTAAACTCGAGCTGGCGAAAGCCAGACACATATCTCCAAATTTGTCTTCTGGGGTTAAAACAAAGGCGGGTCGCAACTTCTCCCCGCTCAGGCCGGTGAAGGGAAACTTTATTAAAACAATATCACCTTTGCTCATCAGTATCCTTCGGAGAATAAATATCTGGCTCGTCTTTTAAGAAATCGAAAGCCTCTCCTCTTTCCGCTAAAGCAGCTAAGTCCACCTCTTGCCCTAGTTGTTGTCGGATCATTATTCTAAAAAATTCACTGCGCGTTAAGCCCAGCTTTTTGCGAGTTCTATCTAATTCTTTAGCAGTTTTGCGTGGCAGGGAAATAGAAACTACGATTCTATCTTTCATAGCTTTTGTAATAATAATTATTAAATTTTAACTATAATTATAACCTGTTACAACAAACAGTTAACTAGGAATGTTGGCCCTCTTCTCTTTTTTAAGATACAATAAAGTTATTATGAAAAAACTTTTTTTACTATTAGCGGTGGTGGCACTGGCCGGGCTTGGCTGGTGGCTTTGGTCGCAGCCGGCTGGGGCACCACCCGAGCCGGACAATGGAACGGATACCAACAACGGCCAAAAAAAGACGGATGCAACTTTCAATTGGCAAAAGCACACCGGTGAAGTACGTAGTTTGCTGGGAAAAAACTTCTCGCAGTGCCAGCGAGAAGATCAAGAATCCGATTTTTCCGGAGATATAATGGAAACTAAAGACGTAACCGGAGACGGTAAACCAGAGGCAAT
>CAYTAF010000040.1:4222-5783 GCA_964435865.1 uncultured Candidatus Saccharibacteria bacterium | reverse complement strand
GAGAAAAGCACTAGCATAATAAGCAAGGCTCCACCAGTTGCAATAAGTCCCAACGTTTCTAAAGTTTTTTTCATATATACCATATTTAATTATTAATGAGCTTCTGACGAGGAGCCAGCGGAGGGATAGGAGATTTATCCGCAACATTGCTTTTAAAATGCATTTAAGATAATCTCTATCCAACCGCTAGCTTCTTTTTACTATAATCATTGTAATCTATTGCAAAGTCCCTGTCAAGAACGTGGGCTGATGAGTTATCCACAAGAAAGACAAAAACCCACCGCTAGCTTCGCTTCTTGACAAGTATTGAGGGTGTGGATAAAATGAATGTAACAAGATAGCAGGCCGTCCAAACGGCAATCTCCGAGCAGAAACGGCATCACCGACTGTTCGCCGCAATTCCACGCAAAACACGTGGAGACAAACGGCGAGCAGTTTTTTTAATGAGTGAGGACGAGGACACCGTGTAATAGTGCTAACTAATCAAGGCACCGTGTCCCGTTTAGTGCCTAAGAAGGGCATCCTCCCTGGAAACAGGCAACAAAAACAAGAAACTAAACCGCGCCTCACCTGACCGCGACAATCAGGTGCCACAACAAAGACTAAACTCCGAAAAATGCGGAAACACCGCTAATACGTTTTTAATTCTAAAATGGGTAATACCACGAAAAAACAATCAGTTCAGCGCGGACCAAAGAATAAGCCCAATAACCTCGCTAAGACACCAGAGGCAAAGAGACGTCAGCTGGAGGGTCTACGTCAGAAGGGACTAAGCAACCTTTATTGGACGGAAGAACGAGCGGAAGAGGCGACTAAACGACTCGCTGAGATAGTGGACGAGGACGAGGAGATATTGTTTTGGCGGCCGGCGCTCAAGAAGCTGGAGGAGGAGAACGAGGATGGGCGGTCTATTTTGTGGGATCACGTTGAGCAGTGGGAGAAGAAGTACACTGATAATTCCACGATACAGCGAACGATTAAAAGAATACGCTCCACTTTGGAGCAACGTGCCGCCAATGGAGCCATCCGGAATAAGCTTAACCCAACGTTTACGATATTTCACCTGAAAAACAACTACGGCTGGAAAGACAGGCAGGAGCACGATGTCCGAAGCGCCGAGTTCAAGCTGTATATGGAAGACAAGAAAGACGAGGAGGACGGTGAGTAGGTATAATACTAATTATACGCACTCACCCACCCCCGTGAGAAAATTGTGTAAGAGGCGGTCGAGGGGGCGAATTGGCGAGCGCTGGCCGAATGGATGTACCGAGCCTTCTGCCGCACAATCTATCGGTATCCTTTGACAACCACCCATTATTATCCTCTCGTAATCATCCCCACTAATCATGCCCTGGAGAGTTCAAAAAATCCCCATAAAAGGCAATAAAGATTGGGCGATTCAGAAAAAAGAAGGAGGTAAATGGAAAATCGTCGGTCGCTCAACCAGCAAGGAGAAAGCGGAAGCTTCAGTGAGAGCCCGCAGGGCATCTAAAAACAGTAAAAGTAGCAATAAAAGTTTATGACGTCAGTGGGACTCGGAACCGGTCGGTGCGGCACGAAA
>CAYTAF010000040.1:2204-4185 GCA_964435865.1 uncultured Candidatus Saccharibacteria bacterium | reverse complement strand
TTTTGTGGACGCCCAGCCCGGTTGGAACTGCACCCACGAGCTGGAGCCGAATTTACCCGCTGACCCGGACGAGGAGCTGTATAGGCAAAGGGTGGAGTATTTAAGGGAGTCAGCGCTGACGCGAGACGGAGTCGGAGACGTAGCACTTTACTATATTCACTACTTGGAGCGGTTCCTGGAGGATTACGCGGACCTGAAAGTTATTTGCATAGAGCGCGATAAACGGGAGGTGGTTAGGAGCTTCCTGTCCCGCACGAACGGAGAAGACGGGTATCCGCCGAGAGACCACTGGAGAGGCAAAAACGAACACGGCTGGGACGCTATGTTTCCTAATTTTGAGGCTGATACGAAAGCACAGGCGATTGGCAGGTATTGGGACTGGTACACGGAAAAAATCCGGGATTTTGACGAGGTGTTAATTGTGGATATTGCCGAGTTAAACGAGCGGAAAGGAATGGACAGGGTGCTTGAGTTTCTGGAAGTTCCTTTGAGCAAGCGAATTTACAAAGTTTTTACCTCTAATAAAAGACAATGAAAATTGCGTTTTTGTGGTGTGCGGGAAGTCCGAGAAATTGGGATGACGGATTAGCGGCGGCAATGAGTTTGATAGAAAAACACCACACAGTTGAATATTTTTTAAAAGAGCGGGAAATCCCCGAGATAAATGCCTTTAATCCCGATTGGACGCTGGTATGGGGGAACTTACACGAGCCGTACTTTGAAAAACTGGAAACAGTCAGAAGCAAAAAAGCCCTCCTTTTCGCCGGAGGCGAGCCTCAGTCCGAGTGGCGCGAGCTATTTGACGTGATTTTCGTGGAAAGTTCTGATTGGCAGGCAAAAATTGAGGGCTCTATCCGAGCTTTCGGCACGAATACGGACATATTTTACCCGCAGGAGATGCCCAAAGCGTGGAAAGGGATATTTCCCGCTACCTTTGCCGATTGGAAACGCCACTATCTTTTCGCTGAGGCCTTGGGTGAGGACGGTTTGTGTGTCGGCAGGAAGCAGGAGCGTGACACGGAATCGTACAAGGTTGCGTGGCGTAACAATTGCGGGATTATAAATGAGGTGCCCCGTCAAGTGTTACGTGTTTTATACAATATGAGCGAATGGACGGTTTTACCGTCTGATTACTGGGGCGGTTCACAAAGACCCTGCGTTGAAAGTTTAGCGTGCGGGACGCCGGTGGTGACTTTTGAGGACTCGAAACCGGCGGAGTTTGTCAGGGAAAGCGGTTGTGGAGTTGTGGTCTCGTCCGAGGCGGAACTTAAAAAGGTGCTAATATTAGAAAATCCGGAGGATTACGCGGGAGGAGAACAATACATTCGGGACACATGGACTCACCAGCATTACGCTAAAAATATTTTAAATGGATTGGAAAGACGCGGGTAAAAAATGGCTACACGGCGAAAAAGACATCTCCGGCTGGAAGCTCGGAGACCAGCAGGTAGAGCTTTTATCCAAGCAGAAAGAGTTCGTGAACGCGAGAGAGCGGTTTTGTCTTTTTTACGGAGGATTTGCCGCCGGGAAGACGATGGCTCTTTTAACAAAATTGATACTTTTGAGTGTGTTTTTTCCGGATAACCGCATTCTATTCGGGCGGAAGACCCTTTCCGACCTGGAGCGCGCTACATTGCCCGACTTTTTTGATATGATAGACCCCGAATGGGTCGAATATGACAAAAAGAACCATATTATACGGTTCTGGAACAATTCGGAGATAATACTTTTCGGGCTGGACGCGATGCAATCGGGTACGGATAAGGACATTAAAAAAGCACAACAGGCGATTAAGTCCCTGAACCTGGGCGCGGTATTCATTGACCAGCTGGAAGAGATTGAGGAAGAGGTTTGGGACGCGTTGCGCGGGCGTCTGCGGCGCAATGTCCCCGACAAAGAGAACGCGTTTCAACAGATGAATGCCACGTGCAACCCCGCTAACTTCTGGGCGTATAAAAGGTTTCTGCAGGACGGCGGGGAA
>CAYTAF010000040.1:0-2194 GCA_964435865.1 uncultured Candidatus Saccharibacteria bacterium | reverse complement strand
ACCGGGCGATTCAGGGTTCTATGCTTGAAAATAAGGATAATTTGGGAGAAGGCTACATACGGGACTGGACGAGCAACCGCCCGGAAGAAGAGGTGCAAAAGTTTGTTTGGGGCGAGTGGACTCCCGACCTAATGGCGGAAGGACAGGTTTTTTCAAAAGGATATATCCAGACACAGGAGCGGCTGACACGGGAAGAGATGTTTGATTTTGAGGGAGCCAAGGTTTTTGTGGAGCCGCAACGCCACAATTACCAGATAGGCATTGACCCCTCGGAGGGAGCGCAAGACCCCGCCTTTATTACGGTTGTGGATACATTAACGGGAGAAGTGGTTTTGACCTGGCGGGATTTCGTACCTCCGCACGTTATAGCAAAAAAAGCGGAAGTTTTTGCCCATTATTACGGAGACGTGGATTACCCCTTGCTTGTACCCGAAAACAACGGCAACGGAGCGGCAGTCATTGAACACTTGAAGGATTACCCGAATGTTATCTCCCAGCCGGTGTTTTCCAAGCGCGAGGGGCGGGAAAAGGAAAAGCTGGGATTCAACACCAATCGCACCACCAAGCACATTTTAATTGATAATTTTACTCATCTTTTGCGGGAGAATTTCCCGAAAATATATGACCAGCGCGTACTGGACGAGATGAAAACCTTTGTCTGGACGGACGAGGCGAAAAAACAGGGAGCGGGGGCGCAGAGCAACCACCACGACGACGCGGTAATGAGCATTATGCTTGCTTTTTATGATGTAGCCCCCAAAGATGAGACGGTCGCGTCACCGCGGCAAACGATAGAGGAAGAGATGCAGCCCGTAACCCTTAATTATTCATACAAATAATACCATTTATGAGCGTTGATATTTTGGAAACAGAACTTTCCCGTTGGCAGTCAGGAGAGGTGCAGGTAACGGATGATGTCAGTTTCTCCATGCGGGACAGGGTAAAGAAAGCTCGGAAAAATTATTGGGGCGTTTTTGAGGAACCCACTGACCCTTCCGGCAGTGAGAAAAAATGGCATCCGCTAACACAGATGTTTTCCGATATTTTCGTCCGTAATGTGGATGTGGACACGAAAGATATAAACATAAAAGCCAAAAGGGGAAATGCTACCGGCATCGCTTCCGTGTATCGGTTTGTTGTGCGGCACTTTTTGGATGTATTGGAGTTTCCGCACTTGATGAATGATTTTGTTTTCCGGATGGTTGTGGACGGCACCGCGGTGAATAAAACTGTGGAAGCGGGAAATGACGATTTTTTGGATACGCGCAATGTAGATCTTTTAAATTTTGTAATAGACCCTACGGCGGAAAGCATTCAAGACGCGGAGAGTGTTATTGAAATCCACGATATGCCGCTGGAGGAGTTTATGCAGCAAGAGAACTGGGAGAATAAACAGGAAGTTTTGGACAAGATACCGGAGAACCCCAGTATTCAGCCGAAAGTTAGGATTTACGAGCGGTGGGGCAAATTGCCGGTGGAAAACAACCGCTGGAAGGAGAAAGTCTTAATAGCGGCGGAAGTGAAAGATACCGGCACGCGTGATGTGGGCGAGGCGGAAAATACCTCCGTGGACTCTGACCAAGAAGAGGGCAAAAAGGTGATAGTGAAAGAAATGGACAACCCGTTTGACGACAATCGCAAACCTTACGAGGAAGGTTGGTTTATCAAGGTGCCGGGGCGTTGGTATGGCATGGGCATACCGGAGATGCTTTTTGACACGCAGGAGCTGGATAACGAGAACTGGAATATTCGCTTTAAGAACGCTCGTATTCTGAAGCAGGGACTTTTCAAGGCACGGGTTGGCTCCGGTATCACCCAACAGATGCTCGCCCAAATTTCGGAAGGTGGTGTTATTCCGGTGAAAAACCAGCGGGACTTGGAGCAACTCCCCGTTCAGGACTTTCGCCAGTCGTCTTACGAGGACGAGGACAGGTTGCATAATACTGCCCAGCGGATTACGGGAGGTTTCCAGTTTCCGGGCTCCGGTGAGCGGCTTCCGTCTTCCACTCCGGCAACCATTGGACTTTTGCAGCAACAGAACGCGGCTACCTCTTTTGATAAAGTACAGGAAAATATCGGGGACGCGTTCCGCAGGATTGTTAAAAACCAGTGGCTCCCGATACTTTTTGATAAAATGAAGGCGGAGGATATATTCCGCATTACCGGCTCTAAAGACGAAGTTTTGAAACTTGTG
>CAYTAF010000039.1:5515-5818 GCA_964435865.1 uncultured Candidatus Saccharibacteria bacterium | reverse complement strand
GGTATTTGCCCGGACGGCTGGCACGTGCCAACCGACAGCGAGCAACACACCTTAGAGGACTATCTGAGTGATAGCAGTTGTGATGGCACTCGTAACGGTAGTTGGGATTGTGATCCGGCCGGCTCCAAAATGGCCGGAAACGACGCCGCGGATGAGGACTGGACCTCCGGTGATTTAACCTCCCATTCCGATTTTGACAGCTCCGGCTTTAACGCTCCGCCCGCCGGCTACCGGAATACGAGTGGTAGTTATAAGTTTCGGTCGTACAACGCGGACTTCTGGTCTTCGTCCGAGTCCGGCTCT
>CAYTAF010000039.1:0-5505 GCA_964435865.1 uncultured Candidatus Saccharibacteria bacterium | reverse complement strand
GCTACGATGATTCGGCGGTCAACCGGCTTGACGACACCAAGGCAAACGGTTTTTCGGTCCGCTGTCTGAAGGACTGACCCTGTGAAATACGATTTGAGCAGCATCAGAAGGGAGAAGTAGAATCTACTCGTATTTCACAGGGTGATTATTCGATTCTTTGGATCTTTGATTCTTGCTTCTTTACAAGTGATGCATCACTTGTAAAGAAGTTTACTTAGCTTATATAGATACAAAACTATGAATGTGATATAATACGATTATGGCGGTTTATTTACATTTGCCAGTATATAAAGCCAGTTATGACTTATTGTTGGAGATATTTCAAGTAACGCGTCATTTTTCCCGGGAGTATAAATACACCATTGGCCAAGATTTGAAAAAAGAAAGCACTCAGCTTATAAAACGGATTTTTGAGGCTAACGCGAGCTATAAAACTCGGAAAGAGTATTTAGGATATGCCAGGTCTCATATCGAGGTCATTCGGCTTTACGTAAGATTATTAAAGGATTTGCGGCAAATTAATACGAAAAAATTGGTTTCTTTAAATGAAAAAATAGAGTCGGTCTCAAAGCAGTTAGCGCGCTGGCAGAATAATTCTTAAAAATTACGCTGGGCCGGAATCGTCCCGTGATACGTCCGGGGCGAGTGTGCCTTCAGCCAGTCCAATGGCTCACTAACGGCAGAAGTATTTTGGCGTTAGTAATATAATGTCCGGTTTATTTTTAGCGCCCTTATCAGTGGTATATTGGAGGTGAGGTGTTAAGAATATTCTCGGACGAGTAAAGAAGCTATTTAAGCGGACCCTTGGTTTTTCCGCCCGCCGGCAACCGGAATACGAATGGTAATTATAACAATCGGTCGAACAACGCGAACTTCTGGTCTTCGTCCGAGTCCGGCTCTGATGCGTGGAACCGGAACCTGAACTACAATAATTCGACGGTCAACCGGAATGACAACACCAAGGCAAACGGTTTTTCGGTCCGCTGTCTTTCAGGACTGGCATAAGCCGCGGGCGGGGAGTGGCGTATTTGTTTAAGCAGACCATTCCCTGCCCTGCGGTATTCTTTTATGTTAATTGAAGATCTTTTCCGGGCGTATTTTGGGGCGCGGAAAAATAAACGCAACACTATTAACGCGCTACAATTTGAGTATGATTTTGAGCGTCGGTTGTTTGAGCTACAAGAAGAGCTCAGTACGAGAACATATAGCCCGATGCCGAGCATTTGTTTTGTTAATCAATACCCGGTGAAGCGCGAGGTCTTTGCGGCCGACTTTCGAGACCGAGTAGTACATCATTTGATTTATAATTACATTTACCATATATGCGAGCGATTGTTTATTTATGATTCTTATAGTTGTCGCCCCAAGAAAGGCACCTTGTTGGGGATTAAAAGATTGGATCATCATATTCGTTCTTGTTCACAAAATTACCAAAAAGACTGCTACATTTTAAAATTGGATATAAGTGGGTATTTCATGAATCTAGACAAGGCGATATTGTACCGTATTTTGGAAAACATTGCCGCAAACTATAGAAAAGAAATTGAAAGAGAAGAGATAGATCTAAGTTTTTTGTTGTTTTTAATACGTCGAGTGATTTTTGACGATCCGACTCGTCATTGTCGTATTAAGGGCCGCAAAAGTGATTGGCAAGATCTCCCAAAAGATAAGAGCTTATTTTATTCCGCACCAGGAACCGGCTTGCCAATCGGCAATTTGACTTCCCAGCTATTTTCCAACGTTTATTTAAATGCTTTTGACCATTACGTGAAATATCACCTGGGGTGCAAACACTACGGGAGGTATGTGGATGATTTTTTTTGTGGTCTCGCGTGATAAATATTTTTTAAAAGGGCTTGTCCCTAAGCTGGATAAGTATTTATACGATACGCGCGGCTTGCGTATCCACTCGAAAAAAGTATATCTCCAGCATTTTAAGCGTGGAGTTGGTTTTTTGGGAGCTTTTATTAAGCCGCACCGGATATATGTTCAAAATCATATTAAGGGCAAGATGTATGCTGTTATTAATGAGTGGAATAAGCGTATCACTCATCATCCCGGCTCGATCAACCTGACAGAAGCTGAGACCTTTGTGGCTCGCATCAATTCTTATTTAGGGATGACACGGCATATCCAAGGAAAAAAGTTGAGGAAATCGATATTGCAAGCTTTAGATGCGCGCTCTTTTGAGTGGTTTTATGTCAATGATAGTTCTGTGGGTTATTTAGCAGTGTATCAGCACTTAAAAAAACAATTCACGAGCGAATAAATCATGCGAAAAATATTTTTAAGCGTAAAGAATGCTATACTACCCTCCGGGGCTCGCCTGCCGGAGCGCGCGTTTCGTTTTAGTGTTTTGGCCTCTATAACGGGCTTGGCAATACTGCCGGTGTTGTTTTTCCCTCACTCACAGCAATTAAGCTGGGCTTTTCGGCAAGGGGTTGTTGGCGTTTTGGGTATTTTGGCGTTGATTGGCTTGCTCGGTTTGTGGTTTGGACGTAAAAAAATTATCCTTGGCAGAGTGTATTTCGCACCGGTAATGCTGGCTGTTATCGGCTTAGTTTTGGGTATTATTTACGCGGTTAATGGCACTCTATTGGATCCCATTAAGGCCTTTTATTCTTCTTCGCAAGGGTCGGGTGGAGTGTTATTATTACTGGTTTTTTTAAGTACTGTTGTCTCTTTATTTGTGTTCCGGGGCGAGATATGGCAGCGCGTCGCAAAGGCGTTTTTTGGAATCTCTTTTTTAATCAGCGTGCTAGCCTTGACGGCTTTGGCGCGCTTACCCGTTGTTTCCGAATGGTTTTTAGGCGGTGTGAACACCTCCCCGCATTTAATGAGTATCAATCAGGCGGGTGTGTTCGCGGGTGCTGGCGCGTTGCTTGCTTTGGTGTTTTGGTGGGCGGTGCGCAACAATTTTAATATTTTTCCCTCTCTGCCTCTTTTTTATCAAAAAGTAGTGATTATTGTGGCAGGAGGGTTTAATATTTTACTGGTGGCAACCTTAGCGACTCGTTTTATAGCACTGCCGCTTTTCGGGGTTCTTTTGGTGGTTCTGGGCCTGAGTGCTCTTGGGAGCAGGCGTCTGGGCTTCCGAACGGGCGGGGTATTAGTGGCACTCATGTTAGTGGCGGCAGGATTACTTGCCGTTGGTGGTGAGCAATTGCGTTTTAAGTGGGCAAACGTGCCTTCTGAGGCGAGTCTTACTCAAAGCAGTAGCGTGCAGATATTTTCCGCAGCGGCCGGGGAGCGGGGCGTTCCTTATATTCTATTTGGCGCAGGCGAGGGCTCCTTTTATTCACTATCAGAGCAATACAAGCCGGTGTTTGCCTCTCAGTCGGGTGCTCGTGATGTTGTTTTTTTAGAGGGGGCCAGCGAGGTAACAACCTTTTTAGTGGAAAATGGAGCGCTATCTATGGTAGTGTTTGTTTCACTGGGTGCGTTTTTTGCTATCTTGCTGGGACTGTTTTACCAAATATCTGCATTGCTTGGTCAAAGGCAAGAAGTTTCCGAGAAAGTGCCGGAGGCAGTGAAGTTGCTGGTAATATCCGTGGCGTTTTTAAATGTTGGCGGGTATTTGCTGCTAACAGGTTTGGTGTACCCGCTCGGGCTGGGGATGTGGGCATGGATGCTTTTAAGTTTCGCGGGTGCCGGCTCTCTAATGCGCAGTGCTTATATAGATGCGATTAGGGGCGATAATCCGCCACCACGAACCTATCCGCTTGCCTTCTCCAGTTGGCAGGTGCTGGCACCAGTACTGTTGGCGTTGATGGTCGTGGGCGCGGCGGTGGTTTCTCCTGTAAAACGCCTGGCGGCGGAAAGCTTTATTGCACGCGCCCAAACCACGGCTAATTTTAAGCAGAAAATCCAATATTACAATATTGCTCAAAAAGTATTTCCAGAGTACCCGCGCGCTTTAATGTTTGCCTCACAGGATATTCTGCAAAATGCTTTGGATGCGAAAAATCGCATAGAGCGTGCAAAAGGGCAATTGAGCGATTCAGCGCAGGCGCAGGTTGTTAATTCTATGCAAATGGCTTTGGGTCTGGGCCGCGAGGCGGTGCAGTCGGAGCCCCGATCGCCTCAATTACCGTTTTTTGTGGTGGATGCGTATTTTCAGATCTCACGTGTTGTTGATAATCCCGAAGAGGTTTTAAAAGCCAGCCTGGAATACATCCAAAAAGCAAAAGAATTAACACCCGCTAACCCTCAGCCATGGTTTAAAGAGGCACAAGTCTGGTTTGAGGTAGCACGTACCCAGCGCTCGGCAGGAGAAGAAGTAGGCGCTTCCTTAGAAAGCGTAGAAAAAGCTTTATCCGAGGCCCTGCGTGTTAATAGTAATTTTGCTCCGGCGCGTGTAGCGCAAGTAGAGGTAGCTCTATTCCGGGATGATTTTCAAGAAGCCGCGCAGCTGGGCGAGCAGTTTTTGGGTGATTATCCGGAACGAAAAGAGGTGCGCTGGTACACGGCCGGAGCTTATTACCGGCTAGGAGAGTTTCAAAAGGCACGGCAACATATTGATGCCATCTTGGGGCAAGATGATTCGTATCTGCCGGCTCTGGTAACAGCTGGTAAGTTAGCCGCGCAGGGAGGCGATTTTCCGAAAGCTATTGATTATTTCGAGCGCGTGCGAGCGCAAAGGCCAAATTTAGAGAAATTACCAAAGATTTTATCTCAACTGCGCAAGGAGACCAATCCCTTTCAAGGAGAGTTACAAGATTTCTCAGTTGATACCTCCGGCTCTCGCATTGAAGTCAATAATTCAAAGCCGTAATCAATAGACCGCAGCCTATTACTTCGCCCGCGCCACGTGGGGTGCATTCCGGGCACCTGTTCGTCATTGCGAGGAGCGTAGTAACGAAGCAATTCTGTGGTATAATAATTACAAGTTAATTCGGTAAAGGGTAAACAATATTAAATATGAGGAATTCGCGAGTAGTAAAAATTGGTATAGGCGGCATAGTTTTTGTGACGGCAATGGCTTTTGCCGGAGTTTATGTAGGAGATCTGGAAGGGGGTGAGTTGCCTGGATCGTCCCTGGATACACCCGATTCACAACAGGCTTCGGCAAAACAATGGGGCAATAAAGAAGATTTGCGCGCCTTGTTTGCGGACGCAACCGCCACTACCACCCAAGAAACAGCGTCCACTAAAACAAGTTCACCTAAAGAACAAGCAAAGTCAGGCCCCGAAGTTAACCTCAGTGTAGAGCAAGTAAAAAAGCAACTGACACAAAATTATGTAAACAAAAAACTCGGGTTCGCCTTTAAATATCCGGCCGGTTTTCGGGCCGGTTCGTTTAAAAGCGGACCTAAAAGTACCAATGTGCTTTTGCAGCACCCCGATAAGCAGGTGGGACTGCAAGTTATGGTTACTAATCTAGATAAGGAAATTGATTTAACTACGCGATTTATCCGGCAGGAGTTACCTACATATTTGCTGGTAAATCCTCAGCCGGTGCGTATAGGCGGCAAGCAACGCGGTGTAGTGTTTAAAAGTAAAAAT
>CAYTAF010000038.1:0-5834 GCA_964435865.1 uncultured Candidatus Saccharibacteria bacterium | reverse complement strand
GATAAAAACGGGAAATTAAAAAATGAAACGATCGAAGCCCGAACTCAAGGTAGGCCGGGCTTGGTAGACCGTTCCGAGGTGGACTTAATGGATGCCTCGCCTCAGCAAATTTTATCGGTAGCTACCGCGCTTATTCCGTTTCTGGAGCATGATGACGCAAACCGGGCGCTTATGGGTTCCAATATGCAAAAACAGGCAGTCCCGTGTCTTCGTCCGGATGCTCCTCTGGTTGCTACCGGTATGGAGGAAAGGGCAGCTCGTGATTCCGGCTACGGAATATACACGGAAAATCCCGGTGAAGTGGTGGAAGTGGATGGATCGCATATCACCGTTAAAGAATCCCGGAGTGGCAAACAGCGTACGTACAATCTTTCTTCTTATGAGCGCTCCAATCAGGCCTCAGCTATTACTCAGCGGCCACAAGTTAAGCTTGGCCAAAAAGTGAGCAAAGGTGAGCCACTGGCAGACGGTGCCGCTATTGACGATGGGAAGTTGGCGCTGGGACAGAACCTCACTGTTGCTTTTATGCCCTGGGAAGGGGCTAATTATGAGGACGCTATTGTTATTTCTGAACGATTGCAAAGGGAGGATATTTTCAGTTCCGTGCATATTGAAAGTTTTGCGACGGATGTGCGAGAGACGAAGTTGGGCCCGGAGCAAACAACCTACGATATTCCGAATGTTTCTGAAAACAAATTGGCTAACTTGGATCAGGATGGCGTGATTCGGATTGGAGCCGAAGTGCACGAGGGTGATATTTTAGCCGGGAAAATTGCCCCTAAGGGCGAGACGGATTTAACCGGCGAAGAACGTTTGTTGCGCGCGGTATTTGGCGAAAAGGCCGCGGATGTTAAGGACGCATCTTTGCGATTGCCTCACGGTAAGCGCGGTAAAGTTACCGGTATCCGGGAATTTCATCGCTCGGAAGGAGATAATTTAGCGCCGGGGGTGATTAAGTCGGTAGAAGTGGATGTAGCTACTATGCGCAAGATTCAAGTAGGAGATAAGCTGGCTGGTCGTCACGGTAACAAGGGTGTAATTGCCAAAATTTTGCCTATCGAGGATATGCCGCATACGGAAGACGGCCGAGTAGTGGATATTCTCTTGAACCCCCTAGGCGTAGCCAGTCGTATGAATTTAGGACAAGTCTTGGAGTCCCACCTTGGACTTGCCGCAAAAGAGTTGGGCTTTCGCGCTTTGACGCCGGCGCTTTCCGGGGTGAAAGAGGAAGAGATTAAAGAGTTGTTACAGAAAGCCAACTTGCCCGAAGATGGCAAATTTAAACTTATTGACGGCCGCACCGGTAAGCCGTTTGACGAGCGTGTTATGCTCGGAGAAATCTACATGCTAAAACTCCACCATTTGGTGGAAGATAAGGTTCACGCCCGTTCTATTGGTCCGTACTCTCTTACCACACAGCAGCCCTTGGGAGGAAAGGCCCAATTCGGTGGCCAGCGTTTTGGAGAGATGGAGGTATGGGCATTGGAAGGTTACGGCTCGGCTTACAGCTTGCAGGAAATGCTTACCATTAAATCGGACGATGTGTCGGGTCGTGCCAAAACCTACGAATCTATTACGCAGAGCAAACCTATTCCAACGCCCAATGTTCCCGCCTCCTTTAATGTTATGCTGGCTGAGTTGAAAGGATTGGGTTTTGAGCCGGAACTCACTAAAATCAAAAAATCTAAGCAATAATTATTTTGCACTATGGATTTAGGCGATTTTAATTCTATTCGGTTAAAACTTGCTTCTCCGAAAAAAGTACTGGATTGGTCTTATGGAGAAGTAACCAAACCGGAGACCATTAATTACCGCACTCAAAAGCCGGAAAAAGATGGCCTTTTTTCGGAGGTTATTTTTGGTCCGGAAAAGGACTTTCACTGTTATTGTGGAAAGTACAAAAAAGCTCGCTATCAGGGCGTGGTATGTGATCGGTGCGGCGTAGAGGTGACGCGTGCGCTTGTACGTCGGGAGCGCATGGGTCACATCAAGCTGGCCGCGCCGGTTTCTCATGTATGGTTTTTGAAAAAGCAACCCTCTGCTTTAAGTATATTTTTCGGCCTGCCCGCCGCTGAAATCGAAAAGGTGGTTTATTTTGCCGCCTACTTAGTGCTGGAGGTGGATGAGCACGCCAAAGATTCGGCAAAAAGTCAGCTTAAAAAAGATTACAAAAATACCCTGAAAGAGCACGAGCTTGACGAGGACCCGGAAAATCTCGACGAGGCCTCCTTGAAGAAGTTGCGGCGTGTTGAAAAAAATTACAAAGAGAGTAAAGAGCTATTACGTAAAATTGAGGTGGGGAAAGTGCTAAGTGAGCTGGAGTATTCCCAGGCCTCACGACTGTTCCCGCAAGTACTGGAGGTAGGTATTGGTGCGGAGGCGCTGCAAAAACTCGCCGGTTCTATTGATTTAGAGCAACGCAAAGAAGATATTGAAAATAAGCTAGAAGAGGCGCCGAAAAGCGCTCGGCGAAAATTGTTGTATCAATTGAAAATTATTAAAGGGTTCCTCTATTCCGGAGTGAGTCCGCAGTGGATGTTTTTGGAGGCATTGCCGGTGATTCCACCTGATTTACGGCCGATGATCCAGCTGGACGGCGGCCGTTTTGCCTCCTCGGATGTAAATGACTTATACCGACGGGTTATCAATCGTAATAATCGCTTGAAGCGCCTCAAGGAGCTTAAAGCACCGGAAGTTATTTTGCGCAATGAGAAGCGGATGCTTCAGGAATCGGTGGACGCATTGCTTGACAACACGGCACGGCGAGGCAAAGAGGTTATGGCTACTTCCGGACAGCGCCGGCCACTTAAGAGTTTGTCGGATATGTTGAAAGGCAAGCAGGGGCGTTTCCGTCGTAACCTTTTGGGTAAGCGAGTGGATTATTCCGGGCGCAGCGTGATTGTTTCCGGGCCGGAGTTAAAGATTTATGAGTGTGGCTTGCCAAAGAAAATGGCTATTGAGATTTTCCGGCCGTTTGTTATCTCGCACTTGATAAAGCGCGGCATCGCGCACAATATTAAGGGCGCTAATACGCTCATTGACGATAGAATTCCGGAAGTATGGGATATCTTAGAAGAAGTTACGCAAAATCACTATGTACTTTTGAACCGCGCGCCAACTTTGCACCGTTTGGGTGTCCAGGCCTTTAAGCCGGTTTTGGTTGAAGGATTGGCGGTACGATTGCATCCCTTGGTGTGTCCGGCTTTTAATGCTGACTTTGATGGCGATCAGATGGCTGTTCATCTGCCGCTTACGATTGAGGCGCAAAAAGAAGCCGAGGACATCATGCTTTCTTCTAAGAATTATTTGAAGCCTGCTACCGGTAAGCCTATCTCGAACCCGTCTCAAGATATGGTGCTGGGCGCGTATTGGTTAACAGATATGGAAAAAGACGCTGAAGCCGAAGAGAATGAGAATATGAAGTTTTTTATGGATGAAAACGAAGCGCTTACCGCCTATCAGTTAGGACACGTGGGATTGCGCGACGCGGTATATATTGAAAATCTGTCCCGTCTATCTGATCAAAAGCGGGTTAAGACCACCCCCGGCCGCATTATTTTCAACCAAGCTTTACCGGAAGGCTTTCCTTATCAAAATGAGTTAGTTGGCAAAGGAAAGCTCAAAGATATTGTGGGTAGAGTGATTGAAGACTATGATAATGCGCAAATTGCTGATGCTCTGGATAAAATTAAGGAGCTTGGTTTTCATTATGCGACCACTTCCGGCTTAACTTGGAGTATGGAAGATTTGGTATTACCGGAAAACAAAAGTGAAATTATTAATAGGGCCGAGGAAAGAGTGCAGGAGCTGGAGCAAAATGTGGAAGAGGGTTTGCTCACTGAAAGCGAAAAACGGGAAAAAGTTTTGGATGTGTGGCACAAGGCCAAGCAAGAGATGGCAGAAGGTGTGCAAGAAAGCTTAAAGCATTCCACATCCGTATATTCCATTATTGATTCCGGGGCTCGCGGAGATTGGGCCCAGGCCACTCAAATGAGTGGAATGAAGGGCTTGGTGGTAAATCCGCAAGGTGAGGAAATAGAATTGCCAATAAAAAGTTCGTATCGAGAAGGTCTCAATGTATTGGAGTATTTCATTTTAACTCACGGAGCCAGGAAAGGTACAACCGATACCGCTCTCAAGACAGCGGCCGCCGGTTATCTAACACGGCGCCTGGTGGATGTAGCGCACGATGTTATCGTAAAAGAAGAGGATTGTGGCACTGATGAGGGTATTACTTTTTACCGCGGAGACGGGGAGGAGATAGGTCACCCCTTTGATGATCGTCTCTTTGGACGCACGGCTTTGCAACAGGTCTCCGGCAAGAATAATAAGGTGGTAGTTCAGAAGGGTGAGATTATTGATAAGGAGACCGCCAAACAAATTGCTGATGATGACAGTATCCAAGAAGTTCGGGTGCGTTCCCCGATTCGCTGTGAATCTACCGAAGGGATTTGTCAGTATTGCTTTGGGTGGGACTTAGGTCACAATAAGCTTGTGAGAATGCATGAGGCGGTTGGTATTATCGCCGCCCAGAGCATCGGTGAGCCCGGGACCCAGCTGACAATGCGTACTTTCCACACCGGAGGCGCAGCTGGCGAGGCGGATATTACTCAAGGGTTGCCACGGGTAGAGGAGTTGTTTGAGATGCGCACTCCAAAAGTAAAGGCAGCGATGAGTCCGGTGGCCGGCGAGGTTACTAAAATTGAAAATGAGGGGCAAAGTCACGTGATTCACATTAAAGAACAGGAGGCCGGCCAAAAAGAGCGCAAGACGTACAAGGCGCGGGTTTCATCCGCTTATCGGGCATTGGTGCAGGAAGGTGATTTAGTAGGCAAAGGATCACAACTTTCGGAAGGATACCTGGATTTGCGTGAGTTATACGAAAGCGAGGGGGCCGAAACTACCCAGCGATATATCTTAAATCAACTGCAAAAGATTTATAACACGCAGGGCGGTGAAATTAACGACAAGTTGCTTGAGGTAGTTATTCGTAAGATGTTTTCCCGTATTCGCATTACGGATTCCGGAGACACGGATCTTCTGCCCGGTAAGTTAATTGAGCGTAGTGCCTTTATAGCCGCCAACAAAAAAGCAGAGGAAGTCGGCGGTCAGCCGGCGCAGGGAAACGCACAATTGTTGGGTGTTACCAAGGTAGCTCTTACCACGGACAGCTGGCTATCAGCGGCTTCTTTCCAGGAAACCGCGAAAGCGCTTATCAATGCTTCGGTGGAAGGCAAGCTGGACGAGCTGAAAGGGCTGAAAGAAAATGTTATTATCGGCCGTCTTATTCCGGCCGGCACGGGTGTGCGAAAGCCCTACCGGGATCTACGTAAATCTTTGGAGGAAGGCAAGGCTACCGAGTCAACAACTGAAGAGGCACAACGCTCCGAGCCTGAAATTGCTCCGGTGCTCCCTACATAAATTCTTTTTTGTTATTCAAAACGGAAAACCACCGGAAGACGATACCGTCTTCCGGTGGTGTTTTTATTGTATAAAATCTAAAAGAGCTACTGAGGATCCTTGCGCGGCAGGTAGCCGCCGGGATCTTTTTGTACCGCGCGTCGTGCTTGTTGTTTGGCCCGACTGGCTTCTCGCTTTGATTTTTCTCGCCAGGCCTGCTTTTCCTTTTTTTCGCAATTAAAGCAGAGGCCGGTGCGCGGATTACTGTTTAAATTCGGGCATCGCCGACAGCCAGCTTGCAAGCTATTATCCACCGTGCCACTCGCCCCCTTTCAAAGAACGAAAATTTTCGCCAATGGCGAATGGTGTATTTATATCATCTTATAGCTTGTGCGTCAACGTTTCTTTGATTTGAAAAAGATGTCAGGTTTTTT
>CAYTAF010000037.1:0-5840 GCA_964435865.1 uncultured Candidatus Saccharibacteria bacterium | reverse complement strand
TTTTAAACTAAAAATGCAACTGCCTCGAATTCTTCGGCGCACACCGCCAGGACATCCCACGCGAGATTCCTTACCACCGCCTCGTTGTTTTTTGCTGCTCCTCTTGTGAAACAAAAACCATAAATCTTAGTTACCTTCGCATCCGGCACGTAATAAAAGTCCGCAAATAAAACCGGCCTCTTGAAACACGGCAGGGGAAGCAAGCCCCACAGCCTCTTGCGAGGCAGTTTTTCATAAACAGCAAACTGGAGCCGAGGTATGAGCGGATTCGCTCTCTCTTTGAACTGCCGAAGCACCAAAGAACCTGAAAAATATTCCTCGGCATCCCGACGAAAAAGCTCCAGGCGAGCTCGCGCAAACCCCTCCTGATACTGGACTCCTTCTTTAGTTAACATTGGCTCCTCCTTTCAAAGAACCTTGTATGGGAACAACTTTGAATGTGTCCGCTCGATCCTACTCACCCGGGCCCGGTCACACAGCCGACAATAGCCGGCAGCAACCAGTAATTATGGCTACTCGCGCGGGCTGAAGGAGGGGTCACCCAAGCTTTCACCACCCGGTGAGTAGGATCAAGCGGACCTTTTTTCAAGAACGTTAGCTTATATATATCATATAGTTACATATTTGTCAACATTAAACGCCTAAAAAATAACACCCGGAGAGCGCCTGTGCGCTCCCCGGGTAATACCAGCGGATAGATTAAGCCAGCCCAACGGCCTTCTTTCTCGCTTATCCGCCGGTATATAACCGATACAAGGAACAAACTACGAGGCGCCCGAACGCACCGACCCTCCAAGATCGGAGAGGACTTTATCCGTCTCCTTTCCCGGCAGTAGCCGAAAAACACGGACAAAACTGTCTCTCTTTGTGCTATTCGGGCGCCCAAGACGCCAATGATATAAGAACAGCAAGCGGCGGGGAACACCGAGAGCCCAACCGACGGACATCACAGTGAGCACGCAATTCTTAGATTTGAATTTGACATGATCGGAAATACGTGCAGAACCCCGCCGCTTGTTATTTTATATAATCATACATTCCGGCTTTTTGCAAGTATATAACAAAAAAATACCGCAAACCAATTTGCGGTATTTGAGCTAATTGCAAAGCCGCTTCGGCTGACAGGGCTGACTTTGGCTGTCTTTAATAATCACGTTGGTGCTGGTAACGTTGGCGCCGCTTTTCGCTCGCAAGGTAGGCGCGAACCCATTGCCCCCATAGCGCATCTCGGCACCAGTAAGCTCCCCCTGGGCGCCGGATTTGTAAAGCACCTGATTCCAGTCACCCGGACTTGCCACTGTAGAGGTGCCATCACCCCGCACGTCTCCTCCCGCGCTATCGTCATCAAGAGACGTGATGGTAACCGGAGTACTGCTGCTGCCTTTCATGTTCAACTCGCCACCGTCCCGCACTGTAAATAGAGGATAAAAGCTATTGAGGGGCTTGACTGCCGCCCCCGCTAAAATTTCAAGCGTGGAAGAGCTGTTAATAAAGGTTTGACCCGGCAGATACGGCACTCCGGCATCACTCCAGGTAGCACTCTCTCCGGTATTCAAATCACCGTTAATTTGGATACCGTTCAAGCTTAAAGCGGTGGAACTGACATTAGTGGCACTAATGCGTGGGTTGCTTGAGATGGGCGAGTCAAATGTATCAAAGCTGCTGTTTTCAATAGTTAATGCAACCTCACTATTGCTCGTTTTAATGCCCGCGAACCTACTGCCGCTCACACCGCTAAACTGCGAATTTTCTACAATCAGCTCACCACCGGAGCCGCGCTTTGTTTGAATGGCCTGACGCTGAATGTTTTCAAAAGTGGTGTTCATGACCTTTACCGTGTTGCCGTTATTATTTTCCAAACGAAAGCCGCGCGTGGCTTGATCTATAAGAGTATCATTCTTAATGGTTATATCCGCGTCTTTGGCAAAAATAGCGCTGGATGCACTTTTCCTAATAGTAGAAGAGGCAAGGGTGACGTCAGAATCGGTGCCGGCAAAAATCACCCCTCCTTTTCCGCCACTTCTTCCACCGTATTCTAAACGAACGTGCTCTAGATCCGCGCCTCCCAAAATTTTCAAACCACGCCAATCTCCGGCTTGCGGATTATTCGTATTAGCGGTGAAAACAATGGGATCCCCGGAGGTACCATTCGCTTGCAGCTTGGCCCCTTGCTTAATACTTAAAGCGTAATACGGCCCGGAAGTTTCAGATCTTACCGTTACACCGGACTTAACAGTAAGTGTACTGGTGCCTGCTACAGCAAGCTGATCGTTAGCGTTTGACTCAAGAACATAAGGCAGATCATTGTTATGCCACGTCATGTCACTCCTAATTTCATTAGGAATATTGCTGCCGGCCGGATAATAAAAACCACTCACCTCATTGCCTGAACCCTTGTTGCCGGAAAACTCCAAAGTGGAATTACGCAACTGAGCCGGATACTTGTTTTTAGAAAAAATACTGTCTTCAATAAAGCCGCCGCTACCCTTTTCCATAGCGCGTACGCCGAACTCGCCATTTTTAAAAGTACTGGCGGTGACACGAGTGGACGTGGCATTATTTTCCAGCAAAATCACGCTGGAACTGGCATTGGTAAAATTGCCGTCTAATTCAGCACTCTCCATAACTACCGAGGAGCTGGTACCGGCCCTCAGCATATTTAAACGTCCCTGGTTATTTTTATCCCAAGTAAGTGAATCGGGATATTGAAAACGCGCCGGCCCGGGATTAATTTCACCAAGGACCGTAAGATCCCCCTGTATGTCCAGGCCGGTATGAGGCGAAGACCCAGCGGTAAAACTGGTGGTAGTGGATCTTTGAAACTTCACGCTAGTATCTTCAAAAATCCTTAAATGCCCGCCTTTAGCAATGGTAGGCCGGTCGTCTTCCGTAAACTCTAAGTAGTAGGGTGAACCTCGCGAACACCAGTATTCTTCACCTGTTATAGTAGTGGTCGCGGCAAGAAACGTAGGACCAATAGAAGGCGTGGTGGTAGCGGGGCTGGAATTATCCACCCCCGGCGTACCCAAAACCGCTCGGTCAGCAGCCCCGTAGGCGCCGGGTTCGCACTGATCGGTATATCCGTCTCCGTGGTAGGTCTGCCAATTGCCTGGATCCGCGCCGCTGGCTTCCGGATCAATGCGCTCCATGCTCCGCTTTGTATCGTTACCACCGGCAAGCCATCGCACCGGCGTAGAAGTATTGCTGGAAAGCGGCACCTCATCTACCACCAAGCCCTTATCGTCCCGTAAAGTTAATTTTTCCCCGCTATTATTCAAGGCACCGGTATATATTTTATCCGCCTCATGGTTGGCTACTGTAGTATCATCCGTGCGCTCCAACAAGAAAAATTCTTCTCCTTTTATTTCATTCTGCTTGCCAAAGCTAACAGATGGATTTCCGTCTCCGGTTTCCAGTTGCCAGCCCTCTAAAGAAAACGGGGTGGTGGTATTATTGGTGTTATACAATTCTATCCATTCATCCGCTGAGCTGGCCTTGGTGCCCATCCAAGCCACCTCATTTATAACCACCTCTCCACGATGAACGGACAAAGGCGTGGTGGTATTATTTTCATTCTGTTCACCTTCCTGATTATTAAATTCATTCTGGTTGTCATCACTGCCATCCTGGCTGTCTCGCGAGTCCTCTGTACCGGTGCTGGTTTCTTGCGTGTTATCCTTATCGCCTTCTTTAGAGGAATCTCTTGAAGATTGCTGCTCTGAAGGTTGCTCCTCCCGGGCTTGTTCGCCTGAGACATCACTACCGCCGGGACTGCCGCCACCGGTGGGATGATATTGTTTTTGATCTTGACCCTGCTTGTTAGCGTGCTCCTTTTCGCCTTTTTGTTGATCCTCGCTTGGCTCTTCTTCAGTGGATGCAACCGGACCTCCGGTGCCAGAGCCGGGGGAGGAGACCGAACTCCTTGACAGGCGACGATCCCCATCTTTTTTATCAGCGGCGGTTTGTCTGTTCTCCAGCCAGTCCAAGAAAGCATCGGAAAACACTGTGTTTTTGTTTAAGCGCTCCTGTTTTTCTGTCTCTTGCGGGGGTTCGGGGCCGGCGTATAAGAACGGACCCCACTTCTCCAGCCACGCAAAAATGGAATCATAAAACCGGGGCGGGCGCTCGGTAATTTCGCGTTCTTTGGCTTGTTCAAAAAATAACTCGATTAAAGCCGCCCCCTGCACAGTCGCGTGTTCAGACAAGATGTCCCAGTAAGGAGATAAAACTTTTTTATGGTCAGTTGTTTTCAAGAAATTATTAAATTCCTGTCTCTCTACAAAAACCAAAGGTATCTCAAACCCATTAACAGTACCCAATAAGACCGATTTCCTGCCATCTATCTGACGCATCCGTAAGTTAGCTGGAAGAGTATACTTACGGGTATCAATAGTATCTTCGCTGAAAAAATTTTTATTGGTAAACTCAGCCGTACCCGTAAGCACCGCTTCCACGCTGCTAAATTGGGGTATGTCTTTATTACTTTCTTCGGCTAATTTTTTACCTAAGCCCAAATATTCACCCTCTACTTTATCAGCGGTCCATTTCTCGTACGGGGAGCTGTTTTCGTCCCCAATAAAAAAGCCCACCGCTTTGGGCGGGTGTGGGTCATCGCGAGTGTGAGCAGGCACCGCCATATCCTGCACTAAGTGCAAAATATGCCCTAAGTCCCGCAGGGCTTCCTTTTTATTACCATTTTGCCAGTGCCAGAGAGCGTCCTCCCAGATGTGCGAGCCGCCCGAATACGCGGACTGAAGTATGGAATTATGCGCCCAAGTAGTGGCCTTGGTGGCAAAAGGTAAAGAGAGCGGGGCATCGTGTACCGGATCGTAAAAATGATGCAACCAGCGAAACGAGGGATTCGGGCTGTAGCCATGATCTTCCTCAGCCGAGCCGTCCATTATGTATTCGCGGTCTACTAAATCAATCTTTTGATCCGGGTGGTGGGAATTAAAAAATTCCACTGACGCCTCAGTCAGTGGATAGTGCACGCTATCAGGCCCGTACGAATCAAGAGACACGGCAGTAAAAGCATACACCCCTAAATAAACAGCCCAGCTTAAACACAGCCCGGCTACAATAAAAAAAACTCTTCCTGCAAATATTTTTACTGCAAATGTATCCTTTGGCATAAAACCAACCGACGCCAGACCTACTTTGTGCTACAAGGGGTTGCTAAATTTCCAAACATCCGTAAAAGTATTTAAATCAAAAGTAATCACCGCAGTGCCTGTGCCTGCTTCAAACTCAAACTCCTGCCCTTGAAATTCAAAGGTGGCATTCTCTTCATATGCAACTTCATAAGAAAACTGTTTTCGCGTCCTGTTATTAACCAGACCATCGCCTTCTGCCGTCCAGTCTGCACGAGCCTCTTTCATCTTTTGGGTAAAAGCTTCTAAATTCTGCTCTCGCTTTAACTTTTGCAACCTAGCAAGCTCCTCATCCTGATCCTTCGGAAAAAAGTACTTGGAAGCTTGCTTCAACTCATCTTCTTCCAGCGCGGTAATAAACATATCCATAGTTTCCTGCGGGGTTTTGCCGCCTACATCATCCTCGCGCAGGGGCTCCACGTATTGCTCGTTATAGCTTTGAACAAGAACTTGCTTTTGGAAATAAAAATAAAGCCGCGGCCCGACCAGGGCGGCGGCTAAACCGAGTAGCAAAATTACAGCGATCCAGAACTTGTAATTTCGTAAAATTTTCGACTGCACTGTTTTATATTATAACATACCCCCATACTCTCCTCAAGCTACTAATTGTGGATAACTGCCTCTTTAAAGCGAAAAGCCCCCGAAGGATAGGGCCTGGCGGTGTTCGTCTCCTGGGGTGGATTTACGAAC
>CAYTAF010000036.1:0-6060 GCA_964435865.1 uncultured Candidatus Saccharibacteria bacterium | reverse complement strand
TATCCGCCCCCGAGATAGCACCGGCCAGCTTCCTCATCGCCTTGCCCATCAACCGCGCCTGCAGGCCTACTTGCTGTTCATCCATTTTTCCTTCCAACTCCACTTGAGGCGTCAAAGCGGGGACCGAGTCTACCACAATTAAATCAATGGCGTCGGAGCGCACCAGTTGCTCCACGATATCCAGGGCTTGCTCAGCGGTGTCCGGCTGGGAAACCAATAGATCATCAATATTCACGCCGATTTTTTGAGAATAACTGGGGTCCAGGGCGTGCTCCGCGTCCACGAACGCGGCGGTGCCACCTTGCTTTTGCGCCTCCGCAGCTAAGTGCAAGGCCAGCGTGCTTTTACCGGAGCTTTCCGGGCCGAACACCTCTATAATCCGCCCGCGCGGAATGCCGCCAACACCCAAAGCGGTATCCAGCGTAATGGAGCCGGTGGAAATAGCATCCACGTCCACCCGCCGGGCCTCACCTAAGCGCATAAGCGAACCCTCGCCAAATTGCTTTTGGATTTCTTCCTGCACTTCTCTTACTTGCTTTTGTTTCGCACTCTGTTCGCCTTGCTTGGCGTTTTTTTGTTCCTTTTGTTCAGTTTTTGATTGCTTTTTTGCCATTAATATTTACCAGCTTACTACACCGCTAAAAACTTTGCAAATATAGTCCCTATAAAAACAACTCTTTTTCTTTTGCTAAGATCCAGGTTTGCCCTCTTCTCGCCGCCTAAGCCACCACCGCACCATCAAATAAATTTCTTGAGCACCAAAATATTTCCTTAAAAATCAAGCAGACCTAAAGTAAGCTGTAGAGAAAAATTAAGCTGGGCAGTACTTTTTGGAGAAAGCTTGCCTGTATTTTTAACCAAACGCCTCTTGTCTATAGTTCTAATTTGGTTTGGCAATATTACGGAGGGCTTAGTTACCCCTCCTTCAGGTGGTTGCAAAAAAACTTCATCATACTTAGGTTGGCTTCGGCCAGTAATAGCAGCTACAATGACTACCGGGCTATAACGATTGGCCACATCGTTAGAAGCAATTACCGCAGGCCGGGTCTTTTTAATCTCAGCACCAATGGTTGGGCCAAAGTTAACCAAATAAACTTCTCCTCTTTTAGGGTAGCTCATAATTCTTCCCAGCTTTCATTGTCAATTGGCTCCCATTCTTGGGTGGTCCTCAAATCTTCCTCGCCTCTTTCCTGATAGGCCTGTCTCATTTTCTTTCTCCAGTCCTTAAATCCTTCGACTTTCTCTGTATTCTTATCAGTCAAAATTTCTTGAATTGCTTGCTGAGTAGCTTTATTAGAGGTACGAGCAGAAAAAGTAATCTGCTTTTCTCTGACAAACTGCTTAAGCATAGCGTTCATTACCGTACTCAAAGGCACACCCAGCTCTTTAGCCGTTTTTTTGGCCTTATCCCTTAACTCCTTATCCGTTTTTATGGTCAAAGTTGTCTTCATAATACCAATATACTAACTTTGGTATTATTGTCTGTCAATCAAATGCGAAACGTGTCTCACTCTCCCGCTCGCCGCTTGCGGATAAGGTGAGCCAAGAGCCATATCAAGCCGGCTGCAACTACTAGAGCAAGGATGATAAGGCTCCATTGAGCTAAGGTCGAAGCTTCAAATATATTTGCATTATCACGTGCTTCTTGCAGTGTGACAGTAAGAACATGCTTTTGTGCTTATGTCGTAAGGCCCTCTTCTGATAAAGGACTGTTTGCAGGGGTGGTAGATGCTGGCTTAAACGCTATACTATTAGCTACCCTCTTGAACATAAAGCCAAGTTTTACAAATTATCCTTTAACAAGTATTTGCATCCCTGCCCCGAGTTAATTTCGGGACAATAGATTGTTTTTAACTAAGAAAGCAGCTCTTTGGCTAGTTGGGAAACGCGGTCGCCGTCCGCTTTGCCTTTAACTTGCGGCATAACTTGGCCCATAACTTGGCCCATATCCTGCATAGTTTCCGCTCCCGTATCCTCAATAGCTTTTTGGATGATGGCTTTAAGCTCGTCTTCGGTGAGCTGTTCCGGCATATATTCCTGTAAAACTTCCAGCTCTTGCTGCTCAGCTTGCATTTTTTCATCGGCCCCGCCCTGCTGGTAGGCCTCAATAGCTTCTTTGCGCTTTTTAATCTCGGATTGCACGATTTCTACCACCTCATCATCCGTTAGTTCGTGCCGTGAGCCCTCCGTTTCTTTTTGCGATATAGCCGCTTTTAACCCACGCAAAGCGTTAATGGCCGGCTTGTTTTTGTCATGGGCCGCTTTTTTGTAATCTTCTTGAATGCGCTCTTTTAAACTTGCCATAGTTGATTACTATTAAAAATTATTCTTGTTCGTAATTCTTTTAAATAAATTATTGCTGTTCCAAAAAGAGTGAAAGGGGGTCAAAATATCCGTATTGCTGTGAATACGTGGGGGTATAGCCGTAACACAATCTTGCAGAGCCATCCTCTGTCTCACACGCCTGCTTTTGCTCCGGATTATGCAGAACCGGTTTACTCTTAACCTCAAAATGCAAGTGGGTATCCGGCGGGGCGCCCTTTTTATCACAACCATCAGGCCCAACTTGCCAGTAATCTTGACATCCATAGCCACTGTTCCCGACCTTGCCTACCATCTCTCCAGCGCTCACTGCTTCTCCTTCCCGTAAATTGCCACGGATGGAAGACAGGTGAGCATACAGGGAATACACCTCCTCTTCTCCTGTATTGTGACGCACTATTACCGTGTTCCCCAGACCGTGATCGTCTTCATTCTCAATTCTTACAATCTTTGCCACCTCTCCTTTGTAAACAGAAAAAACAAAGGCGCTTTCCTTTTTTGAATAAGGGGCCAGGTCTATACCGGCATGTTGATAATAGTCCCGTCCACGCTGGCTAGTCCCGGTATGCCGGTAAAACCTTCGCAATGGATTGTTAAAACGTTGTCGCACCCAAAAATCATTTAAATCAACCGGGGCATGAAAGCTCTCTTTTACCTCAGGTATTCCGGGAAAGCTCTCATATACCAATACTTGCTCGCCACTCTTGGTAAAATCAAAAATAGTTTTCGCGTCTTTGTCCTGAAAGCGCAAACAGCCGCCAGTAAACTGGTTACTTACCCGTTCCCCGTTTTTATGATACGGAATGCCGTGCAAAAAGAAGTCCTCATGATACTGTATAGCATACGGCATATAAACAGGGAAAATACTGGAAAGATGTTTCCTACCCTTCCACCCTGCGCGGAAATACCCGGTTGGTGCCTTAAACCACTTATCATCCGGAGATTGATACGCCAATGGAAGTTTATTTGCTAACTTACCGCCTCTAAATAAAAAAGCTTGCTCGGTAGCTAAATCTATCTGCACCCCTTTGGGTTCAGTTAGCAGTTGCGGCGTTTTCTTTTCGGCAACGTTACTCTTGTCGCTTAAAGAAAATCTTTCACCTACCGCTTCCTTTTCAAGTAAAGAGGAGCCCGCTTCAAGGCCTACGCTAGCCGTATGCTCGAAAATCTGCGAGTGAAAACTAACAAAAAAACCAACAAGGAAGCCCGTGAACAAAATTGCTAAGGCTAAAAAATAACGATACAACACAGTGCCTTCTTATTATGAATTCACTACTTAAGATAAAGACTTACCCCTCCTGCTGGTCGTCATCCTGTCCTGCCAACACTTTACGGGGCTTGGAGCCGCGGGCGGGGCCAACCACGCCGTTTTCTTCCAGCGCGTCCAATAAATTCGCAGCGCGGGCATAACCAATCCGCAAACGCCGTTGCAAAAGTGACGCCGAGCCTTTGTTTTCTTCAACTACAATATTTTTAGCGTCTTCGTATAAATCATCCTCCTCTTCTTCTTGCTGTTCCTGGATAGATTCGCCGCCTTCTTGCTCTCCGGAAAGCACCTCTTCTTCGTAATCCGCCTCATCCAAATTTCGCAAATATTCAGTAACTTTTTTAATTTCCTCTTCCGAAACAAAAGTGCCTTGCACACGAGTAATACCACTGGAGTCATTACTCATATACAACATATCTCCATTGCCGAGCAATTTTTCCGCTCCGGCTTGATCCATTATGGTGCGCGAATCCACTTGCGAGGCCACCTTAAAGGAAATACGGCTGGTAATATTAGCTTTAATAAGACCGGTCACAACATCAGTAGAAGGCCGCTGGGTAGAAGCAATTAAATGAATGCCAACGGCGCGCGCCATCTGCGCCAAGCGCACCACAGCCGATTCCATCTCTCGTTTGTATTGCGCCATTAAATCAGCCAGTTCGTCGATGACGATTACAATATAGGGCAGATATTCAAAGTCACTGCGGTTTTTCACTTTCTGGTTAAAGCTCGTTATATCCCGCGCTCCCATTTGCGAAAGCTTGTCATAGCGGCTGTCCATCTCCTGCAGGGCCCATTTTAGCGCATTGATTGCCTTCTGGGGCTGGGTAACCACCGGTGTCATTAGATGCGGAATGCCGTTATAAGGACTGAGCTCCACCCGCTTGGGATCAATCAAAATAAAACGTAACGTACGCGGCGAATTAAGGTACGTATAGGTTAAAATAATGTTGTTGATAGCAATACTTTTTCCGCTGCCGGTGGAGCCGGCGACCAAAAGGTGTGGCATTTTAGCAAGATCCGCAATCACTGAATTGCCACGCACGTCATGACCCAAACCAATGCTTAAATTAGAGGAGGAACTTTTTGAAATTTGCTTTAAAATAGAGTGCAGTCGGACAATACTGGCTTTCTGGTTGGGAATCTCAATACCCACCAGGGGTTTGCCCGGAATCGGTGCCTCAATGCGCAATGGGTGAGCGGCTAACGCCAAGCTTAAATTACGCTGTAAGCTGGTGATGCGCTCTAATTTGACGCCGCTATCCGGCTTCAGCGTATACTGGGTAACGGATGGGCCAATGTTGACATCTTGCATCTCCACCTCAATGCCAAATTCGTCCAGGGTACGCTTTATAATATTTTTATTGGCACGAATATCTCCGGCCGATGGGGTGCCGCCCTCCTCTTTTAGTAAATCCAAACCGGGCGGCTGATAGCTTTTATCCAACTTTGGTGGTTCCGGACTTTCTTTTTGTTTTGTGTTTTGTTCGCCAGGGGAAGCACCCTGTTTTTCTGATTTTTGCTGTTTTTTTTGCTCTCCCTTTTTACCACGAGAACGCAGACCACCGAATAACCCACCCTTCTCGGAATCCTCCCCTGGCGATTTCTTATCAACCTGTTCGTTATCTGACTGCTTGACAGATACGGAACCCTCTTCATTTTCCGGAGCCTCAGTGGAAGCAGGGGGAACCTCGATCTCTTCACGCACCCGGCGCAAAGAAACATCAAAAGCTACAAGCAGACCAATTAACAGCGCGGCACCAAAGACCACCGCGGCCGCGCCAACACTAAAAAATTGAATAAAAGGGTAGGCCACACCATACCCAATCACGCCGCCGGTTTTTGCCCCATTCATTAAAATCTCAAAATACCCTAAAACACTGACAGCTATAAGCCCGATACCAAAATACAAGTGCAAGTGACGCTTTTTATGAAAAGTAGCTAAAGCGGCAATAGCGGCCCCAAAAAACACCAGTGGCACCACAAAGGCCGCCTGCCCGAATAAAAAATCCACCGCCCTCTTAAATAAACTTCCAGCCTGTCCGGCATTATCAAAAAAGGCCAGTAAGCTTAAAATACCTACGGCCCCGAAAATAACCACTAAAATAGAGCTACGGGTTTCCGGAGAAAGCGCCGGCTCGCGCTCTTCTTCTTGCTCGTTTTTCTTATCTTTTTCTTTTTCGTCCTTATCTTTTTTGTTTTTATCCCTTTTTCTCGCTGCCATTAAATTTTAACCTCCTAATTAATTAGCTTGTCAGCCTTATTATAGCGCACCTTCCTTACTGCAAGCAAGCCGAAACAAGAAAAATACTCACCGGCAGATATTTCCCCGCTGCGAATACTGTCAAATAAACGGCTAAAATAATTGTTTTAGCCGTTCTAAAATACGGCTCAAAGCGGGTGAGCCGTATTTTACAAAAAACCTGACATCTTTTTCAAATCAAAGAAACGTTGACGCACAAGCTATAAGA
>CAYTAF010000035.1:0-6115 GCA_964435865.1 uncultured Candidatus Saccharibacteria bacterium | reverse complement strand
GATAGGTAGCCGCTTAAAACAGCCAAACGATTCGTGAACACCAATATACCAAGAATTATAAGCAAAACACCGCCGATATAATTGAACCAGGTTAATACCCGATTATGCTCGGAAAGAAACCGCGCGGAGCGGGCGGTAAACGCTCCAACGAGCAAAAAGGGAATCATCAACCCCAAAGAATAAGACGTAAGTAATAAAGCGGACTGAGCTACCGATCCGGTGGTAGCGGAAAGGCCCAAGATAGCCGCTAAAATAGGACCCACACAGGGACTCCACCCAATAGCAAATGATCCCCCTACCAGTACAGAGCTGAGCGCTCCACCGGTTTTTTTAGGAGCCTGCAGGGCGCTGCCTCCGTAAAGCCATGGCACTTTTACGAGATCCAAAACTACCAGTCCAAAAAATATCAATAACGCTCCACCAACCTTTACTAAGATTCCTTGAAAATCACGCAATACCATAGACACATATCCCAAAGAAGCGCCTAACAATACGAAAATTATCGTAAAGCCAAGAACGAAAAATAGCGTATTGAGAAAAATTTGCCGCCGCTGCTTTTTGGAAACACCCTGTCCTGGAGACAAAGAAATCCCGGCTAACTGCGATAAAAAGGCAGGCACCAAGACAAACACACAAGGCGCCAAAAACGACGCGAGGCCCGCTATAAATGCTACAAAAAAATTAAGCTCCATTATACTTTGTTACAGTCAATGGCAAGTTTATTCTTATGCAAGAAAATAACCTCTTCCTCTTTTAGAGAATTGAGTGTCCTCGTGACGGTTTCCCGTGTAAGCCCGAGACGCTGTGCCAGGTGTTCGTGGGTAAATTCTTTTTTAAATTCCAGGCATCCTCCCTCTGTCATGCTTCCTTTAGAGACCCCCTGGCGCAACAATTCATTTAATACGCGTATATGAGTATTGGCCAACGCCAAATCCTGCAGGCGCTCCTGGCTTGCCACCAATTGGGCACCCAAATATTCTAACACCTCCCGGGTCGCCTTCGGCTTTTCTTCTAAAAAGGACTCAAAATCTTTCTTGGGCACTACTTGTATCGTGGAGGGCTCTATAACTTTGGCTAAATATCCGTTACTACGATTATTTTCTGGCAAATTAATATAGCCAAATGCATCTCCTGTCTCAGCTGTGTGCAAAATAAACTTGCGCCCTTCTTTTGCTTGATAAACTTCCACCTTTCCACTCCTTACCAAATAAATTTTATCCGAAATTACATCGTGCCGGTCAAAAACAAAATTATTTTCTTCAAAATTTCTTTTGATACCCGGCAAATTTTCCATATTTAATATTGTATTCATGCTGTCTTTCATATGCTGTGAGCAAAATTACGTTATAAGTTATAGTCATTATTTTTCATAACCCACCAATAAAAATTTTGCAAACCGGAAAACACTAAAAATACTACACCCAGTATAGCATAAAAAACTTCTTTTGCCTTAAACATTAGACTGAAGAAAGCTCCGGTTGCCGCGCCCACCCCTATAGCACTAAAAAGGCCGGCTTCCCCCCATTCTGCTACCCCTAAAGCCGCCGGCACCGGAACTACATAAAAAAGATTCATTAAAACGCGGCTCAAATATACCTCAAATACTTCCAGATTGATGCTTAAAATATATGCCAAGACCGCCATATCCACGAACGTCAAAACATTTGCCAGCACAGAAAGAGCTAACACTACAAAAAACTGTTTCTTGCGTTTAATTATAAACTGTGCGGCTTGTTCTTCGCCAGCCTTGATATATTCGCTGGCCTGCTTGGAAATCCTTAGCTGATCCAGTTTTAAAAAAGAAACCATCTTATTTAAAAATCGATCCCCGCTGTGCATATTAAAATACAGACGCGTTATCCAAAAAATCAAAACAAGTATTACCCCGCAAAGCAGCCAAGCGGCCCAAAAAACATTTAAGTAAAACAATAAAATAATAATTCCCAGGCCGGTAATCAAAGTATACACCAGTAACTCGGAAGCCATATCAACAACAGCACCAGCGATATTTTTATCCCAGGGCACCTGCAGGCGTTGTTTATTTAAAATTAAACGAATCGGGGTGCCACCAAATTCCGCTACCGGGGTTAAAAAAGAGCCGGCAAAGCCAGCCAGTCGGATGCCTAAAGATTCCCAAAACGGTAACTGTTTATGAATATTTCGATAAATGTATCGCCAGCGAACAGTATTCGTAATGGGGACAAGCCCGGCAATCGCTAAAAATAAAACAATTTTCCAATTGGTAATACTGGCCGCGGTTTGCCAGAACTCTTCAAAGTCTATTACAAAAAAAAGGGCTGTGATGAGCCCGGCGCCAATAATAAAGGAAGCAATAACGAGTTTAAGAGAAATGCTCTGCATAAACTATTCCTCGATAGAAAAGAGCAAGCTGAAGCGCGTACCCTTGCCTTTAATGCTCTCTACATAAATTTGCCCGTTCATCATCTCCACCAGTTGTTTAGTAATCCACAAGCCAAGCCCGCTGCCGCCAACATCAGACGCCTCGCGAGCTTGAATACGATAAAATTTCTGGAAAAGTTTTTCTCGCTCCATCGCGCTCATACCAATACCGGTATCCTCTACTTCTATTATAATCTGTTTATCAATTTTATCCACCTTGGAGCGCACTTCCACCCACCCATCTTCGGTGTATTTAACAGCATTGCTCACTAAGTTGGAAATTACTTCCTGAAAACGCCCCCGGTCCAGCTTAAGCGGAGGAAGCGAATCTCCCAGATCCGTTTTCAGTTCCAGATCTTTTGCTGAGGCCTGTTGCGCGTAGGTTTCAACAACCTCCCGGATCACCTCATTAACACTTACCTGACCAAATTCCAGCTCCAGCCGCCCTTGCTGAATACGGCTTACATCCAATAGGTCTTTCACTAATTTTTGCAAATTATCAGCGCGCAAACGCACTGAGTGGAGCGCCTCTTGCAACTCCTCGGGAATTTCGCCATAATCACCGTCTTCTACAAGCTGCAAAAAGTTGGTGATGCCGGTGATCGGCGTTTTAAGCTCATGCGAGGCAATTGAGATAAATTCATCCTTGGCCTTATCAATCTGTTTTTGCTCCCGAAACAACTTTGCGTATTCAAACAACCGCGCGTGGTTGGCTACCAACAACACCAAAAGTAAGGTGAGACCAATAAGCGCGTAGATTGAAATTTGTCGCAAGTTGGCTATCCGGGCATCCGCCTGAGCCAACGAAAGAGAGATTTGAGCTACCATATCTTGTCCACCGGGCCTGTTTTCTAATCTTTTTAATGCTACCCAATATCGGCTCCCCTCGGTAGGCGTTATCACCGCGCCGATAATATTATCCGTGCCGAGGGCCAACTTGTGGCGCCTCCAGCGAGTGCCATCTCGGTCTCCCTCTTTCAATAGTTCCCCGTTTTGTTCAGAGCGGGATGAGGCAATAATTTCAAACGTTTCTGTTGATTCGTTATAAACGCTGAAATTAACACTCCGCAAGGTACTCGAACGCTGTGTTAGCCGTTCCGCTTTTGCTTTTAATGCTTCTGAATTTTCCAGTTCTTGATTTGAAAAAGCATCCAGAACACTAAGCGTAAGAAATGCTTTATTTTTAAACTCCTTATCTAGTGAACTTTGTACGTTGTTAATAAGAAAAAAGGTGAACCCAAATAAAAAAACCGGCACAATTACAATCAAAAGGATTGAATAAAGAATTGCCGGATTTTCTTTGATAAATTGGATTACCGAATGAAGCGACTCTTTCATAATATATTTACGGCGTTGACTGCTCCCGTACCAGGAAAGCGATAATCAATAGCACAAGAATAAGAGAGGCGACCACCAAGAGAGCCACAAGAAGTATTTGATTTAAAGAGCCATCTTCCGTTCCGCTCCCTGTCTGCACCGTGCCCGCTTCTACCTGGTCTTCTGACGCTAAAACCGTAATGGCGCTTGCCTGCTTAACAAACCGCAGTGGCGGTGATTTTTCCACTATCTTGCCTTCGTTGTCCGTAATAGCCACATACGCTTCGTGCTCACCATCAGATAATTCCCTGTCCAGTGTGTACTCCCAGTTTCCGGAGTCATCAGCTTTTACAGTAACTACGGTAGGATCAATGGAATAAACATACAGCACTACAATGCTATTGGGCAGGGCCTTGCCACGTAAAGTAGTAGTTTCTTTTTTCGGATCAAACTGAGCGTCAGTTACCTGCCAGTTCTGCGGGTTGGCTTCACCGGCTCCCGGATCAATCGGCTCTTCAAATTCTACCGGATCATCAAGACCACCTGGCTTGGTGGGATCTGAGCCACCCAGCACCTCGATACCATCAAGCACGCCATCACCATCTGAGTCCGGATTCCGATCACTGGTGCCAAAACGTTTTTCTTCCGCCTTAGTTAGGCCATCCTGATCCAGGTCTTCGAAAAATTGCCTGGCCCTCTGGAGCCGATCTTTTTGCTTTTTTTCAAGAGCCTGAAGTGTCTCTTCTGCCACCTCCGAAGCTGGGCCTTGTTCTACCTGTTGCCGGGCTTGATCTCGACCCTCCTCAGCTTTTTGGCGTGCCTGCTTAGTTTTTTCCGGTCCTTTTTCTCGTGACTCTGCACCAGTACTTATACCCTTTTCCTGCAACTCTTTTTGAATCTTTTCTGATAATGTTGGCTGGGAGCTACTGTCCTGAACATCTTGTTTGTTGGTTACAGGGGGTAATAACTGCCTTGCCTTTTCTTGAGCTTGCCTCTTTAGTTTATCTTCCGGAATCGGAGTAGACTGGTTATCTACGCTAATGCGCGTATCGCCGCTCGTATAGGTGCCAAAACGATTTTTCACGCGGGCAAAAATAATATGGTCTCCATTAGGAGTATTAGTAGTATTCCATTGCAAGCGATATCGATCGTTTCCGGCTTGCCGCGCTTGACCTATATAGGTCTCAGCTAGGCTATTAGGATGACGGCGCAACAACTCCACTTTCTTTGCTCCTTTTACTTGAATGGTTACATTAACCATCTTCGACAGCGTGGTAGTTCCCCGCGGAAAACTTATATTGATCGAGGGGGTGGTTTCTTTCAGCTCCTCTTTTTTAGATTCCGAGGAGGGCTGCTGTGGAGCTTGTGAGCCCTCATCTACCGCCTCAGGCTGGCCGGATGTGGCATTTTGAGCCTTTTGTTGTTGATTTTCCGATCTTTGCTCAACCTCCTCTTGCGTATCTTGTATTTGCTGATTGATATTGTTTTGGATATCCTCCCGCGCGTCATTGTCATTGTCATTGTTGTTGCCGGTGTCGCCAACATCAGCTTGCGCCTCCTCCTGGCTACTTTGTTGTTCTTGTTCTTCCAATATGTCGCTGGCGGCATCCTGATTATGTGAAATTCCGTAAGTCGGTCCCGCTAAAACCATCCCGGCGATCATCGTCAAAAATATAGAAAGTCCTATATATTTAAATTTGTATATATGTTCTCTCATATTATATTGCGCAAAAATTAAAAAATTATTGCAAAACTTCTTGGGTGGCTTTTACCACTTCGTCCAAATCGGTTTCCGCTTTTACTAAATATCCTTCAGCTCCGTATTCCAGCACTTCTTTTTTCTTTTGTGGATCGCTAACATTAGAAAGGACCACCACCGGAATATCCTTAATGGCCTCACTTTCCTTAACTTCCCGGAGAATTTCATCTCCGTTTTTTTCCGGAAGTAATAAATCCAGCAAAATTGCTTCCGGCTTGTCTTCCTGGATTCTCTCCAATGCATCACTCCCGTTGGCTACCACGCCCACCTCAAAACCCAAATTACTAAAGCGCTTTGTGTAAACTGAGGAAATTATAGGGTCATCCTCAATAATGAGTAATTTTTTGTTTTCCTGATCTTGAGTGCTTTGTCCAGACATTAATCATATTATAAAACAACTTCGCCTAAAACCATAGGCGAAGTTATCCACAACAGTACCATTCGGTACATTGCAGGCACCCTCAGACCACTTTATTTAATTTCCAATTTCCAAATAAATCTCAAGTTTCAAGAATTATCAATTTCCAAACGTTTGAGTGTAGCGCGCGAGCAAAATATGAAAGCCCAAAACCCAAATACCCAGAACCCAAACAAAGTCACAAAGCACAGAACCCAAATTACAAACAGAACACAGTGCAC
>CAYTAF010000034.1:0-6373 GCA_964435865.1 uncultured Candidatus Saccharibacteria bacterium | reverse complement strand
CTGGAAACTCCACGCCCTCAATTTGCTTCACGAACTCAAAATGATCACCTCCGGCCTGACAGCCAAAGCAATGCCAAACGCCTTTATCAGGGGATACATTCAAAGAAGGATCACTGTCAGCGTGAAACGGACACTTGGCCTGCAAAGAAGTGCCGGCTTTTTGCAGCTTTATATAATCCGAGATAACCTCGTCTACGCTGAGGCGCTCTTTAATTTCGTCCACCGGAGATGACATAATCTTCAATCTCCAATTTACAATCTTCAAACAATTTCCAATTATTTAAACCTCAAATGTTAAACCATCACTTTAACCAACTTACGCTTGTTTGGAAATTAACTATACTTGAAATTTAGAATTTATTTGGAAATTGACTACTTGAAAATTGGAAATTGGATTCTGGTTATATACGCAAGCGCAATCGGAGCACCATCCACATTATGCGTCCGATCATGCGAAGACGTTGATATAATCCTTCCCAAAGTCCCCATTTTTCTTCTTTAGAGGTATGATAAATTCCTTCAAGAGCTACAGCTTTTACTCGACTATTATAACGTCGGGCGGTAAAATTCAAGGTGCTTTCGGGCTCCCAGCGCTTAGGTAAATTTTCAAACGGAATCTTATTCCATAATTCCCGACGCAGAGCCCTTTGTCCACTAATCCCTCCGGCAAAAACGCGCCGATACCACCGCGTAATTAAATCTCCTCGATTAATAATACCAACGTTCATGTCCAGTTGGTCCGATACCACCGGCGCCAGTAAGGCACGGATATGATCTCTTGTAAGGCCGGCAAGATCCGCATCCACAAATAAAAAAACAGCGCCACTCGCCCTCTGGGCTCCAGCGTATACCGCCCACCCTTTACTTCTATTTCGCGAAAAATCCACTACGGCAACATTATAATCTCGTGCTGCTTCCGGTGTATTATCCTCAGAACCATCGTCCACCACCACTATCTCGTTCACCAAATTACTACTTTGTAAAACTTCAAGCACACCTCCAATGGTATTTTCCTCATTGTAGGCCGGAACGATAGCTGAAACTTTTGGGCGTTCGCCCATATACCTTTATACGTTATTTTTCTGTGCCAATTTTTTCAAGCTCAAAACTTGCAACCCCCTACAAACTCTCGCATAGATGCGGTGGGGGCGGGATTCGAACCCGCGGTACCCGTGAGGGTACACGTGCACTCCAAGCACGCGCTTTCGTCCACTCAGCCACCCCACCTTATTGATACATCTCTCGTCTGTGACCGACTTTGAGAACTGCGATAATATCGTCCTCTACGTCAAACAATACTCTATAATCTCCAATCCTAAATCAAAACTCCCCTAAAGATCTATCTTTCAATTTTTCTGCGGCTGCTAAAGAATCCTCCCTCTCAGCATACTCTTGCATTTTTTCTAATATTCGCCTACGGATATCAGGATCCAACTTATCCAGCTCCTTTTTGGCAGGTCTCTTGAAATAAAACTTCATCAATCAGGATGTCATTAATCCTTAATATCGTTTTCCTTTAGGACCTGCTCTAAAGGAATATATTCTTCATCTTCACGGGCCTTTCTAATATCTTCCCGCAACTTCTCTGATTGCATCATCTCTAAATCCTCCAGAGCGGATTCTATCTTGTGCCACTCATCCAAGGGCACTACCACCACGGACTTTTGGCCGATTTTTGTTTTAGTAACCTTCTTTGAAGTCATTATATTAAAATTCTACCAAACAAGTTGAGTTTAGTAAATCCCCGCGCCTTATTCGCAACTTGCAAGACGCGGGGAAATCTAAAGCTTAGATTGGATGCTTAAAAGCCACTTGGTGCCTGCCCGTCTTCTACTTGCTGTTCCAGCTGGCGGCGCATCTCCTGCTCGAATTGGCGCTGAATTTCCTGCTGAGTTTGCTCGTCAATTTGCTGACTGGAGCTAGAGCCGGGGCCAAGTTGCCCACCGCCGGTACCGGGGCCAAAGCCTGGCCCGAAGCCACGGAAAAACAAGCTACCGGCTGCTCCCACGGCAACGATAAACAAAACAGTAGCTACCAGCCCCCAAATCGACAGCCAGGTGTAGCGCCGGCGCAGGGTGCTATCTTCCTTGAACTCACCGGCCGGCTTTTGCGAAACAAGCGTTTCGTAAATACGCACCATATACATAAAAATATATGGCATTACCAAAAATGTAAGGACGGTTGTTACCAGGGAAGCCGCTTGCTCAGAAACTCCGGCCACTCCTAATAGCAACCCAATTAGCATAAATACAAGCCCCACAAGAACCGCAAACACAAAAACGCGCCAAAAAACGTACTCCCAGTTGGTTTTCACCAAGTCACGACTTCGCAAAAGCGCTTTCAAGCCACCAAGCCGTTCAAACACCACCACAAAAGCCACCATCGTAAAGCCAATCCACAGAATAACCGCCGGCAAGATAAGCGGGATAGCGGCTCCGATCAGTGCCAAACCGGTTAAAACACTCACCCATAAATATGGAAATACCAAGCCACCGGTTTGCCGAAAGCCGCTTAAAATATCGGGCGCCTGCTCGGAGCGCCTTTTGCCAATCACGTAAACCAAAGCAATGCTGATCCACAAGTTAAGCAAAAAAAGCACCGCGGAGACAACTAACGAACCGATGGCCGCAACAGTAAGGTTCCCACCCGTACTTCCGAAAAGAGCGGCAGGCAAATAAGTTAGCAATGTGCCCACAAGGGCAAAAAGGGCCGAAAAGGCTAAATACACAGCGGGACGCTCCTGATAGATGCCCCAGGCCTCCTGTAGAAACTGCTTGAAAGTAGGCATAGAAAAATAATTAATAATTATTTTATAAATTTAGAATTTCAAATTACGAGATTATAAATCAGACTCCCCTATTCCTTATTCTTGATTCCTTGTTCCTGTTCTTTATTCTCGATACTTAATACTTCACTCGACCTTCCCGGTCAGCGCTTGAATCCGCTCCTCTATCGGCGGATGGGTGGAAAACAACTTATGGATAAACTTCTTGGCTTGCTTGCCGCGAAACGGGTTCACGATATACAGCGAAGCCGTGGCTCCATTGGCTTTTTTCATATCGTTCGGATCTTGAGAAATTTTGCGCAAAGCACTGGCCAGGCCTTCCGGATACCGGGTAATCATTGCGCCCGTGGCATCCGCTAAAAATTCTCGTTTCCGCGAGATGGCCGTCCGTAACATCGTGGCAAACAAAGGCGCTAAAATCATAAGTACTACCGCTATTACTAAACCTATCATATTACCTTTATTGTCATTACCACCCACACCGAATAACATAGAACGAAACACAATGTCGGCTAATATTGCGACAAAACCAGCTAAAATTACTGCGATAGTAGATATAAGCATATCACGATTACCAATATGTGCCAACTCGTGGGCTAACACCCCCTCCAGTTCACTGCGATCCAGGCGCTCTACCAAGCCGGTAGTGACCGCTACCACCGAATGCTCCGGATTGCGCCCTGTGGCAAAAGCATTTGGTTGAGCCGAATCAATTACATACACTTTGGGCTTTGGCAGTCCCGCGGCAATGGCTAAATTTTCCACCAAGTTATGCAGTTCGCCCCATTGCTTTTCATCGGCTTCTTTAGCCCCGCTCATTTTTACTACCCATTTATGTCCCCACCAAAACGTAGCCAAATTCATAAAAACGGCAAAAGCCACCGCTATGTACAGAATAACCGGCGAACCAAAATACCAGCTGGCCGCCCAGCCCGCCGCTATCACAATACCGAAAAATACCGTTAAAAACAGCCAGGTTTTTATATTATTTTGAAATTGATTTTTGTATAAATTCTGCGCCATAATTGACCAAAAACTAGGATAGAGAAAGCTGAAAGCAGCTAATTAGAGGATTGCGATGTATCTAAGCCGCTCGAGCTATCAGTGCCAAGCTGACGACAATTACCAACACTGTCAACATATTCCTGGTTATCCATGAAGCTTTGAATGTCACGACACTCGCTTACAGGAATCCCGCCTCGCGAGGGGACGCGGAATTGCGCAGGAAAGCTTTCCATTATCAAAACATCTACATTAAACTGACCTTGCAGTTCAGTTGTTAAAGCTTGGCTTTGCTGAGAGTTAAAGTCACGGCTAAATGTACCATTCAAAAAATACAATGGCTGACTACGAGCGGCCCAAATACCGAACCCGACCGCCGCGATTACCACAACAGTTAAAAGAAAGAAGATAACTTTCTGCTTCATAACCCCGAATTATGTATTACTTTTGTATGCTACGGTGCACCGTAGCAAAATAAAAACAACTTGAGTATTAATTCTCTATTCTTGGTTCTCCGCTTGTTGCCCTTGGCTTTGATCGCTAAAATCCACATCCGGAACGGCGCGGATTTCTTCGTCCTCAATTTCAAACATCTCGCGCGGATGAAAGCCAAACATTTCGGCAAAAAGCGTGTTCGGAAATACCTCTAGTGAAGTATTGTAGTCACGCACCTGCGTGTTATAAAAACGGCGCGCGGCTTGCACTTTGTTTTCCGTGTCAGACAGTTCTCGCTGTAGTTCCATAAAATTAGCACTTGCCTTCAAGTCCGGATAATCTTCCGCTACCGCGAATAAACTCTTAAGGGTGTCGGTTAACATATTCTCGGCCTCGCGTTGCTTTTGAGGCGTTTCGGCGTTAATGGCCTGGTTGCGCGCTTCGGTAACATTCTGAAAAGTTTCTTTTTCGTGCGAGGCGTACCCCTTAACCGTATCAATCAAGTTGGGGATAAGGTCGTGCCGGCGCTGAAGCTGAGTTTCAATGTCAGCCCAAGCTTCGTCTACCCGATAGCGGCCTCGCACCATCGAGTTAAACAGAAAAATCAGGTAAAGCACCACCAGCGCGATCACTCCGATGATAATCCATCCAATAGTTGACATAATAAAACAGTATTAAAAATTAAGAAATGACAATAAAACTACCAGTATTTGTATATTTTACCACCATATACCTGCTAGCACAAGATAGGTAAATAAACGGCTAATACAATTGTATTAGCCGTTTAGTGGTAGGTTATAAGTAAATATGCTCTCCTGTTATGTAACAATAGAACAATAACACTTAAAAGCGCGACCTTTACATGAGAAACAAGAATCGTAACTATGTATTTTTATAAAAAGCACTAAGCTGCCGAATTTACTTCGGCAGCTTAGTATAATAAGAGAGGGAGAGACAGGCCGGTCGCCTATGGCGGCCGGCCGTCGGAAAAGGGAAACCCGGTCGGGGTTTACCCCCTGAGCTTCGTTACATCATACCGGGCATGCCGCCCATTCCACCCATGCCTCCGGCCGGCATGCCGCCACCGCCTTGGTCGCTATCGTCATCCTTGTCTTCTTCCTTGTCGACCACTACCGCTTCGGTGGTAAGAATCATACCTGCCGCGGAGGCGGCGTTTTGCAAGGCAGAGCGGGTAACTTTCTTGGGATCAATAATTCCCGCTTTTACCAAATCTTCGTAATTGTTTTTACCGGCGTTGAATCCGTAATGCTTTTGATCTTTATTCAATACTTTATCCACCACTACCGCGCCGTCGGTTCCGGCATTGGTAGCAATTTGACGAATCGGCTCCTCGAGAGAACGCCGCACAATATTAACACCGATTTCTTCGCCTTCCTCAAGACCACTGATATTATCCAACACACTTTGACTACGCAACATTGGAACACCGCCACCGGCTACAATTCCTTCTTCTACAGCCGCCCGGGTAGCAGCTAAGGCGTCTTCAATACGATGCTGACGCTCTTTTTGTTCCACTTCAGTGGCAGCGCCTACACGAATCACGGCAACGCCACCGGTAAGCTTACCGAGGCGCTCCTCCAGTTTTTCTTTGTCAAAGTCGGAGTCAGCCTCTTTAATTTGGAATTGAATTTGGTTAACGCGCTTGTCAATATCGCTTTTGTTGCCGTGTCCGCCTACAATGGTGGATTTGTCTTGTGTAGCTTCCACGCGGTCAGCGCGGCCCAGCATACCAACCTCTACACTATCCAACTGCAAACCTTTGTCTTCTGAAATAACCGTGCCTCCGGTTAAGGTAGCAATGTCTTCCAAGTGCTGCTTCTTACGATCGCCAAATCCGGGCGCCTTAATAGCCAGCGGATTCAAACTACCTTTCAGCTTGTTAACCACCAGAGTGGCCAGAGCTTCGCCTTCAATATCATCGGCAATCAGTACAAAGTCCTTCTTGCCACTACCGGTAATGTTTTCCAGTACCGGCAGGAATTCTTTAAGAGAAGAAACCTTTTGGTCAGTAATTAAAATATAGGGATCTTTAATTTCGGCCTGCATCTTTTCCTGGTCCGTTACCATATACGGACTCACGTAGCCCTCGTCAAACTGCATACCTTCCACCACCTCTTTTTCTAAGCCGAG
>CAYTAF010000033.1:0-6378 GCA_964435865.1 uncultured Candidatus Saccharibacteria bacterium | reverse complement strand
TTAAAAGAACTTAGGATAATTTTAAATTTAGCAATTATATACTTATATGTCAAAAGAAACTATTTCCATTCTAAAACAGAATGATAAAAATTATCCTCGCCTTTTATCAGAATTAAATGAAATAAAAGATGTAAAAAACGCTCCGGAAAAATTATATATTAAGGGCAATCCAGATGCGCTTACCGCAAAGCCCAATTTTGCCATTGTAGGTACCCGGAAGCTGAGCCGGGCCGGTTATGATCTGGGCTTTCAAATTTCTCGCGAACTAGCAGAGGCCGGCTTTACTATTATTTCGGGCCTGGCAGACGGTGGCGACACCGCCGCCCACAAGGGCGCACTGGATGCCTGCATCGGTGCACCGTTGCAACGATGCATTACCGTAGCAGTGTTGGGTACCTCGCTGGAAGAAGAATATATTTACCCCAAAAGTAACTTAGAGTTGAGTCGCGAGATTATAAAAAGCGGTGGAGCGCTGATATCCGAATACCCGGAAAAACAAAAAGGCGCCTATTGGACCTTTCCGGCCCGCAACCGTATTGTTGCCGGTATGAGCTTGGGTATTTTAGTGCTGGAGTGTCCCTATAAATCCGGCGCGATGATTACCGCCAGCATCGCCCAAAAATTAAACCGACCGGTTTTTGCCGTTCCCGGCCACCCGAATACCCGCAACGCGCAGGGGCCAAACGAACTTATCCACCAAGGCGCCTATTTGACGCGGGGAAGCAAAGACATTATAAATGTATTAACTGAACACTACCCGGAAATAAAAACAAAGCAAGAAACAAAAAGTAAAGCTAAAGGAACGACAGAGGAAGCAATAAAAACAGAAAAAACAGCTCATAAAAAGATATTAAAAATATTGGAAAGCGAGCCGCTTCATATTGACAAAATTGCAGAGGCCGCTAATATGAGTGCTTTGGAGCTGAATCCTTTGATTGTAGAGATGGAGATGGAAGGACTCATAAAAGAAGTGAGACCAAAAGTATATGCTACGGACTAAGCAAATGATATTTTACCTACTTGGCCACCGAGCATCGCCAGCTCCTGCGGCTGGCGCGCTCTGCGCCCTCGGCGCCAAAACTCAAAAATCTAAAGATTTTTGAGGCCAAGCTTTTGGCGCCTGCGGGAGCTGGCATACGGCAAAATATCATTTCTTAACATTATTGCCTTAATGACAAGCAAAAAAAACAGTAAAAAACTGGCTATCGTGGAAAGCCCCAAGAAGGCCTCGACCATCGGGGGCTTTTTGGGTAAAGAATGGGACGTAACCTCCAGCTACGGCCATATTAAAGATTTACCCAAAAGCAAGCTGGGAGTGGATACGGACAATAATTTTGAACCCACCTTTGAAGTGCCGCCCAAGGCAAAAAAACAAGTTTCGACCCTAAAGAAGAAGCTAAAAGAAGCTGATTCGGTTTGGCTGGCAACCGACGAAGACCGCGAAGGAGAAGCCATAGCTCAACATATTCTGGAAGCTTTGGGGTTAGAAAAGGCGGACAAGCCGGTGAAAAGAGTGGTATTCCACGAGATTACCAAATCCGCTATTCAGGAAGCGATTGAAAACCCGCGCGAGGTAGACGAAAACTTGGTGGACGCGCAAAAAGCACGGCGCGTTTTAGACCGCCTGGTGGGATATAAACTTTCCCCTTTAATTTGGAAAAAAATTGCCTACGGGCTATCAGCCGGGCGGGTACAGTCGGTGGCCTTACGGCTGGTAGCCGAACGAGAGCAGGAAATTCAAAAATTCAAGCCGGAAGAATACTGGTCCATTACCGCTAACTTCCAACCGGAAGGCAAGGCTGACGATCAATTTGAAGCTAAATTGCACGCTATAGACAAGAAAAAACTGGAAAAATTTGACATTGCCGAAGAAAAGCGTGCCACCCAAATAAAAGAAGAAGCTGAAGGAAAAAACTATCAGGTAGCCGACTATCAGGTTAACAAAAAAAACCGCAATCCGTTCCCGCCCTTCACTACCGCCAGCTTACAACAGGAAGCCGGCATCCGGCTGGGATTTTCTTCCTCACGCACGATGAAAGTCGCTCAGCAATTATACGAAGGAAAAAAACTCGGCAAAGAAGGCAGTACCGGTCTTATTACCTACCACCGCACCGACTCGGTGCGCCTGTCACCCAAAGCCATAGCACAGGCCAAAGAAATAGTTCCCGATCAATTCGGAAAAAAATACCTAAAAACCAGGCAGTACACTTCTAAAGGCCGCACCCAGGAAGCGCACGAAGCCATTCGCCCCACCGAGATGTGGCGCAAGCCGGAAGATATTAAAAAACACCTAACCTCCGACCAGTACAAACTGTACGACCTAATTTACCGTCGCTCGCTTGCCTCACAAATGAGTCCGGCTGTTTTTGAACAACGCCGCATTGATATAATCGACCAAGACAACAAATTTACTTTTCGAGCTACCGGCCAAGTAAAAACTTTTGACGGCTACACCGCCGTATACTCGGTCAAAAGCCAAGAAACGGAATTGCCGGAGATGAACGAAGGCGACCCGGCCGAACTTTTAAAGATAACACCCACCCAACATTTTACCGAACCGCCACCCCGTTACAGTGAAGCCACGCTTATTAAAGAACTGAAAGAAAACGGTGTGGGCCGGCCTTCTACCTACGCGCCCACGATGCAAGTTATCCAAAGGCGCGGCTACGTGGAGCCGCGGGACGGCCGGCTTTACCTAACCGACACCGGCAAAGCGGTTAATGACCTCTTAGTTCAACATTTCCCGGACATCGTAGACATTGACTTTACCGCCCATATGGAAGAGGATCTGGATAAAATAGCGGCCGGCAAGAAAAATTGGCAGCCGGTCATAAAAGAATTCTACGAGCCGTTTGAAAAGAACTTGGAAAAAAAGCAGGAAGAAATTTCTAAAGAAGATTTCGGCCAGGAAAAAACGGACAGAACCTGCCCGGACTGCGGATCCCCGCTCGTTAAAAAAATAGGCCGCTACGGGGCTTTTTACTCTTGCTCGGATTACCCGAATTGTAAATACTCCGAGCCCATTTTGGATAAAGTGGGGGTGGATTGCCCGGAATGCGGCAAAGGCGAAATTGTGCGGCGGCGATCCAAAAAAGGACGGACCTTCTATGGATGCTCCGCCTATCCGGACTGTAAAAACGCCTACTTTAACGAGCCCATCGGAGAAAAATGCCCCAATTGCGGTTCGATGCTCGTGCAAAAAAGCAAAAAGAAAATCGCCTGCTCCAACCAAGAATGTGATTATCAAAAAGCGGTAAAAGAAAAAGAATAACTATATTTGCCTTAATAACATTTTTGCATTAGAATAGACCCCTGTCAGTCAATCAAACCTGTATAACATAACTAACAAGGAGGATTGTTATGGAAATCGTTTATCAAAAAGAAGGTCAGTACCTGCTTCGCATAACAAAAGACGAAGAACTGCTTTCCACTCTGGAAAACTTTGCCAACGAACAAAGCATCACCGGCGCTGTGTTTTGGGGACTGGGCGCGGTTAAAAACAGCCACCTTACGCTCTACGAGCCGGAAACCAAAAAATATGCCGAAGGTCATGAGTTTCCGGAAAGCCACGAGTTAGCCGGACTGACCGGTAATATCTCCCAAAAAGAAGACGGCTCTTTGTTTGTACACGCTCACGGCGTACTGGGAGACAAAAATCTACAGGCCTATGCCGGCCATTTTACCCGCGCTACCGTGGCTGCTACCTGCGAAATTTGGCTTACCGTAATTCCAGAAGGATTGCAGCGAAGCCACGACGAGGACACCAACCTCGACCTACTTTCCGGTTAGCCGAAAAAATATATTGGCTGATGGGCTGTTCTTATTGGCAAGCCAAGCACAAAAGAGAAAAAAGGGGTATCCGCAGTTGCGGATACCCCTCTCTTGTTATCTCTGGTATGGTCATGGCTTCACGATTGATTTAAGAACAGCTACCAGCTGTTGAGGGTGACTGTCAGGCACTGCCAGACGAGCCACAAGCGGATTGGATCTCACCAAGAGATTTTCCTGGAAGCTGTGCCTTACATCGCTTAAACGGGCTTGGAAAGCTGCCCTCAGCACCGTATCGCCGGATACACTACTGAGATGGAGATCAGCAAACGTAGCCATTAACCACTTAGCAACAATGCCCGGGCCCTCAAAATTAGAGGAAGTAATAACTGCCAAAAAAGCGCCATTACCCTCGCCCAGCTTTTCCACGCGCTCGTGCACCTCTTCTTTTAAACTTCGGTCCTCTTCCTCCTGAAGGACCTTGAAGTGAAAACCAACAAGATCCTCTTCTTGATCAAGAAGTTGGCGAATTTGCTCTTGATTGTCTTTGACAATCAGGAGCACTCCCGGCACGAACTGGTCTGTCATTGTAAACGAACCTCCTTTAAGATAAAGATCCTCCGTAGAACATTCTACGATAAAAAACGCTCTACGGAAGAGGGGAGCACCGAGTACGGTGCTCCCCGACCTTCACAAGGAACAACAGCAAGCAGGCGAGGATGCTTGCCAAAAAGTTAATTAGGCGATGCCAAACCCTCTCACCGGGAGGGAAAGTTGAATGATCTGTTGGAAGTCGGTGTCAGCTTCCAGCGCCTGGAGCAAACGACACCGAGAGGCGTCAAAACTATGTTGCCTCTGGGGAGTCGTCTGAGAGGTCTTTACCTCCCGCATTAACTCCCGAAAGGCCTGTTGCTCGGTGTCAGAATTCCTATCCAACACCTCGCTGCCAGAGAGCTCGTCCAGCGGGACAATAATGGTTGGCTCCATTGTGTGCCTCCTTTGCGAAAGTAATTGCTATACCGCCTAGTCCTCACTTGCTCGCAAGTGAGAAGGCCTCGCCTCAGTATAGCTTTATATTTATAACAAATTATATATTTTATGTCAAATTTTGTATTATATTCCTCACAATGTGTAAGGGGCCCACTCAGACGAGTGAGCCCCAAACGAAAATTGGGGGGTGCTACCCCATAAAGAACGAAAATGACAGGAAAGCGAACTATGCCGCCACCGCTTTTGAGCACCGCTCTAGCGGAACCAATTTCTCGGAAATACCGCCGTCTTTGCCTTCGGGCCCTAACGGCACGAGCACTTCACAACGACGAAGCACCTTATAGAGATGATTCCCTTCTGCTTCTCCGAGCTTCCATTGCAGATACTTCTTGGCTAACGAGCCACCTTTGGTCTTGGAAATGCGGTAACTACCATCCGACAGAAGGCGCTTTTCCGACATTCCGTCCACTAATGTCTGGTGGGCTACCGCCAGCTCATCGTTGCCAATGTTTTTCTCGCAACTCATATAAACACCTCCTGTTATTTATTCGGAAAGTGCCGCAACATCGTCTTCGCTGATAAACTCAAATTGCTTCAGCTTATCCAGCAGCTCCTCCTCACTCGGCTCCTGAAGCCATGATCCGTTCGGAAACACAATGGTAGGTCCGGCGATTTTACCCGCGATCTTGTGCACGTAACCAGCGTTCTTTTTGCCGTCCGTGGTAGTGCTTTCCATAAGCCGGGGAGTATACGGCACCCCGATTTCATGCAGCAAAAGCGCTGCTTCGTGGCAATGATCGCACCACAGCCACCCGTACAGCTCCAACTGTTCCTCTTTTTGGCCTGGCATAATTTGTACCTCCTAAAGAACTGATGTTACTATATACTGGACTAAAAACGTAATATATGCTGTGATATAACTCACTTATGCTACTGCTTTACAGAAAAACCCTAACGGGCTACAATTAATATTGTCCGCCCAGGTGCTGGAACTGGTAGACAGTGCGGCCTCAAAAGCCGTTGGCCTTCGGGCCGTGCGGGTTCGAATCCCGCCCTGGGCAATATACTAATAAAATCTATTCTTCTTGTGGATAACTACCCCTTGTTGTTATAGCAAGGGGCCATTTTTTATACTATAATAAAAACATCAATGATACATACAGTAGCCAAACTTTTCATGCCTCCCCTCAAAAAACCTTCCAAAAAGTTTACATGGGACCCCGGCCTTTCTTATATAATAGGCTTAATAGTCACAGATGGCCATCTTTCAAAAGATGGCCGCCATATTGTGATGAAATCATCAGATTACCAGAACTTAGAAAATTTTAATCGATGCCTAGGGAGAAATTATAAAATCCGCTTGGCAAAAGAAAAAAGAGAAGATTGGGACCGCAAGCCTCATTACAAAATACAATTCGGTGATGTCCAATTATACAGATGGCTGCTTAGTATTGGAGTTTGCCAACAAAAAACACACAACATCGGAGCCATAAAAATACCCGATAAATATTTTCCAGATTTCCTTCGAGGACACTTAGATGGAGACGGTACAATTACCGGCTATACCGACTATTCTAATGCTAGAAAGAATCCAAAATATGTCTATACAAGAATTTGGCT
>CAYTAF010000032.1:0-6390 GCA_964435865.1 uncultured Candidatus Saccharibacteria bacterium | reverse complement strand
GTTGCTCGTCTCTTTTTTCTTTCATTCTGTTTTCCACTGCTTTTAAAATTTTGTCTTTTACGTGATGCGGGTAGCATACTTGTCGGAATACAAAATCTCTATCTTCTCCGGCTGTTTGCACGTGAACGTCTCCGTAGTGCAAAAAGGTAGCAATAATTCCGCCCACGTCCACGGTTACATCCTGCACCCGCTCCAAGCGAAATTCGGAAAATTCTCTATTGAAAAACCCCAGTTGTTCAATATCCAGAACGCGTTGGTCAGTAACAATCCAGACATCCAAAAAGTAGTCGGTGAAAGCCACCATAAACTGGAGCCACAAAATCATCATTATTAAAGCCGCGCCGAACCACACCATCAAAGAGAATTGCTCAATGCCGCCCAGGGCATCCGTGATAGAAAGCTGTACCGTAAACTGATTAGAAGCAATACTTTGAATATTGGAAAGCGCCCAGGCCAGTACCAAAATGAGTCCGATTAAAAAAAGCGTAAAAATGATTTTACTAACTAACACAATCCAGTGCCGGCGTTCGTAAACAATGATATTTTCTTTGTCCGGCAGGTGCATCATATCAGTTGGAATAATAAATAGGTGGCCCAAATAATGAGGGCGACCGAGATTACGCCAAAGAAAAAGTTGATACGGTGAATATTGTGGCGATATTGGTCAAAGCCGTATCGGTATAGATGGTAGATAGTCGCGCCCCAACCGAATAAGAATACGGCCAGGACCGCTAAATATATGGCAATAAATGCATATTTCATAAGAGTGCATCCGTGTTTTCCGGTTGTTTTTTACTGAGGTGTTTGTACGCGCGGCCGGTGGCGGTACGGCCTTGTGGAGTCCGGGACAGGAGTCCTTTTTGCAACAAGTAGGGCTCATACACCTCTTCAATAGTTTCCATTTCGAATCCTGTGGCGGAGGCGAGTGCTTTGAGGCCAGCTGGTCCGCCGTCAAAGTATTCTATAAGAGTTATTAAAATTTTGCGGTCGGTTTTTTCCAGGCCCTGTTCGTCAATTTGTAGTAAATCCAGGGCTTTGTGGGCGGACTCTTCGTCTACTTGACCGCTTCCGTGTACTTGAGCCCAATCCCGTGTTCTTTTTAAAAGGCGGTTGGCTACCCGTGGTGTAGCGCGGCATCTTTCCGCCAAAATTTCCAGTCCTTTTTTTGTGCATTTGATATTTAAAATATGAGCTGAGCGTCGCAGAATTTCTGCCAATTCCTCTTTGGTGTAAAATTCTAGTTGGAACGTAGCTCCGAATCGGGATCGCAGCGGAGCGCTTAAGGCACCGGATTGGGTGGTGGCACCGATTAAGGTAAAGGGTGGCAAATCAAGCTTGATGGTTTGCGCGGAAGGACCGCGACCCACTACCAAGTCCAGCGAGAACTCTTCCATAGCTGAATATAATACTTCTTCTACTTGCACCTTCAGGCGATGGATCTCGTCAATGAACAACACATCTCCTTCGCCTAAGTTGGTTAAAATAGAGGCCAGATCCCCTGGTTTTTCCACGGCGGGTCCAGCGGTAGTCTTTAGGTTAGTGTTCAATTCCGCGGCAACAACATATGATAAAGCGGTTTTACCCAGGCCGGGCGGTCCAAAAAACAATAAATGCTCTAAATGTTTTTCCTGACGTTTCCTGGCGGCCTGAATAAGTATCTGCAAGTTCTTTTTTATCTGATTTTGTCCTGTATATTCCTCGAGATCACGAGGTCTTAGTGTTACATCCAGTTTTTTGTCCTGTTTTAGTTCGTTGGCGGACGTAAATTTCATCCCAGTAGTAGAAATTTAATAGTAAATTTTTGTTTATAGTTACAGGCAATTTTATTCCATTCTGTTGTTGTGTTTATACGAACCAGTAGGATTTCAAAAACAGCAATTAGATTTTCACTACTGGGTTTTTCATTCTGTTTGTAATAAAAACTATTGACAAAAAAGTTTCTATCTGTTATATTATTGAAGAATTAGAGTGGAATAGTTGTTTTAAATCTGCGGGTAGCTTAGGAGGTTGGCAGAGAGCGCGGCTAGTCCCGGCTTGCTGACATGTTTTGGCAACACGCTGGGATTAGCCTTTGCCGGCCTCTTAAGTCAGCTTTGTAAAAAAGGCTGACTCCAAGTTCCTTATAACTTATCAGCTACCCGCAGGTTCAAAATAACTGTCCCAACACGCGCTCTAGCTCTTCCAGGCTGGTTTCGCCCTGCACAGCTTTTAGCAGCCCGTCTTGTTTTAAGGTTCTCATGCCGCTCTCTTGAGCGGCTTTTTTGATTTCGGCATACCCGGCACCGTCAGCTATTACGTTGCGAAGGTCTTGGTCCACGTACATTATCTCAAACAGACCGATGCGACCTTTATATCCGGTTCCGGAGCATTCTTTGCATCCTTCCGAGGTGTAGGTCTGGATTTTTTTCGGGGTTTCGTTAATATCTTCCAGGGCTTTTTTCACTTTTTGTTTTTTTTGCTCGGAAAGCTCTTGTTTGTCTTTACAGGCCTCGCACAGTCTTCGCGCCAAGCGCTGGGCTAATATCGCGTTTAGGCCGCCGGAAATATCCGCATACGAAATGCCAAGATTGTGCAGGCGGTCCACCGCCGAAGGCGCGTCGTTGGTGTGTACGGTGGAAAGCAGCAGGTGTCCGGTCATAGATGCCTGAATGGCGGCCTCGGCCGTATCAAAATCACGAATCTCACCCACCATCATAACATCCGGATCCTGGCGAAGCAGTGATTTTACCGCTACATCATACGTGTAGTCTTTTTCCGGGTTGATTTGGGTTTGGGTCAGTCCCTCCAGGCGGTATTCAATCGGATTTTCAATGGTGATAATTTTTTTCGTTTTTCGATCCAGTTGGGCCATTAATGAGTAAAGTGTAGTGGTTTTTCCGTGTCCGGTAGGGCCGGTAGCAAGCAACATGCCTTGGGGTTTTTTGACCTCTTTTAAAAGCTTGTTTACGTCTTTTTCGCGGATTCCCAGGTTTTCTATAGTGAGCTCTCCTAGATCCGGATCCAGAAGCCGCATTGCTACGGTTTCTCCGTAGCCGCCCGGAATAACCGAGACACGAATGTCAAAGTTTGTGTCTTGCATGATTACCGAATAGCGACCTTCCTGTACTTCTGAGTAGGTTCCGATTTCCAGGCCGGAAAGTTTTTTCACCTGTGAAACCACCGAGGGCAGGTATTTTTTGGGGAGTTCCGCAAAGTTGTGCATTACTCCGTCTATACGGAATCTTACCTCCATTTTGTCTTCAGCGGGCTCCAGGTGTACGTCGGTAGCGCGGTTCAGGAACGCGGCCCCCATGATAGCGTGCAGGTATTTCTCTAGTGGTTGTTTTTGCAAAAGGTCCGAAAGCGTATCGGGCGTTATATCCATTTGTTCCAACTTTTGCTTCAACTCCTTTTCTATCTCCAGGTGAGAAGAGAGCAGTGAAGCCACGGCTTGCCCGTAAAGTGTTTCAATGTAGCGGGCGTCACCGGCAACACGCTGGATTTCTTCTACTGAGGTAGTCCCGTCCAGCAGTTTCAAAAGACCGTGCTGGAGCATAGTAACCATACCCTGCTCCATAGCGGTTTTGCGCATAGAATAGGTGGTGGTGCCGCTTTTAATTTCTTCTTCGATAACATCATTTATTTCAAAGATCTCAAAAATGCCGGTTCGCCCTTGGTATCCGGTGCCAAAGCATTCCTGGCAGCCTTGCGGTTTATAGATCTTGCCTGTTTCCGGCGGGGTTATACCTGCTTTCGGGGAAAGTAGGCTTAAGGCCTGCTCGATGGCTTCGGCTATACCCGGAGACGGATTGTATTGTTTTTTACAATGGGGGCAGAGTTTGCGCACCAGACGTTGGGCCATAGCCGCGTTGAGAGCCGAGGGAAGTAAGCTGTTTTCTACTCCAAGATTTTGAAGGCGGGGCACCACCCCTGCCGCATCATTGGTGTGCAGAGTGGAGAGCACCAGGTGGCCTGTCAAAGCCGCATTCATAGAGAGATCAGCGGTCTCGTCCGATCGAATTTCTCCTACTAAAATAATATCCGGGTCCTGGCGTACAATTGCCTCCAGGCCTTTTTCAAAGCTATAGCCTTTCTTTTTGTTTACTTGGGTTTGGGTTATTCCCTGAAGCTGGTATTCAATAGGATCTTCCAGGGTGATTATGTTGCGCTCCGGATCTTGCAGTTCTTTTAAAATACTGTATAGGGTAGTGGTTTTTCCGGAGCCGGTGGGGCCGGTAGTCAAGATCATGCCATTGGGTTGGCTCATTTGGGCGCGCAGAGATTCCAGTTGGCCGTCCAGCATTCCGAGCTTTTCCATGCCGGCTTCTTTCAGTCCTGTCTGCAAAAGCCGCATTACAATACTCTCGCCTTGCGAGCCGGGTACCACGGAAACGCGAATATCTACGTCGGCTTGGTTTTTCGGAAGGCCTTCGTAACGTAATGTAAAGCGGCCGTCCTGGTGGACGTTGTGTAGGTTGAGCTTTAATTCTGATAAAATTTTAATACGAGACACTAAGGAGTGGTGCCGCTCTTTAGACAAAAAGGCAACATCTTCCAATACGCCGTCTATCCGGTAACGCACTCTAAGCTGCTCTTCTTGCGGCTCTAGGTGAATATCAGTGGCACGTCCTACTCTGGCTCCCACGAATAAGACATTCAATACTTCCGTGGTATCGGCGCTTTTGTCAAACTCCTTGAGCACCCCTTTTAAGTGTTTGACGCTCGGTACTTGATCTTGCAGTTTTTGCCAGCGCTTTTTTTCTATTAAAAATGTTTTTTCCAGAGACGACTCTTCCGGTTGCCAGCGTTTATAAAGCTCCCATGCTTTTTGCAGGGAGCTTTCTGAGGCAATAAATTGTTTTACCTCTTTTTCTTCTTTTAAGTTTTCTAAAATCGTTTGCGCGTCTGAGTTTTCCGGATTGGTGAGCGCTACATGGTATTTATTACCGGTTGTTTGAATAACTGCCAAATTGGCATTTTTAGCTTTTTCTTCTGGTACAGAACCGAGTGCCTCAAGATTAATGGGGGTGCTGTCCAGGTTCACATACGGCAATCCCAGTTGTCTGGCTTTGCGCTTGGCGGCGGTTTCCTCTTCACTGCGAAGAGTCTGCCCCAGTTTTTCCTGGCGTTTTTTGCCTTGATCCTGCCCGCTTAAGGTTAAGCGACCGGATGGATAGGGCGTTTTAAACGAAGAATCAGCCATTAGTTGTAGTATACGCTACATGGCTGATTTTATCAATTCGTATACGCGGCGCGCGGTTAGTGCGAGGGGATCGTCTTGAGAATTGTGGTTTTGGCTATAAGGCGCCTGAAAAAGCAGCTTATCTCCCAGATCTTTGGCGTTAAATTGTTCAACAAGAGTGGGTCTTATATGGTTTGCGCGGGGGCGGAGATATAAAAGCCCTTTCGGGTGATTATTATTTTCTTCCTGCCATACCAAAAAGCTGGCTTTGGCTGATGGATAGTGCGCGGCCAGTTCATCCAGGGCTGTGCTTAAGTGTTTCCGCTGAGCGTCCGCGGCGGCAAAATCGTTTTTGGTAATGTGCGACCACACTATTTGACCATCTTCACCTTCTTCCAGTTGATCGAGGCAGCGGGCCCACAATTTCAGTCCGCGCAAATCTTTGGTTCCGTATAAGTTGTGAATAATTTTTTGTTGGGCGGCGCTTTTTTGTAGTAACTCTCCGGCATGTAAAAAGTTGTCCGAGGTGGTTTTATGGGATCGGAAGTTTTCAGTTGCGGAAATAATGCCGGCCAGTAAATTGGTAGCTGTGTTTCGGGCGATGAGATTTTTGTCTAACGTTTTCAGGAGCGCTAATGTCAGTTCAGTGTGAGTGTTATCGTTTTCGCCTTGCAGGTTTAGGTTTGCGAAATTTTTAGTTTCTTTACTTGCGGTAATATTAATAATTTTTGGATTTTCTTCCGTGTTTTCAAAAACCGGTTTTAAAAAGGCGAGGTCTTTAAACCTATTCCCGCCAACGCTAATAATTACCTCAGGCTTGCTGGCGGCTTTTTCTATATGGAGATCTTCCGTATCTATACTTTGACCGGCCGGTGTTAAGTAAATTTTTACTTCCCCGGTTTCTTGTTTGTCATACATTAGTTTTTCTATGGGTTTTTCCGCGGGTACAGTTATAACAGTTTTCTGGAGGCGCTCCATGGAGGTTATAAGTTGATCCGACCCGGGCAAAAACTGGAGTTTTTGAGGAGCGGCTTTGGGAATGATGGCGGTTACCTTTTTTTCTTTATCCATTTTTGTGATTGCTTGCTGCAGTGCCAAAACGCTTCCTAGGGCGTCCGCGTCCCGATAGGCCGGTGTAGTTATCAGCACGGTCTGTGCATTTTGTATTGCTTGACCAATTTGTTCTATAACTGTTTGATTCATGGCAAGCCTATTTTTACATTATTTTT
>CAYTAF010000031.1:0-6468 GCA_964435865.1 uncultured Candidatus Saccharibacteria bacterium | reverse complement strand
AGCCCCAAGTCACAACGACTTGGGGCTCGAACTCTTTTGTGAGAGGTTGCCTGCCCTCACACCTAGTCAGGATACGCTTAATTCGTTATAACGAATTAAGCGTAGGTGCCTCAGGCAATCCTGACTAGGTGTGAGGGTGCCTGCAACGTACCGAAACGAAGTTTCTGGTACCGTTGTGGATTATTTTCTTGACGAAAAAGTGAGTATAAGTATACTTAAAACTCAGGAGGGGATTGTATTTAAAAATCGGCTTATTTATAGGCCCCGGCCGCGGACAACTCAATTTATTTCTTTTTTGAAGCGAAACTCGGGAATTTTTGCCCGAGCTTTCTTGCTTTTGGCGGTGCTTGCAGCGACTACTGTTTTATTTAGCGCCAATGGCGGCGCGCAAACGAATTTTGCGGAAAATACAAGCGAAGCCGGACTGACCGCCTCGTATATTAGCGCTGAGTATCGCTCCGCGTTCCGTACAGGATCTTCTGATAGCCAAGAATCTTCCGGTCCCTCTTTGCAGATGGCCGGAAGTTTTTTTGACAGGCAGAGTGCCGTAATAGCCAAAGCTATTACAAGTACCGGCGACAATAGCACGGCTTCCGGTGGCCCTGATGGAATTATCACGTATCACGCGCAATCCGGAGACACTTTAGGGAGCATCGCTGAAAAATTCGACATTTCTTTAAATACTGTTTTGTGGGCCAATGATAATGTAAGTCAAAATTCTACTCTACAGGTTGGGCAAGAGCTTACTATTTTGCCGGTTTCCGGTGTGGCTCATAAAGTAAAACCGGGAGAAACCCTGGGTGGTATTGCTTTAACTTATGATGTATCTTTAGAAAAAATCGCGGAGGTCAACGATGTTTCGCAAGAGGGTTTTATTGTAGACGGGCAAGTATTGATTATTCCGGGCGGAGAGCCACCGGCCCCGGCGCCCACAAGGTATGCTGACAGTGGCAGCGCTAGTGTTAATTCCGGATCTTACTTTGCGGATCCGGTCCGCGATGGTAGTATTACTCAGGGGGCGCACGCCTTTAACGCGGTGGATCTCGGGAAAGTGTGCGGGGCCAATATTTATGCTTCTGCCGGGGGAGCTGTTTCCACGGCGGATGCGGTGGGCTGGAATGGTGGATACGGCAAGTTTGTAAAAATTTCTCATCCCAACGGAACCGCCACTTTATATGCTCATATGAGTCAAATTTTGGTACGTCCGGGCCAAAATGTGGGCCAAGGAGCGCTTATAGGTCGCATGGGAACTACCGGCCGTTCTACCGGCTGCCACTTACATTTTGAGGTAAGAGGAGCCTCGAATCCATTCCTGTATTAGTATTTGGCAGCCCGAATCTAGAAACTAGCATAAAAAATCTCCCGAAACGGGAGATTTTTTATTATGTTTGTGGATTTTTGGGCTACCACTCCAGTTGACCAAGCAGTTCTTTTTTCTTGTCTTTGTCAGAGAGGGTGCCGAGTACGTCAAGAAATTGCTGGTGAGCCATTCCTGAAATAACGGAATTTTCCAAGTGAGAGAAGTGATACAGGCGAGGCGCGTAATCTTTGATCAATTCCGGGGAAGCACCTTCCTTTAGTGATTCACTAACAGTGAGAATGGCGTGAATAGCCATAAATTCGTCGTTATATTCTACCGACTCCTTTTGGCTGGTGGTTTGCTCGATATGAGAAAGCAGTTTTTCAATGTATTCCGCCTTTAACTCTTGATTTTCCGTTAAAATTAAAACACGCTCCAAGCGAAAATTAGCTTTTAGTTTTTCGTGCCGTTCTGTGGTTTCCAGGAAGGCCTGGCACCATTGTTCGGCTTCTTGCTTTTCTTCTTCCGGGCTCATGCCGGTAAGAGGAGGGCGTTCTGAGTGTGAGTGTTCTGGAGTATTCATTTGCATTAATTTCATTGTAGCGGACGCTTGCGATTTTTCAAGCCCTCTGCTATACTACAAATACTATGTCACCAGTTAATCTGGTGCTAGTAGCAATAATTGCGATTGGGCTTGGCGTTATTGGTGGCTACGGGTTGCGTGTTTTGGTTGCTCGCCGAAAGTTTGCTTCCATTGAAGCACAAGCTCAGAAAATTTTAGAGTCCGCAAAATCCAAGGCCTCGGAAACTACCTTGGAGGCACGCCAGAAAGCAGTTGAGATTTTAGAGGATGCTAAGAAGGAGGAGAAAAAACGCCAAAAGCAACTGGAGCAATACGGCGAACGATTGAATCAGAAAGAAGAGGATTTGGAGCAAAAATTTACAAAGCTGGAAGATCGCGAAGAAGCACTCCAGAATCAGGAAGAAGAGCTTGAAAATAAGAAAAACAATCTGCAAAAGCTGGAAGAAAAGCGTGTGGCTGAATTGGAAAAAGCTTCCGGTTTGAGCCAGGAAGAGGCAAAAAATCAGCTCCTTACAGAACTAGAAAACAATCACTCTCAGGAACTTTCGGCCCGTTTGCGTGAGCTGGAAAGTGAAGGCCGCCAAAGCCTGGAAGAGCGGGCACGCCAGATCATTGCCACCAGCATGGAGCGACTTGCCTCCGGGCAGTCCTCGGAAAACACTACTTACTCTTTGAGTTTGCCATCGGATGATATGAAGGGACGGATAATTGGCAAAGAGGGAAGAAACATTCGTGCTTTTGAGAAAGCAACCGGTGTGGAAATTATTGTAGACGATACCCCGGAGGTGGTGGTGATTTCTTCTTTCAATCCAACTCGGCGTGAGGTGGCTCGCGTGGCTATGGAGAAATTGCTTGCGGACGGACGCGTGCAGCCGGCTCGTATTGAGCAGTATGTAGAGGAAGCTCGTCAAGAGGTGGCTAAAGAAATTCGTAAGGCGGGCGAGGATGCGGTTTATAAGCTGGGGGTGGTTGGAGTAGACCCCAATTTAGTGAAATTGTTGGGACGCCTCAAGTTCCGAACTTCTTATGGTCAGAACGTGCTTGATCACTCGGTTGAAGTTGCGCGGTTGTCAGAAATGATGGCCAGTGAGTTGGGCGCGGATACAACGTTAGCCAAGCGTGCCGGCTTGTTTCACGATATCGGCAAGGCGGTGGATCATGAAATCCAAGGATCTCACGTGGAAATAGGGCGCAAGCTGTTAAAGAAATTTGGTGAATCCGATAAAGTTGTTCATGGCATGGAGTCGCACCACGGAGAGTATGAAGCGGAAATCTTGGAAGCCGTGATAGTAAGCGCCGCGGACGCTATTTCCGGAGCCAGACCTGGGGCCCGCCGTACTTCACTGGAAGAGTATCTGCAACGACTGGAGGACTTGGAGGCGGTGGCCAATGACTTTGACGGAGTAGATAAGACCTACGCTATTCAGGCCGGTCGTGAGATTCGTGTTTTTGTAGAGCCCGAGGAAATCGGGGACGATCAGGCCAAGCTCTTAGCGCGCAAAATTGCTGCTAGCATCGAAGAACAACTTAAATATCCGGGCGAAATTAAAGTTCACGTCATTCGTGAATCTAGAATTGTAGAGTACGCGAGGTAATGCTTGTACGTCCTTCCCTTGCGTCTCCCTGCAGAAGCGTGTAAAATTGGCGTGTGAATGGCAACAAGGCCAAATAGGATTCATATCTTACTATTTTGGCCCAAGTTAGCCACACTTCAAGGAGGTGATAATATGAACAAGACAGAATTAACGGATGCTGTATCCCAACAGGCCGGCGTTTCCAAGGCCGAGGCCAAGCGTGTTATTGAGGCGACCTTGCAGTCGATCGAAAACAGCTTGTCCCGCGGTGAAGAGGTAACTTTGACCGGCTTTGGTACATTTGATGTATCTCACCGTAGTGCCCGCACGGGCCGGAATCCACAATCGGGTGCCCCGATTGAAATTCCGGAAATGGACGTACCGCGCTTCCGTGCCGGTAAACAACTCAAAGAAGCTGTGAAGTAGCGTTTTCTTTGGGTGCGCATCCATAGTAGCCGTGGAACGGCTAGCTTTGATATAGCCAAAAGCCCCGCCTAGCGCGGGGCTTTTGTGATTTTCAGCTCAGATTGTGGAGTTTATAGTTCTATATCGGTTTCTTCAACCCATTGTTTAACAAGGTTGATCTTTACCAGGAAACCCAGAGATTCCACCCGTCCGACTTTTGCTACCGTGGGCAATCCTATCAGCTTTCCTTCGGGGTTAAGAGCGGCCCCACCCGAGTTGCCCTTGTCTACCTTGGCGTCGGTTTTTATAAAGTTTTCTGTGGTACCGCTGATAATACCTTCGGTTAAATTAAAAGTAAATTCACCGATTTGCGGGAAGCCGGCTATAAAAATTTCAGAGCCTATCTCCACTTGGCTGGAATTGCCGAGTGGTAAATAAGGGTAACTGTTTCTCGATTCCGCATTTCCCGCCGAGGAGGTAATGCGTAATAAGGCGGCGTCTATCTTCTGTGTAAGCGTCAGCCCCTCTAGGTTGAAGGCCTCTTCGGCCTCGCGAGATTGTTTAAAAGATTTAAAGGCCTGACAGCTACTGAAGGTGTCTCCATCCCTGCCTTTGGCTGCCACATGAGCATTGGTTAACACAATGCCTTTCGGGGAAATAAGCACCCCGGAGCCTTTTCTGTCGTCTCCGTCTTCGTCCTGGCATCTAATTTGTAGGACCGTTTCCTGCAATTCGCTAACCGTAAATTCAACATCCGATTGTTGGAGCTTGGAGACCAATTGAGAGGTAGCTTGGACTGTTTCTCCTACAGTTTCAATGGTTTGTGCTTGTTTTTGTGTAGTAGTTTTTAGTGATTGAGTTTCCTGAGACACCTTTTGCAGTTGTTTTTGCGCTTGTTGATTAGCTTGTGCCACCTCATTTACACGGCTTTGGGTTTGGCTTAAATCCGAACGAAGGCCGCTAAGGTTTTTTTGCGTGGCGTTTAATTTCTCAGTGAGAGCGGCAACTTTTTGCCTCTGCGCCTCTTCAAACTTTTTGTGCTCGCGGAACACATAAATATTACCAGCGCCCACTGCGATAACAGCGATCAAGACAATGGCGAGCAGAATTGTTGTTCCGCGGGATGACATTAGTTCCGAGAGATACTAATTACTGTGTTGCCGCTTTGCTCCGGGGACTGTGTCTGGTAGTTCCAATCAGAAAGTGCTTTTTCAAAGGTTGCGTAGTCGTAGGTGGCGTTATAGCCGTGACGGATGCCCGGATCATTTGTATACACCATACTTTCTTGGTTGTTATATCCGGTTACGACCAGCGTATGATAGAACCGAGCATCCGTGGAATAATTCGGGTTGTCCAGCACACCACCGGTCACGGGCGCTATTATTAGGTTGCCATCGGCAAGTTCTTCTTTGATGTCCTTTAGGTTGACATTATTTAATAGTTGGTAGTTGTAATGTTGAAAATAGTTGGCAAGCAGGAGTGAGGTGTGAAAGGCAGAAGTGTCTTTGTAAAAGCCGAAATCCGCCTGCTCTTTTTGTATAATGTTATTTATGTGTCGGTCCACCTCGTTGGCACCTAAATCTCCTTTTCCTTTTAACCAAGTATGCGCCATAATTAGTGAAGTTTCTTCACTGGCATTTTGGTACGGTTCTGACCAATCTCCGAGCGGTGCTTGGGAAGAAAACGGCACTTTATGACGAACCTGGGGAGGTAGAGAGATATTTTGCCGGTTAAGATTTTGCTCTGCGGTACGTGGCTGATTATTTACCGACTCGACTTTTTGTTGCTTTGCTTCCTGTGCAATTGGAGCATCAGTTAAACTCGCCATTTGGTTGGTGGCATACTTAAAGGTGGTGGCGCCGGCGGTAAAAACCAAGCTTAATAAAAGCAGGGCCAGCAAAAATAAAATGAAATGAAATTTTATATCCATTGTTTTTATTATAACTTAAACAGCTCTGTTTTGATAGTAAGGCGGATAACAAAAGCCCTGCCGAGCGAGGTACAGCAGGGCTTTTTTCATCACTTTGTCTTTTTACTCTTCTTGCGGGCGGGCTTTTTCTACACGCATCTGGCGGCCCATTACTTCTTTGTCGTCTAATTCATCAATAGCTTTTTGGACATCTTCTTCGCTGGCCATTTCCACAAAACCGAACCCTTTAGAGCGCCCGTCTTGGTAAAAAATAATTTTGGCTGACTCCACTTCGCCAACTTCAGCAAAGACCTTTTCTAAATCCTCGTCTTTCATGTCCCAGCTCAAGTTGCCTACAAATAATTTGTTCTCTTCAGGCATAAGATAGTTTTTGGGTATGTAATTGATATTCGACCGTTAATGAAGCTTGACCGGATTAAGGGCCACACTTATATCGTAATGGGTGCCCGAGGAGACTTGAACTCCCAACCTCTGGTACCACAAACCAGCGCTCTAACCAATTGAGCTACGGGCACCGTATTTATTTAGATCTTAACATTTTTGATCGGCTTTCTCAATTTATAAATTTTTATACCCCCGGCAGGACTCGCCGCCCAAAAGCCCAGATTTTGGGCGAGCCTCGCCTATTCATAAAAATGAATAGGCGGGAACCCTTTATCAAAATATTCTTTTAATT
>CAYTAF010000030.1:1608-6851 GCA_964435865.1 uncultured Candidatus Saccharibacteria bacterium | reverse complement strand
CCGGAGATATAATGGAAACTAAAGACGTAACCGGAGACGGTAAACCAGAGGCAATGATAACCACCGGCTGTCTGGGTGCCTATACCACGGAAATGGCTTTGTTCATGCCAAAGAATGACGGAATTAAGCTGGCGGAATTTGTAAACAAAGCGGGCAACAAAAAAGAAAAACCGGTGGTTTTTGCCAGCGGAGCCTCGGTTATGAATATGCTGCACTTTGGTTTAGACGGTAAATTAAATACCGTATACCAAGCCCAGGGCTCGGCCCGACCGGAAAAATGCACCATTGAATGGAATATCCAGGCCTATACCTGGAAACCCGACAAAGACGCCTTTCAGCGCAATAAAAAAATTATCTCTGATATCCGCCAAAAGCATACCGACCAGTTCCCGCCTTACTTCGCGCCCCAGGAAGGCCCTACCGATAAAAAGCCGAAAAATTGCAGCAGCTAGCTAGCTTAGCGTCGTCGGACGACGCTAAGCTTTAGTACATTGAGCTTTATCCACAAGGAAGCTATTGACAACGACACCGTAGTGGGTAAAATGGGCAACTACATTATGTCGAACACCAACTTTGCCGCACAATCTATTTGGATGCTTATTCTCTTTTTTATTCTCGTCTTGAAAGACGGCGGGGAGTTGGTTTATTCATTAGAAAACAGAATCTAGAAAACGGAAACTAAGATTCAACAACCACCTTCCCGCCTAACAAAAGGCGGGAATTTTTATTTCAAACAATATGGAAATTTTAGGGTAAAACCCTAAAATTTCCCAACGCAGTAAAGCTCTTTAACAATTCCATATAAGCACCAAGGAGGGCTATATGCCTAACACAACTCGTCTGCCACGTTCGGAACGCCCACCTCACATCCGGGCAACAAGCGCAGAGAGCGGAGCACGCCAAACCTTGCCAAGTTCACGCTGGGTGTATGTCGCCCATGAAGACGACCCTGTCGGAGTAGAAGCCATAAGAGCGTTAAATCAAGAGGCTCAAAAGGCGCTTCATAAACCCTATCAAGGCGTTATTGCCAACGTTAGAGCTCTTAAAAAAGGTCTACTCGGTCTCAATCTTAGAACCAAAATTCTCAAGAAAGGAGAAAAAGCGCCCGCCAACTCCGTCAGTTTCTTTACACCAGGTGAAAACCAATGCTCTCGTCAGATTTTTCCGGGCAGACACCTCCGCAGTTCCTCGGCGCGGCTCTGGCAGTTACACTATGAGACAGAAGGAGGTATCATCCCAGAATGGGCACAAACCACCCCACACGTGAAAGCAGTACAGCGCCATCAAGATAAAAAACTATCCGAAGGGGAGCGGCAAAAACATTTCGCCGAAGCCGCGCTCCGCGAAGTTATGCAAATGGAATACTGGACCAACCAGCCATTCCCGTGGCTACAGGAAGAAAGTGAGGCCTCGCAAGAGTACCAAGCTAAATATCAATGGTGGGTTGATTGGGCCCAATACACCCAGGAAGTGACGCTCTCCAGCATCATAAGAGGGCAAACGAGACCGGTGATAGTTGACCCGGACCACATGGAGCACCTGGAACAAAGTTCCGACCTGACCGCTCTTTTTGTGGGATGTCCGGCATACAACCGTCCGCACACCGATGTCGCCGAATCACTCCTGCAGGCACACACCCAAAAAGCCAGGAGTACTATCGCCAGCATCCTGAATGATCTTCAGCCGCACCTACAAGAGGCGGTTTTCCTGAATGTGGACGAGGATTTTGAATGGGATGATCGACTCAAAGGCACCCTTCACCCATTTTTTTATCCCTCCATCCAGGAAATCGAGAATCAAACCGGCTACCAACTGAATGGGACTCAGAGGCCTCGCATGGACGGACAAACCGGCGCAAGAACCTCGAAAGAAGTTGCTCGATCGCTAAACCACAACTTCAACTTGCTGGACGAAGAAATAGTCCGGCCCGTCCAACAATTACTGGATGTACCGTTCAGCTCACAGCGTTGGAGTGACCTACTAGGACAAGATCGTATCCAACATGGATACGAAATCGCCCGAAACAATCAGGACTTCGCTGAAAAACTCCAGCCCGAGGCCAACAATCAACTCGAGAGATACGCCACCGACGCCCTTGGCATCGAGCGTGCCCTGGCCAATATGACCCTCTACATCGCACTCGCGCTGTGGCTCAGGGAGAATCCGCATACCATTCTGATTGACGCGGAAGTTGACCCCGGCTACTGGGAAAAGATGCTGCCACTGCTAGACCGGCTATGGGAAGAGCGGCCTGTGATAGTTGCCCTTCCCAAGTCCGCCTCCCAGCCGTGGAGCTACTAACCACAGTTCCTTCCAACCACGCCAAACCCATTCGGAGGGAGAAGAGTCATCTTCTCCCTCCGTTTTCTTTCGTAAATAAATGGAGCTATTTACGAAACGGTCGGCGCGCGATAAGATATTACTATGAACAAACAAAAAACAAAAACAATTGTCTCGGGCATTCAGCCCTCGGGTATTTTGCATATTGGAAATTATCTGGGGGCAATTCAGTATTTTACTGAATTGCAAGAAAATACCGAGGCCTATTATTTTATTGCCGACCTGCACGCCCTCACTGTTCCGCAAAAGCCAGAAAACCTGAGACAAAACGTATTAGCTACCGCTGCCGGCTACATTGCCGCCGGCCTTGACTCCCAAAAAAGCACCCTCTTCGTTCAATCCAGCGTCCCCGTTCATACCGAGCTAAGCTGGATTTTATCCACTTTTACACCACTTTCCTTCTTACGGGAGATGCACCAATTCAAGGAGAAATCCAAAAAACAAGGCAAAGACGTTAACACCGGCCTATTTGCCTATCCGGTATTACAAGCCGCGGACATATTGCTCTACGATGCCGATGAAGTGCCAATCGGGGAAGATCAGCGCCAACATTTGGAGCTAACGCGTACCCTGGCACGTAAATTTAATCGGCGCTACGAGACCGAAATTTTAACCGTGCCGAAAATGAAAATTCCGGAAACCGGAGCCAAAATCCAAAACCTACAAGAGCCGGAAAAGAAAATGTCCAAATCCGACCCGGACAAAACCTTTATTGGTCTCTTTGAAGAACCCGACAGTATCCGCTCCAAAATTAAATCCGCTGTCACCGACAGCCATTCGGAATTAAAGCAAGCAGATCAATCTCCCGGCATTCACAATCTGGTTAACATTTATGCGTTATTTGCGGGTATCTCGCAAGAGGAAATCGTAGAACAATTCGGCGGCTCCAGCTACGCGGAATTTAAGGATACCTTAGCCGATCTCCTTATTGAAAAACTTACCCCTCTGCGCGAGCGCTACAATCAACTTCTCGCTAATCCTGATGAATTACTGGAAACTTTAGAAAGCGGCAATCAAGCAGCTAACGAAAAAGCTGATGCAAAAATAAAACAGATCAAAAAAGCAGTCGGCCTTATATAAGTCAAAATTCCAAAACCCAAATATCCAGAACCCAAACAGAGACACAAAGCACAAATTACAAAACACAGACAGCACAAAACATAAACTATCTACTTTGCCCTAATATTGAGCTAAAAGATTGCGCAGTTCTTGTCTTTCTTTTTTAGTTCTCGAAATTTGCTGTTTGTGCTTTGGGTTTTATGTTTTGTTTGTGCATATTTGTGGCATTTGGGCTTTGGGTTTTTGAACTCTCTTTTGATTTTTGCAGTTTGCATTTTGAATTTTATTAATGAAAGTTGGGATTATTGGTCTGCCCAATGTGGGCAAATCCACTTTATTTGAAGCTTTGACTCAAAAACAAGTCGCGCGAGAAGCGCGGCCCTTTACTACTATTGATCCCAACAAGGCCGTACTGGAAATCCCCGATCAAACTTTAAACAAGCTCTCCGAATTACTGGAGCCGCCCGAGGTACGCCCGGCCACTATCACCTTTTTGGATATCGCCGGCCTTATTGAAGGTGCCCATGAAGGCGAAGGGCTGGGAAACGAATTTTTATCTCATATTGCCCAAGCCGACTTACTTATTCACGTATTGCGTGTTTTTGAGGACAAAAGCATTGCCCACTCCAGCCAAAGCACGGATCCGAAAGAACAATCTGATATTATTAATAACGAGCTGGAACAATACGACACTAAAATACAAGAAAACGACCCGAGCGCCAAAAAAATAAGCGAGATGCCGCAGGTATACGTTTTTAATCTTGAAGAAAACCAGGAACCTGTAGAGCCTCCTACCAGCTTACAGCCGGCTATTCAGTTAAGCGCCCAAGCTGAGCTGGAGTTGCAGGAATTGCCTTCAGAGGAACAGACCGAATACCGCAAAACACTTTCATACCCGGGCTCCCTTGAAAAATTAACTAAAACCTGTTACGATAAATTGGAGTTGCTTACTTTTTACACCGTTAAAGGTGGTAAAATCCTCCAGGCGCACGCCCTGGAAAAAGGAAGCACAGCTAAAGAGGCCGCTGCGAAAGTTCACACCGATTTGAGCGAGAACTTTATCCGCGCCGAGATAACTCCGGCGGAAAAATTGCTCGAAGCAGGCTCATGGGCGATCGCTAAAGAAAACGGCCTTGTGGCGACCCGCGGCGAGGACTACGAGGTGCAAGATGGCGAAGTAATCGAGATAAAAACCTAAACTGACAATAACAAATAACTATGACGATGACGAGCAATAAGCCTTCATAAATAATTGTTAAAAATCATTGTCATTGTGACGCTTCTATGTACGAACTTTTCGTAATATTCCCAAGCCAAAACAAAAAAGAGGAACTAAAAAGTCACCGGGAAACGGTGGAAGGTTTTATTAAAAATGCCGGCGGTACTGTTAAAAAAACCTTTGATGTGGGAGCCAGGCCTTTAGCCTACCCCATTATTAAGCAAGGCACTCGCCACAACAACGGTTATATTTTTGATATCTATTTTGAAATCAAAGATCCTTCCAAGTTGAGCGAATTGGAAGAAGAATTGCGCCTGGAGGAAAACGTTTTGCGCTTTTTAATAACCGAACAAGAAAGCATTCCGGAACAACACCCTCTGTTAAGCGAAGAAGAAAAGACAACAACCGGCAAAACAAAAGCCCAAAAAACTACTACCACCCAAAGCACCGCCACCGCCAAAACTGCACAAAAAAATCAAGAGCAAAAAGAAGAGCCGAAAGATGAAAGCCAAGAAAAGGAACAGAAAGAAGAAGAGGGGCAAGAAACGGAAGAACAACGCCCCAGTCAAAAAAACAAAGCCAGCATAGAAGAATTTGACGAAAAAATTGATGAAATCCTGGAAGA
>CAYTAF010000030.1:0-1508 GCA_964435865.1 uncultured Candidatus Saccharibacteria bacterium | reverse complement strand
AAAGCATTCGTTTTGGGACGTTTAACACAGGATCCGGAAAAACGATCACTTCCCAGCGGTGATGCGGTGGTTAATTTTGGAATTGCCACCAATCGGTATTACAAAGACCGGGACGGAAACCGCCAAGAAGAAACCGAATTTCACAATATTGTGGCTTTTTCCCGCACCGCCGAGATCGTAAGCCAATATTTAAGTAAAGGCGATCTTGCACTAATAGAAGGCCGCATTCAGACCCGCTCCTGGGAAGACCAAAAAAGCGGCCAGCGACGCTATAAAACAGAAATTGTGGCCGATAATATTCAGCTCCCGCCCCGCAGTATGAGCAGTGATGGCGGCGGTGCCCCGGCCGGCTCTTCTGGTGACACCTCATCGCAAGCACAAGAAAACGACTCCCGGCAAACCAAAAACTCGGACGATGAAGACGTGCCGGTGTTGCAAATTGAAGAAGACGCAAGCCCTGAAGCCAACAATAACAATGACAATAACGATGACGACGACAACAAAGAAAGTAACGACGATAACGAGGACGATAAAAACAGCGGAGAGATAGACCCGGAAAAAGACATCAACCTTTAAAAATTAAAAAATCAAAGAGCAAATATCAAAAAGATCACTACCGCCAAATCGGTCATCTCCAGCTTGACTGAGAATCCAGCCACGAGATTTCCTCTTGCGCGGGGATGATAATACTGGCGTGGACAGCTTTTTACATTTTGAATTATCCTTTGGGATTGGATACGGCTGCGGGGGTTTAATTTTTGATGTTTGATTTTTGCATTCTCAATTATGAAACACTGTTACATCTGCCAACAAAACATTGACCCGGAACAAGTTGACTTTCGCAACGTAGAGCTTTTAAAGAAATTTATTACTCCTCAGGCAAAAATCGCTCCGCGGCGTCGAACCGGCGTGTGCGCGAAACATCAACGCTGGATCGCGCGGGAAATAAAAAGAGCCCGCCAAGCGGACCTTTTGCCGTTCACCACGCGTGTGATTGACACCCGAGAAGATAAGCCCTTCTAAGCGGCAGTGTTTGCTTTTTTCACCTCTTCCAGGATTTTTTGCTCCACTTTGGGATTCTCTTTCAGAAAGTTAGCCGCACTTTCCGCTCCCTGTCCCAACTTTTCTTCGCCAAAATGATACCAGCTGCCTTTGCGCTCTACCACGCCCGCTGACTCAGCGGCATTCAGCAAGTCGTTGTATCTGGCAATGCCCTGATCGTAAAAAATATCAAACTCCCCTTCCTTAAACGGAGGGGCTGTTTTATTTTTCACCACCTTAAATTTCACGCGATTACCCACTACGTCTTGCCCTCTTTGAATTTTGGCGGCTCGCTGCAGCCGCAACCGCACCGAAGAGAAAAACTTAAGCGCCATCCCACCCGGGGTCGTCTCCGGCGACCCGAAAAAGACACCCACTTTCATGCGGGTTTGATTCAAAAATACAGCGGTGGTATCCGCCCCCGAGATAGCACCGGCCAGCTTCCTCATCGCCTTGCCCATCAACCG
>CAYTAF010000029.1:0-6995 GCA_964435865.1 uncultured Candidatus Saccharibacteria bacterium | reverse complement strand
TGGAACTCGGCAAATGGACGGTCGGGAAGCTGTGGGTATTGAATGGTATCGGTATGGGTTTCATAGCCCAGTACATTTTGCACGCTTTCCAGGCTCATACCGGCGGAACGTAGATCCACCCCCAGGGTATGCCGTAACATATGCGGACTAACTCCGCGCGTAATACCGGCTTGTTTGCCGGCGGAAGTGACCGCTCGCTCAATGGTGCGCTCGGAGACCCTTAAATCTTTACCGTTTTCGGCTTTGGGCTTGCGTACAAATAAGGCTGAATCCCTGTCAGAGCGCTCCGCTAAATATTTTCGCAATGTTTCCTCTAAAAATTTACCTATAAAAAGCTTGCGACCCGATCCTTGCACCTCTAACTTTTTTTCATAAATATTATCCACATTCAAGGCAGTAACTTCACTCAGGCGCATACCGGTAGAATACAAAAGCCCCACGGCCAGCTTACTACGCAAGGCCTGAAAATGTCCTATACCCTTCCAGGGTACCTGCAAAATCTTTTCCAGCTCACCTACGTCCAAAAAATCAATGCTGTCATCCTGCTCTACCTCCAAAAGCTCCAGCTCTCCGGGATCCAAATCGGTTAAACCGTTCTCGCGCAAAAATCTAATAAGTCCGCGCACAACAATAAGATGATAATTTAACGTACTGGGAGCGTGCCCCCGATTCTGCAGCCAGTATTTATAATGCTCCACCACTTGCTGGTTTAAATCCGTTTTCTCTCCAAAGGTATCCGACACCCAATCCACAAACCGAGCCAAATAGTGGCGGTAATTTTTAACGGTAGCGGCGGATTTTTCCGCCTCCAGCTCTTTAAGGTATTGCTCTACGCGCTTGCTGATAGTCATAAATTACACCAATCACGATGACAATGACTATGACAATAACGATGACCAACGCCTACTCCTGTTATTCGTCATTCGTTATTTGTCATAGTGGTCATTCCGATACTTATTATCTGACATTATCTTACACCACTCTTCCAAAGCACGCAATAATACCCTTTCTAAACGGCTAATACAATTGTATTAGCCGTTTAGTAAAAAAAGCCCGGCAGGCGCGCACCTGCCGGGCTCCGCAAAGGTTTATATCCACAGCACTTTTCTTACTCCTCCTTTTTTTGAAGCCGAGGAATAATATCGTGAACCGCTTGCACCATTCCGGCCACTACTGCCCGCTCTTCGTCGAATCTTCGCTCAAACCCCTTTTGGATTTCCTCTGCTCTCTCGGAGCTTTCACCTGCAAGGTCTGTGTTGAGCTCTTGTTTCGCTTCCTGCAATCTCATAATTCGATTTCTTAACGAGGTGAAAAACTCTGGAAAGTTTTCATGCAAAGTTTCCGCGACTTCCTCAGGCGTTGCAAGCAGCTCTGGAAATTCTTGGTCGCCTACAGGACCCCTCTCCATGAGATGTGTCGCTTCCTTGAGGCGTTCAGCAAGGTCCTCCGTGTAGGTTTTCTCATTTTCTTTCTTCTGCTCCGGTTCGGGAGCGCCGCCTTCCATTTGCTCTGGTGACATAATAATCTCCTTTAAAGGTTAATGGTTACCGGCTGGCTCTATTGTACTCGACCTCTACTAGCCCTGCAAGAGTTACGCTGTAGATAGGTTGCAAAGAACGAGTTCTCTAATCGACACCCGAAATAACAGTATTATATAGAACATATTATTTTATATTTGTCAATCCTAAGCAACATAAAACCCGGAATCTTTGAATTGCTTGCTACCGGATTTGACAGCAAGGCGTAGCAGTATTATAATTACGCACGCAAAGTGAGGTGAAAATTACGTGACAACAAAAACGAAATCACAAACAAAAACAACTAAAAATACCAAGAAGTCAACTGGCTCATCTTCTACTAAAAGTTCGCAAAAATCTCAGGCCAAGCCGGCACAAGAAAAGGTTGACCTAAAAACTCTTCTTAAGGATTCCGCCGAATCCAGTGCCACCTTGACGCCGGGTAGTGAGGTAGAAGGAAAAGTTATAAACCGCGAGGCCTCACGTATTTTAGTAGATCTATCCCCCTGGGGCACGGGGGTTATTTATGCTTCTGAGCTGCAGCAAACCCCCCAAAGCCTAAAAAACATAGCCCAGGGCAACGTCATTCAAGCCAGAGTACTAACCCGAGAGAACGAAGAAGGCCTAGTCGAACTATCACTAAAAGAAATTGGAGCACAAAAGGCCTGGAACGCGCTGGAAGAAATTTACAAGGAAAACCAAGAAACAGAAATAGAAGTACTTGACGCAAACAAGGGCGGCCTTTTGGTACAAGCCGAAGGCATTCAGGGCTTTTTACCTGCTTCGCAGCTTGGAACTGACAACTACCCGCGCGTAGAAGACGGGGATTCCAATAAAATTCTGGAAAAACTCAAATCCCTAGAAGGCCAAAAACTACGCGCCAAAATCATTAACATTGACCGGGGTAATCAAAAAATTATATTTAGCGAGAAGGCAGCGGAAAAGAAAGAGGTAAAAGAAAAACTGGATCAATATAAAGTAGGCGATGTAGTGGAGGGAGAGGTAACCGGAGTAGTTGATTTCGGCGCTTTTGTGGAATTTGATGAGGGCTTAGAGGGTCTGGTACATATCTCCGAGCTGGACTGGAAACTTATAGAAGATCCGCAGGAAGTAGTTAAAGCCGGAGAAAAGGTAAAGGCCAAAATTATTGACATCAAAGATACTCAGGTATCACTGTCTATGAAAGCCCTCAAGGAGAACCCATGGGAAACCGTGGAGGAAAAATACCAGATAGACAATGTTTACGAAGGAAAGGTCACTAAAATTAACCCATTCGGTGCTTTTGTGCACTTAGACGAAGATATCCATGGCCTGGCCCACATTTCTCAATTTGGTTCACTGAAAAACATGAAACAAAAGCTGGAGCTTGGAGAAACGTACAAATTTAAAGTCACCTCTATCAAGCCAGAAGATCATCGCATGAGCTTAGAATTAACTTCGCAAAAACAACCCGAAAATGCCGAAACGCAAGAATCCTAAATCAAAATTCAAAAACATAAGCACCAGAATCTTTACTGTTCTGCTGGTGCTTTTAATTGTATCCGGATTTTTCGCAATTTCTTCCGGTGGCTTTCAACAATCAGAAAATATCACATTCTCACAGCTTGCTGACAGCATTAAGGACGACAAGGTGGCAGAATTGACCATTCAGGGCACTGAGTTAAAGCTGACCCTGGAAGACGGCACAAAACAAATTGCCCATAAAGAAGAGGGGGTGTCTTTTTTTGAATCTCTGCAGGCACTGGGCGTAACTCAAGAACAACTACAAGGAATAAAAGTTGATATTAAAAGCCCGAGCCGCACCGCTTTCTTGGTAAGCACTGCCCTGTCCGTTATACTGCCTATTCTACTTATTGGCGGATTGCTCTGGTATATGATGAGCTCCGCTAAAAAGGGCCAAATGCAGGCCTTGCAATTCGGAAAAAGTAAAGCAAAGCAAGCGGACTGGCGAGACAAAAAGAAAACCACTTTTGACAGTGTAGCCGGTCTAGACGAAGCCAAGGAAGAGCTAAAAGAGGTGGTGGATTTCCTGAAAAACCCACGTAAGTACCTGGAGATTGGAGCTAAAATTCCCAAAGGTATGCTTTTAGTGGGGCCGGCTGGCACCGGCAAAACCCTGCTGGCCCGAGCGGTAGCCGGGGAGGCCAATGTACCGTTTTACCATGCCGCGGGCTCGGAATTCGTGGAAATGTTTGTTGGTGTAGGGAGCTCTCGTATCCGCGACCTATTCCAAACCGCCAAACAGAACGCCCCCGCCCTGGTCTTTATCGATGAAATCGACGCAGTAGGGCGCCAGCGCGGTGCCGGCTTAGGAGGAGGTCATGACGAACGAGAACAAACCTTAAACCAAATTTTGGCGGAAATGGACGGTTTTGATGAGCGCACCAATGTGGTGGTCATCGCTGCCACTAACCGGCCCGATGTACTCGACCCCGCTCTGCTGAGACCCGGTCGTTTCGACCGCAAGGTCGTAGCCGACTTGCCTGACATAAAGGCTCGTCGCGCCATCTTAGAGTTGCACGCCAAAGACAAAAAATTCGTGAAAAATATTTCCATGAAGGAAGTGGCTGAACGCACCCCCGGTTTCTCCGGGGCGGATCTGGAAAATCTGCTAAACGAGGCTGCCATTGAGGCCGTACAACAAGGCAAGAAAAAAATTGGACAGCGCAACCTAAACGATGCTATTGAAAAAGTAATGTTGGGCAGGGAGCGTAAAAACCGCGTCTTAAGCCCGCAGGAGAAAAAAATTGCCGCTTTTCACGAAGCCGGTCACGCTCTGGTATCTCATTTCTTGCCTCACACCGATCCGGTACGCAAAATTTCCATAATTTCACGCGGACAGGCCGGTGGCTTTACCTTAACCCTCCCGGAAGAGGAAAACTATTTCGCCTCTCGCTCTAAGTATATGGATCAGCTCGCCACTATGCTGGGCGGTTATAGCGCGGAAGAGGAGACCTTTAACGAGGTAACTACCGGTGCCTCGGATGACCTGAAAAAGGTCTCTCAACTAGCCCGCAACCTGGTTACCAAATACGGTATGAGTAAGCTGGGTCCCATCGCCTTTGGTGATCAGGACGATCACGTATTTTTAGGTAAAGAAATCGGTGAAAGTCGCAACTATTCGGAGGAAACCGCGGCCGAGATAGACCAAGAAATTAGACACATTATTAAAACTGCCTACCAAAGCGCTCAAAAGGTGATTCAAGAACAACAAGAGGTTCTGGAAAAGGTAGCTAATACTCTACTGGAAAAGGAAACCCTGGAGCGCAAAGATTTCGAAGCCATTGTCGGAAAAAATACATAACAAAAAAATCTCAAGTGTATTCCACACACTCACCGCCTGCCAATATGCAGGCGGTGAGTTTATATGAAAAAACTCGCAAGGGTTGACCTTCACACCTAGTCAGAATTGCCTAAGGGGCTCTTGCTCAATTCGATGCAACGAATTGAGTGTATCTGACTAGGTGTGAGGGTTGACACAAAACCAATATTAGTTATACTACTCATACCTTTTCGTAAGGAGGGACGAGTTCATGAAAAGCCAGGCAAGCCGCATCGCCGCGGTTACTGCCCTTCTGGCGTTGATCATCGCCTTCGCGGCGACCACGGACGGCTGGGCAACAACGTTGCAAGAGGAAAAGCCAGCCCCTGAATGCCGATTGTCCACTGACCCTATCTGGACAGGCGGGGCTTCTTTGCTCTTGCCCGGGCTGGGACAAATTTTCAACAAGGACGACGGGAAGGCCTTGATTCATGTGGCGGGTGCTGTAGCCATTCCCACCATACTTGGACTGGGCACTGACTTGCTTCCCGGCACCGTATCCACTATTCTCTCCCGCCTCACTCCTTTAATTTACCTCGGATGGGCGGGCAACAGTGCTGTTGATGCATACTCTGTGCATGAAGAGCGCTGCCATTAGCTCATACGCCGCACAAATTTGGGGCCCCTGGAAAGCTTCCAGGGGCCTACTTCTTTGTTAGACTTGACAAAAAATCTATTTTAAGCAAAAATACACTTAACTGGAAAGGAGGGATGCGCAATGAAGCGCATTGTTCTTTGTATAACTGTAGCGGTGACGGTGCTTCTTTTATTGCCACAAACTGCTGTGGCTTCACCGGACAACCAAGATATGGACTCGGTGGAACGCCCGGCCTTCGGCATGGGCGCTTTCAAGTCCCTGGATCTCGGTTTCGGTCCCCGGTGCAAGTCACTGGGAGGCTGCACAGCCCTTTCCACCGATTATACGGCTGTTTACTGGAACCCGGCTTCTCTTGCCGAAGATAGAACCACCCTTGGTGCCTCCGGTACCGATCGTTTCGGAGAAGCCATCTACCACGGATTCCTTGGCGGCTTGACACCTACTCCCATTGCCGCTTTCGGTGCCGGCGTCAGCTATCAAGTTATCCCGGATATTCCGGTTGTGTTTAGCAGCGACCCGAAATTCAGGGAAACCATTACCGACACCGAAGCAGTGGGGTTCTTCGGGGCAGGCAAAGCTTTCAGTTTCGGAGAAGCCCGCCTGAAAGCCGGTGCCACCGGCAAATTTTACTTTCACCACATCAGTGGTGAAAACAGTGCCAGTGGACACGGAGTCGGCTTTGACTTCGGTGCCCAGTACCAAGCCGGCAGGATAACGCTCGGCGCAACAGCTAAGGATGTCACCAACACCAAAATCAACTGGGGCGCCGGTGCCACTGACCAAAGAAGCCGCCAGTGGCGCTTTGGCGCCTCGTATATAGACGGCTTTTTCACACTCACCTCAGAAATGCGTCTACGAAACCAGTCCTTAAAACGCGCGAGCGCGGGCATTGAGGCTGTTACCGGCCCCGCCGAGCTGCGGGGCAGCCTGATACGCCAAGAAGGCAGTATCAGCTGGCGTCTCGGATTTGGGCTGAATATAGATAAATTCTCTTTTGATTTTGTCTATGTGCCAGATCCGGATCTCGGCGCCAGTTACGTTGGCGCCGTCAACTATCAGTTCTAAGCAAGACGAAAGCCCCTATGGGTTAACCCATAGGGGCTCGTCTCTTGAGGCGCAAAGGAGGTTAAAGATCAACGGAGGCACCCACCGAGACAGCGGGTCGCCAGTGGGAACCGTCCTCAGTCAAGACCCGGCCCGTGACAAAAAACTGACGGTAGCTGACTCGAGCCAGAGGCCCGAATAGAACGAGCTCGGAGGTACGAGTGACATGCTCCCGGCCGTGTATAGCAAAGTATGAGCTAAGCTCGGGAGAATGCATCCGATACAACCCAAAGCTGGCCCACTGCACGTTTTCTATCGGCTCCATCTCTTCCGTGAAACGGTAGAAGCCGGAAAACTCGAGCTGAGCCGAGTCAACGCGGGTTACAAGATCCAGCTCGCGGAAATGTCCTCCAGCGAAACTCGGGAAGATATTAATCCGCCCTTCCGCCACCTCGTCCTCCTTTTGATAGGAGGCGTAAAGCTGGCCTCCAAAGCCTTCGTGAGCAGACAGACG
>CAYTAF010000028.1:0-7392 GCA_964435865.1 uncultured Candidatus Saccharibacteria bacterium | reverse complement strand
TACAGATTCAATTGGTTTTCCGGAAATGCCGTTGCCAATTCATGGAATCGGCCCTTAAAGGATCAATCTTTTGCTCCCGGTGATAAAATTAATTTTCAAGGGGCTTACTTTATCCCTTTTTGTATCAATGACTATCCTCAGTCCGAGATATCTTTTTATCTGGCAAGTGAGGCCAGGCAATCGTCCTCTCCTAGTTTGAGTGAAGCCCTTTCTTTTGGCGACCCTATTAAACTTGGTGAAGTTAAAAAAAATGATCGCGCAGGAGGGCACCCCATCGGGTTCTTTAACGAATATAATCAAAAGTTTGTAATTCCTGAAAATGCGCCACGAGGTCGTGTCTACGCTCGTGTTTGGATAAGCACTGAATCTAGATGGAGATGGGGTGGTGGGAGCGATGTGGTTGCATCACAGCCCATTGAAATTAGCACCAAAGGTTCTCCCCAGGTCAGTAATTTGAAAATAGGAGAGGGCAGCTATTGCTCACCTTCCAATATTTCTCGGGTTTTTAGCTGGGATTTTCAGGATCCGGATCCGGAAGACAGTCAAAGCGCTTATCGGCTTCAAGTTGGTAGCGATACAAGTTTTTCCAGTCCTGTGATCGATACAGGTAAAGTAGGTTCAAAATCAACGAGTCCAAATATTTCTCTTAATTCACTTGACTACGATGAGAACTATTTTGCTCGCGTCCGGGTGTGGGACACATCGGGTGAGAAATCTTCCTGGTCTGAGGTAAGTGAATTCAGCAGGCCTGCGAATCGATACCCTCAACCCTCTTTTTCTTGGTCACCAGAGGAACCTTCTATAGGGGAGGAAATTGAATTTGAAGATCAGAGTGTGTTCTATGATGACACTGATCAGCATAAGTTTTTCTGGGATTTTGGTAGCCGCGGCAATCCGGTGCCAGCTTCCTCGCAAGAGGAAAATCCAAAAGTAGTGTACCAAGATGTTATTCAGCAGGCCGAAGCTACTTTAACTATTGAAGATAGTAATGGTTACAGCTGTTCGGTAACCAAAAGTCTTGAATTGAATACACCGGTGCCTACTTTTCAAGAGGAGTAAGGCTGTCTAAAAACAGCATTATTGGCTTTGTTAGCACATGGGCAATAACCGGGGAGTTACGCAAACGTCTTAAGGCCGCTTTTGACAAAGAAGGAATCTCCATTCCCTTCCCACAGCGTGTTATCCATCAGGCCGGTGATTAGGTGTTGATTTTTGCTTGATGAGCCCGACAGTATTTATACTGTCGGGCTTTTTGTTTTGTGCGACAGGTCACCCTTTTTTGTGGATAATTGACGTTGGGCGTTATAGAAAGTGTGGTATACTACTAGTATGGATCAAGAAAATTTACAACTTAAAGAACCGTTAACATTTGTTATTTTTGGAGCCACCGGTGATCTTGCCTATAAAAAGCTTTACCCTTCTTTATTTCAGTTATATCGAAAGGGGGTTTTGTCGGAAGAATTTCGAATTGTGGGCTTTGCCAGAAGCGATCAAGACGATGAAGGCCTGCGGGAATACGCTTTGGGGTCGGTGCGGGAGAACTTAGAGGCTGATGAGCAGGAGCTGAATTCATTTTTACAGCATATATTTTATGTACAGGGTTCTTTTGACAACAGCGAGGATTATAAAAAGCTTGCCGGCCGTCTCCGGGAGCTGGATGAGGAGATAGGCCTGTGCCCGAACCGATTGTTTTATTTGGCAGCGCCGCCGAAATTTTATCATACTATTTTTAAGCAGCTGGCTGGCTCCGAGTTAAACCAACCGTGCTCGGAAGAAAAGTGGACGCGCGTGCTCGTGGAAAAACCGTTTGGTAGCGATTTGCGCACTGCTCGCGAATTGGACCGGGAGTTGGGAGGGCTGTTTGACGAAGAACAGATTTTTCGGATTGATCATTATCTGCAAAAAGAGACCCTGGAAAATTTGTTAATGTTCCGGTTTTCCAACTTGTTGTTTGAGCCGGTGTGGCATGGTGAGTACGTAGAGAAGGTGTGCATTCGAATGTATGAAGAGTTCGGCGTAGAGGATCGGGGAAGTTTTTACGATTCCATCGGTGCTTTACGGGATGTCGGTCAAAATCATATTTTGCAAATGCTTGCTCATACCGCGATGGATGACCCGGGTGAGTTGTCGGCTCGGGCGATTCGTAATAAGAGAGCTAACGTGCTGGAAGAACTTTCCGAGTTTCCGATTGTTGATTTTGCCACTAATGCGTATCGCGCTCAATATGAAGGATATCGGCAAATAGATGGGGTGGCAGATGATTCGGATACGGAAACCTATTTTTGGCTCCGTACGTTTGTAGACAACGAACGGTGGCAGGGAGTTCCGTTTGAGCTGGAGGGTGGTAAGTGCTTGTCTGAAACCCGCACCGAGATAGAGGTGACGTTTCAGCATTCGCCTCGGTGCTTGTGCACCCCTGAAACGGAAGGTCCGCATAAAAATGTGGTGACATTTCAGATTAAACCGGATAAGCAAATTTCGGTTCGGTTTTGGAGTAAAAAGCCCGGCTTCACCTCTGAGCTGGAGGCGCGTGATTTATCCTTCAATTTTTCTGAAAATGAATTGAGCGAGCAGTTTGCGGATGCGTATGAAAGAATTTTATTTGATGCGATGCGTGGTGATCAAACTCGCTTTGCCCGCACGGATGAAGTAGAGGCCTCTTGGCGTTTTATTACGCCTATTTTGGAAAATTGGGATAAAGCCGAGCTGGAACACTATCAGCCCGGCGAGTTTCCCGGGTAGCATTTTTCCACTTCTTGTTTGTTTGTAGGTGTATTTAGCCCGAAGGGCGCTTACTTGCAGGGAAAGTCAAGAAGCAATCTTTGAACGGGCATATGGGTGAGGTAGGAACAGAGGGGGTGCTTGGCCGTGCAAGGATTGCTTCTTGGCTCTTTAGACACGAGGGGTTGGTTAGACCGACACACCAATCAGCTAATCACCTAATAAGCTAATCTGCTAAACAGCTAAGTAATCATGCAATTAGGATATATCGGACTCGGAAAAATGGGAACTAATATGGTAGAGCGCCTTTTGGAAAAGGGTTACAGTGTAGTAGCCGAAGATATGAACGAAAAAGCTGTACAGGCGGTGGCTGAAAAGGGAGCCGAAGGCGCTCATGGCGTGGAAGAGTTGGTTTCAAAACTGGCAGATACGCCTCGTTTGATTTGGATTATGGTGCCGCATCAGGTGGTAGACGATGTCCTGGAAAATCTTACCCCCCTGTTAGCGGAAGGCGACCGGGTCATTGACGGAGGAAATTCTTTTTATAAAGATTCTGTGCGTCGGGCACGCGAGCTGAAAGAAAAGGGAATTCATCTTTTGGATGTCGGTGTTAGTGGCGGGCCGGAAGGAGCCCTGGAGGGAGCTTCTATGATGATTGGCGGGGAGCGGGAGTTATTTGAAGAATATGAGCAGTTGTTTGACGATTTGACCGTGGAAGGCGGATACGGTTATATGGGTGAATCCGGTGCGGGGCACTTTGTAAAAATGGTGCACAATGGTATTGAGTATGGAATGATGCAGGCCATTGCCGAAGGATTTACGGTTATGAAAAAGTCGGATTTTGACCTTGATTTGGCCGAGGTGGCACGGGTGTATAATCACGGTACGGTGATCCAATCTAATTTAATCGAATGGTTGTACGAGGGATACGATGAATATGGTATAGATTTGAGTCCGATTTCCGGAGAGGTTGATCAGAGCGGCGAAGGAAAATGGACCATGCAAACGGCGGAAGAATGGGGGATACGCGTTCCTATTATTGAGGAAGCGGTGCAATTCCGGCTCGATTCGCAAGGTAATCCAAGTTATACCGGCAAAGTGGTATCCTTGTTGCGACATCAATTTGGCGGGCACGAGGTTAAAAAGGAAGAATAAATGTTATGGAAATTCATACACTTCCCAGCTCGGAAGAGGCAGCCCAGAATGCGGCGCAAGCCGTGGAGGAAATTTTAGCGGAAGTGCTGGGGAGGCCGGTATTGTTTTTAGTTTCCGGTGGTTCCTGGTTTCCGGTATTGGATAAAATTCGACCCGCTGTATTGGGAGAAAACGTAACGGTCAGTATGCTGGATGAAAGGAACAGTCGTGATCCTCAGGTAAATAATTTCGCGCAATTGACGGGAACGGACTTTTATACCTCGGCCGAGATGCGGGGAGTTAACTTTATAGATACGCGTGTAGGGGGTCATGAAAGCCAGGATGAGTTGCGCGAGCGGTGGGCGAGGTCCTTGCACAGCTGGTGGCAAAAATACAACAAAGAGGCGTGCTTGGTGGCAACGCTTGGAATGGGAGAAGACGGTCACACCGCCGGAATTATGCCGTTTCCGGAAGATGCTGAGATGTTTAATTACTTGTTTAATGGTAGCAGGTGGGTGGTAAGTTATGATGCGGGAGAGAAATCCGAGCATTCTCAGCGGGTAACCACCACCTTAACATTTTTACGATCCTTGAGTTACGGGATTGTATACGCTGCAGGTGAAGAAAAGCGAGAGGCATTAGAGCGAACTGTTTCCGAAGACGGCGCTCTAGCTGAAACTCCTGCCCGCATTTTTCAAGAAGTTTTCAGCTTGCAATTATTTACCAATATTTCTCTTGAAAACTAATCAACATAGCAAATAAAGCATTAAATCTAATATTATTATGCGTGAATTTGATTCAATTATTATCGGTACGGGCCAGGCCGGTTTTCCATTATCCCGTGCTCTCGCTGAAAACGGAGAGCAAGTAGCTATACTGGAGAGTGAACAAGTAGGCGGCACTTGCGTAAATACCGGCTGTACCCCAACTAAGGCCTTAGTGGCTGCCGCGCGGCGGGCCCACGTTGGTGGTCACAGTGGAGAGTTTGGTTTTCATGCGGGCGAGTCATACGTAGATTTTAACCAAGCGATGCAAAGAACGCGGAATATTGTAGAGGAGTTTCGCGCGAGTGTTCTAGACAAAAAATTGAGTCACGAAAACATTACCTTGGTCAGAGAGAAAGGGGAATTTGTGGATGAAAAAACCGTAGCAGCCGGAGAGGAGCGGTTGCGCGGCGATAAGATTTTTATTAATACCGGCGCCAGCCCGTTTGTCCCTCCCATTGAAGGCATTGAGGAAGTGTCGTATTACACCTATAAAACAATGCTGGAACTGGAGGAAAGACCAGAACACCTTGTAATTTTGGGTGGCGGTTATGTAGGATTGGAATACGCTCAAATGATGCGTCGGTTCGGGAGCGAGGTAACAATCATCGAAGCCGGCTCTCAGCTGGCAAGCACCGAGGATGAAGATGTGAGCGAATTATTAAAACGCGTACTGGAGGATGAAGGCATTAATGTGCATTTGAACAGCCGAGCAACTTCTGTACAACAAAGAGAGGAGGGTATTGTGATTTCCTGCAAGTATGAGGATGGAGAGGAGTATGAGGTAGACGGTTCTCATTTGCTGGTAGCTACGGGTCGACGCCCGAATTCGGATATCAATACCGAAGCAGCTGGACTGGAAAAAGATGAAAACGGCTATATCCAAGTTAATAACCGGTTAGAGACTACCACTAAAAACATTTGGGCAATGGGGGATGTTGCCGGTTCTCCGGCCTTTACCCATGTTGCCTTCAACGATTTTGAGATCGTAGCACACAATTTACGTACGCGCCGTAAGCGCACCACGGATGATCGGGTATTGGTGTACGCGATGTTTACCGACCCTTCGTTCGGTCGCGTGGGATTAACGGAGCAGCAAGCGGAAGCAGAAGGATATCGTGTACTCAAAGCTGAGGCTCCTATGGAACACGTGGCGCGTGGTATTGAATTGGGCGAGACCAAAGGAAAAATTAAAGTTGTCGCGGACGAAAAAAGTAAAAAATTATTGGGGGCGGCTGTATTATCGCACGAGGGTGCCGAGGTTATTCATTCTTTGGCCGCTTATATTAATATGGAGGCAACCTATGAGGAAGCCCAACAAGCCCTTGGTATTCATCCCACGATTGGTGAAGGCGTGCAAACCGTTCTTCAACAGTTTGGGCAGTAATTTATTCGCGTCGCAAGCTACGCAGTACCGCTATCAGATCTTCGTGCAATTATGTTTACGGGGACTAGGAAAATGGCGCAGCTCCAAACATTTAATAGTTTAAGTAATATACTTTATGCTTAATTTTTCGTATCAAGACACAGCGCGCGTTGAACAAAAACGCGCAGAAGAGATTGCGAGCTCTACCGAGGAATATCGTGAACATTTACAAGATGTTATGGAGGACCGTGGTTACAGTGAATGGGAGGGCACCATTAATCTACCGGTGGATGAGGAGCTGCTCGCGCAAGTAAACGCGGCCATTGAACAAAAGAAATCGGAAAATTTGCGTTATATTATTGTAGCCGGTATTGGCGGGTCTAATTTAGGGACTAAAGCGGTGTACGATGCTATGCGCGGTTTTTATTCGGAAGAAGAGCCGCGGATAATTTTTACTGACACGGTTTCTCCACCTCTGCTGGCGCGTGCTAAGGAAATTATTCAAAACACGGAAGATCCCGGAGAGGTGGTGGTTAACGTAGTGACCAAATCCGGTTCTACTACGGAAACTATCGCTAACGCGGAGTTTTTAATTGAGGCATTAAAAGAAAAGTATGGAGAAGAGTCGTTGGATCGCGTAGTAGCTACCACGGACGAAGGATCTGCTTTATGGAACTCGGCGCAGGAGCAAGGCATTACCGTTTTGCCGGTACCGGAAAAGGTAGGAGGAAGATTCTCGGTGCTTTCGGCAGTAGGACTTTTTCCGCTCGGTCTTGCCGGGATTGATATCGGGGCTTTACTTCAAGGTGCGGCTGATATGCGGGGTAGCATAGGTGTCGACTCCATGGAGGACAACCCATCGCTTGCCTCAGCGGTTCTGACGTGCGCGCATAGACGGGACGGCATTCGTATCAATAATACGTTTTTGTTTAATCCCGAATTGGAATCGATCGGTAAGTGGTACCGTCAGCTAATGGGCGAAAGTATTGGTAAAGAAAAAGACAGTGAAGGGAAAGTTGTGCATGAAGGCATAACTCCGATTGTGACAATCGGTTCCACCGATTTGCACTCTATGGCACAGTTGTATTTCGGTGGCCCGCGGGATAAGTTTACCACCTTTGTATACGCGCCGCGCGGAGAAGGAGCCGGTGTGCCAGCCGATTTACAGTTTCCGGGCTTGGTGGAAGATATTGCCGGCCGCTCTCATCGGGAACTTATGGAAGCAATTTACCAGGGGGTGAAGCGTACTTACGCCAACAATGAATTGCCCTACGTAGAAGTGGACCTGGAAAGCGTTAATGAATACGAGTTGGGTCAATATTTGCAGTTTAAGATGGGTGAGATGATGTATTTGGGGTACTTGTTGAACGTAAACGCTTTTATTCAGCCTAACGTAGAGGAATACAA
>CAYTAF010000027.1:0-7628 GCA_964435865.1 uncultured Candidatus Saccharibacteria bacterium | reverse complement strand
ATCATCTGAATTACCAAAAATATCCCGCCAATAGCACCTGCCAACCACGCCGAACGAGCAAAAGTGACAAAAAGCCCGAAAAGCAAAACAATAAAAGCCAAAAATTCCAAAAAAAGAGTCCGGCCTCGCGCCTTTGCAAGGCCAAACAGTGAAAAAATACTAAAAATCAAAAACGCTCCCAACACATTCGGATGCGGCAGAGTACCATAACCACGTATTATTTTTTGGCCGGCTGTCTCAATTTTGGCTACTCCGTTTATATCCGGCCCTAGCCGGGGCTCTCCGAAAAATTGCAACCCGAGATCCGTTTGAAATAAAAATTGTACGCCAGCAAAACCGGCCTGCAACAAACCGGAAAGCACCAAAAGCCACAAGGTGGACCGCCAATTAAATTGGTGAGAATTAAATAGTACGTACCAAAACAACCCCAGCATTAGCGCCAACCTTAGCCAGAAATACAAACCCAGAGCCGGACTTACGGCACTAATCAAAGATAAGGCGGCTACAGCCAAAAAAGCCAAGCCCGCCAACACGAAATGGCGCCTGTCTTCTTGCCCGCCTACTTGTCCGGCCGCGGATCCCATCAACCACACCCGCACCAACCATACCGCCAGCAAAGCAGTCAGCAAAACATCCAACAACTGAATCGAGGCCGCCTCAAAAGATGTCGGACCGAATTGGCCCAGCATCACGCCAAGCTGAATAGGCAGCAAAAAAACGAAAGCGTAAAACAAGCTTTGCTCCGCTGTTTTTAAAATCCGACCGACATCAAGCTTGTGCAATAATTCCAAAATTCCCGACATAGAGCAAGAAAGCTAAAAACCGACACTTAGCTGGTAAATAACGCCGAGCACGAAAAGTAAAATCAAAAAAACACGCAAAAAACCGTTGCTTTTAACTGTGTATTCCGGTCGCCGCTTGCCGCGTTTTTTGGCCTGCCTGTGAACTAAAACAATCATAATACCGGCTACTCCGCCGGTGACCGCCCCGGCGAAACCCACAATACTAATAAGATTAGTAAGACCGCTAATAAAAAGAAGCACAGGTACGGCCGCCGTTATTATCCAGGCGGGTAACGCCTGCCAGCCAAAATCGTACATAAAAGTTCTTTTCAAATTGTCCGCATTCACCAGAAAAGAGGTAAAAACAGCAATAATCCCCAGCAAAGCGCCCCATGTAATAATATATCCGTCCAGTGACTCAAAAAGCCCGCTCAGCGCGTCCTGAGAAGTTTCCGGGCCCGTCACGCCCACAACAGCCCACGTAAAAGTAAGCACGGCAGCCACTGACAACCAGGTACCGGAGATAATAGTGCGCTTTAGCGCCGCGGCCTCACCTCTATTGCCCCCAAAAAGTTCCCGTAACTCAGGGATGGAACTGAATCCGATTAAGGCGAAAAAGGCCACTCCATAAGGCATAAACACATTTGCGGGATTATATCCTTGTAAAAATGACACACTCAAAAACGGTGCCGTCTTAGCCCAAATAAGCCCCACGACCGCTAAAAGCAACAAAGAAAACACCAGCTCGGCCTTTGAGATGGCCTTGATGCCAAAATAAACAATAAAAAGAGCCGCACCAAAAAATATGAGCGACCACTCAAAGGCGCCAAGTGCCGGGAGTGCGTTCTTGAAAATCATCTCCAAAAAATTGCCGGCAATAATCCCGTACGCCAAAAGCGCTCCATACATACCGAGAATAGCGGCAATAATCTCAATACTTTCGGCTCCCTTTCCAAGATACAAGCGAACGTATCCCACTAACCGATGCTTGGAAGCCGTGCGCAAGATTGTCTCCCCATAAAACAAATGCAGCACGGTTATTATAAGACCAAGCGCCACAATATACACAGCCGCAATAAAAAAGCCGGCCTGCGCGGCCGCGTACGGTACCGCAAACATGCCGGCGCCGATAATTCCCCCAAAAAGCATAGCGATGGCGGGCAGTTCTTTTTTAAAAAATCGGCTCATCTTTTATTTTTAAACCATTTTGAAGGTTGAAAAAATGTATCCTTATCCTTTGACTCGGAATTTTCTTTTTCAAAATCTTCATTAGGAATAATATCCACGCCTAAACGCCTCTCCAACCAGGCCTCTAAGTGGTATATCAAAAACAAAATGATAAATACAATGAGTGTCGCCCCGATAGCGGTGGTGTACAGACCCAACCCGACAGCTACGCCGATAGCGGCGGTTACCCACAAGCCGGCCGCCGTAGTTAAGCCGCGCAGGCGATCATCGCGGAAAATAATGACACCGGCCGCCAAAAATCCGATAGCCACCACCATTTGCCCCAAAACACGATAAGGTTCATATTGAAGCCCGGCGTGCGAGCTAAAAAAAGTAAAGCCGGCCTCAGCTAAAGTCGTGAATAAAGCAGCGCCCAAAGCGGTTAAAGCAAAAGTGCGCACCCCGGCCGGCTTGCCGATCAGATTCCGCTCGGCCCCTAAAAGTCCACCCAGAATGGCGGCTACCACCAGCTTCAGCAAAATATTTAACTGCACAGGGTCAAAAAATTCCATCTATGAAAAGCTACCACTATGACAATGACTATAACCATTACTATGACAAGGTAAATATATGATACAACTATTAATCGTTGTCATAGTCATAGTCATTGTGTACTGTTAGGAATTTTCGGCTTTCTCCTCTTCTATCATTTGCTTTACTTTCTGCACCAAGCGCTTGGGATCCGAATCATATACTACTTTGCCGGGACCTCGCCTAGCTACTTTGATAATTTTTTCTATCATTTCCGTGGTGCCGTCTTTCCCCGGCAAATCCAGAATACCGATAATTTTATCATCCTCAAAAGCAATCGTGAACTCGTTTAAGGTACCCATCCGGCCACAGGTAACAATTACCGCGTCCGAAGCCCGGATAAGCAACAAATTCCTACCCGAATAGTGAAAACCGGTATAAACAATGGAATCAAAATAATCCACGGGCAGGCGGTATTTCTTAATATGTGCTAAATGCGAGGCGGCCGGAGAAAAGCCAATAGAAATCCCGCCGGCCTCTTTGGCACCCTTGGCCGCCCAATACGGCATACCGGTGGTAGCTCCGGTAACGATCACCGAGCCGGATTCGGCGATCTCGCTCCCGACCTCCTGCGCTTTTTGCACAGCGTTTTTGGGGCAATGGCTCGTAACAGCCGCGCCCGAGACACAAATTTTATGTTTTGGCGTAAAACCATTAGCTTCAGGTACGGGCTCCTGCTCAGCGCCTATGTCTTGAATCTCCTCTTCTAATTTAGATTCCTGCATTATTTTTGTATAATTTATTAAATGTAAAGAATGATGTATACAGTATTGTAATTCCGATCCTCACTTGCCACACCAAGACCAAGCTAGAAAATAAATGGCCCGCACGTATTCACAGGCCAGACGAGCCACATAAGGGCGCCCCATAAATTCCTATTTGACCAATTATTCTTCTTCGTATTCGGGCGGAGATTCCACAAAAACTTCGCAAGTATCCTGCTGGCCGGCCACCGAAGGATCGGTAACTGTTATCTGCTTCTCCCCCGATTCATCAAAACTAACAGTAAAGCTGGAGCCGGTGCCAGTATCCGGGTTGCCCTGACCGCTAGTAACCTCCCAGGAGTAAGAACCTGACCCCCCTGAAGCATCCAAAGAAGCTTCGCTATTAATAAAAACATTTTGCCTGTCCGGACTGCAACTAATCTCACTAAAAGTATCTACTGTTACGCTATCAGAACTGGTGCCCCGCTGATTGGCACAACTTGCCGTATAAGAAATCGGAGCACTAACAATTTCGGAACGAGACCCTTGGAGTCCACTCCAGCCGGCAGGGTTTATGGTGCAAGAGCTCGCGTTTTGAGAAGTCCACTCAATTTGCACTTGTTCTCCAGGCGGTACTGTAATAGGGCCATCTTTCCCGTTAGCCGTTATATCCACTGTAGGTTTACTGGCAGAACGCACCCGGATAGCTGAACTTGGTATCGGCTTTCTGGTACTCCCCGCTGGATTAATATATTCTAAACGAGACTGAGGAAAGGGAACATTAACGCTTTGCGGCTGAGCAGCTAAAGCATTGACGGCACGAAGCGTGACTTCAATACTCTCTTTGTCGCCATTGCTAAGATCCCCTATATTCCATTGCACCGCATCTCCTCCCTGGCTGCGGTTTACTGTGTCGGGTGCCTCGGAGGCACTAACATATTCCAGCTCAGGCCGAAACTGAAGACGCGCCTTTGTATTCTCAGCTACCACGGTATTGCGGATCTTTTGCAACAAATCTTGATAAACCTGGTTTAGCCGGGAGGCGCTAGGCACAAACAAATATTCTCCTTTCCCGTTCCCGCTCGAAGCAATATCTTTTAGCCAACGCTCACCGCTTTTACAAAAACGAAGCCAGCCGCAATCTTTTTGGCGCTGAACATCATTCCCCACTCCAATAGTATACACATAAGCATCTCCCGGCACCCTGTTGAGAAACCGTCCCGGTCGAGGGCCCGTATTATGATGACCGTCACCGGCAAAAATAATAGCTTTAATAGAATCGTTCCTGCCATTCCGATTTAGCTCCCGAGTAGCTTGTAACAACCCCATACCCATTGGGGTACTGCCTCTCGCTCGAAGACTGTTAATCCGAGAAAGCAGAATACTCCGGTTAAAGGGCTGTAAGGGCCGAATAAGGCGTGCATTCCGACCATTATATGTAACTAAGGCCGCCCGTTCATCGCTTCCATCGTTAACCGCCTGCACAAAATTACGCATGGCCTGCTTGGCCTCATTGATGCGCCTTCCACCACCGCGTGCCGCTCTCCAGTTCATGGAACCGGAGACGTCCATCACCAAAACAATATCCAAAGGAACACGTTCCGTAAAAGAACCGGAAGCTTTTACCTGCAACCGGGTAGTAAAGGTGTCCCCGGCTGTCACCTCGGGTTGCAAAGACTGGTGCTGAACCTCCACTTGCGCCGCTCCATGGACTGCTTGCCCTCCTCCAAAAATTATCCCGGCTACACCAAGGGCAAAAAGTGCGAATGAAAAATAATAAACAGGCCTCATAAATTAAAAATAGTGTAATTAAATTTGCGGGCGCGGATCGCCGCCCGGGGGTAAAATTTCTATATAAATGGCTTCAATATTACGATCAGAACCCTGAAACGAAGTGATAACGTCTTCTTCTGTGTAAAAAACAACCTTACTTCCAGGAGCAACATCCTCCAAGCTAGCCGAGCTGGTAGTTATATTGCCCTGGCTATCCTTTTGAATAGAAACGATTTCCGTAGCAGGACTTACTTTTATCGGTATAGAATCAACCGTAGTTTCTCGCTCTATGCCTGTTTCCGTATCGTAAAAATTAAGAGTAGTTTTTGCTTGAATAGTCGAAACGTTGCCATCATCCGGCTCGTTAACCTTAGTAACGCTTGCCTCTCCGCTAAAAACAGGAGAAAAGCTAACTTCTTCCTGTTTCTGCTTTTGCAAAACGGGCAAAGTGTCAGATCCACTATCATCACCATTAGAACTACTAAAAAAGAACAAAGACGCCCAAAGTCCAATGATGGCAAGCAAAAGAATTCCGATCAGATAGAATAATATACGGCCTTGTATAGTAGAAATATTCGACATATCGTTTTTATTATAAACTAAAAGCCACAAAAAAGAAAACGCAGTTATCCACAATGCACCACGTAGGGTACGTTACAGGCCCCGTAGTAAAAATTTACTTCTTGTTTCGCGGGGCTAAACAACTAAACAATTACTGGTGTAATGTGAATTATACAATAAGTTCCTACAATGCTGATGTCTTTCTTGTAACGGCCCTACGGACCTACTACGGGGCAGGCACTCTCGCACATAAATGACATCCCCGACTTAATATCGTCGGACGACACTAAACACTTTTCTTTAGGGGCATTTCCTGCAAAAGCGGAAGTATAATATCTAATATTAATATCTTTCCCAGCTACTTAATTTTAAACCCTGGAAGCTGAAGATAAAAAAAAGAAAAAACGAGAACAAGCTGAAATACAGAAGCAACCTTTACTGGCTCTTAAATTCCAAGCTGAGTGCTTCCGGGTTTTGGATGACTACAACCGAGTCTACCTTAAAATTATTTGCATTTCCGGATTGGCCCTGAGAGGGAACGAGCAGAACCCAATCTCTCTGTTTTATATCAGCAAAAACAATATCTTTTTGTTCAGTAAATAACTGAAAAGTCCGATCTTGAAGAGGTTTATCAGCAGAACGTGAGTCGGGATCAATGCGAGCAGTAGATATATCAGCTTCGGCTTTGACAGAAAAGCTTTCCTGCTTTCTATTATCCCAAAGGGTGTCTTTGTGGGAAGATAGCATACTCTCGAAATCATCAACCACTTGTGCCTTAAAACTCCCATTTTCCAAAGATGAAACCTGAGCAACCGCCATGGGTAAAAATCGATTGTCCTCTGGCAACTGAGTTTGAGGAGGGCTCCCCTCTTCTTTTACAACTTTAGGGGTGTTTACTACACCCAAAAAAACCTGTACAGACTCTTGCGTTAATGCAAGCATTACAGACAAGAAAACTACCAATATTACTATTAAACCAATGTATAATTTAGAAGAAGCTACCGAAAAACCTTTACATTAAGTTGGTAATACGTCCGCTGGAGATTATATATAGTCCAAGGAGTGGAACCATTGCTTCTTAAAAGCATCAAGTCGGCATTATGCTCTCCCCCGGAAACTCCATCTACCTCTGCTACAAACCTTTCATGCGTTCCCTCTCCTACTACATAGCAACGAGTGTTGGGGTGTAATGGGCATTTCCTGCGCCTGTCTAGTGTGGGGGCAGTATAGCCGCCACAACTTCCCCACCAACAATTCTGGATCCACACATCTAACGTAAGAACCACCTTGTCTCCTGACTGGGTGTTAAAATCTAAGCCGCGATCGCACCAAGTAGGACCACACTGGTCCAAATTTCCATAAATCGTCCCGTGCCTTCTAGTGTCTTTCACATGTAACTCCCAGCGAGTCTCATCAAGGACTTTCTGATCGGGAACTTGCTCCAACACATACGCCCTGGTGGCCACATCCTGCGGGTTGGTGGGGTCCTTGACGTTTTTGATTCTGTTGCTGGACATATTCAGGGTGCCACCGAGCTTGGAAGTGCCGGAGGGCTTTAGGAAGTAGGTGGTGTTGTTGGCGTCCTGGAATTTAGTGGCCCCTAGGGTACCCTGTTTGGTTTGTTGGTTGCTTGAGGTGTTAATAGGTAACGGGACATTGTCTCCAGCAGGTGAAGAACTCGGCTTGCTAAAGGCCAGCGTTTTGGCAATAAACGGATCGGTTAAATCAACTTTGGGTAGATTGAGAGCAAACGTCCATTGGTTGTTGTTGTGCTTTGCTACGAGAGCATCCACCCATGCTTTTGTAGCAGCGTCTTGAGGATCCTTAGGATCTTGGACGTTCTTAATTCTATTAGAGGAGAGATTAAGGGTGCCACCGAGCTTGGAAGTGCCGGAGGGCTTTAGGAAGTAGGTGGTGTTGTTAGTATCTTGGAACTTGGTAGCTCCTAAGGGGCCCTGTTTGGTTTGTTGGTTGCTTGAGGTATTAATGGGTAAGGGGACGTTATCCAGAGTAGGAGAGGAGCTTGGGTTGTTAAAAGCTAACGTTTGGT
>CAYTAF010000026.1:6300-7741 GCA_964435865.1 uncultured Candidatus Saccharibacteria bacterium | reverse complement strand
ATGTCCTGGCGGTGTGCGCCGAAGAATTCGAGGCAGTTGCATTTTTAGTTTAAAAAGGAAGTGGGCCAACAACTTCATTGCCCCGCGGGCGACCAACGCCCGTGGGGTAAAACTTTTGCTCCGATGCACCGGTGTATTGGAGTGGGATTAGGAGCCGCAATTTCGAATATATTACTGTATGAGTAATTGGATGAACGGCTAATACAATTATGTTAGCCGTTTAGATAAATACCCCTACACCCCTTAATGTAGTAGCATGGGGATTGACTTAAGTAAATATTATATGGTATTTTTTACAGTATTTTGCTAAGTTCTTTAAAAGGAGGCAAAAAATGACCTTGCCCATCATAGCACTCGGCCTGTTGGCTGTAGTTGCCTTGGCGGTTTATGATTGGCCCATGCTGATGGCCTTACCTGCTTTTTTGCTCAGTATTATAAGCGGGATGGCCGCATTCGTGTCGTGGATGATGGCCGGCTCTTTTTGGAGAGGTGTCTGGTTTTTGCTGGCCGCGATAGCGTTCGGCTATTTTGCCTCTTGGTGGAATAAGCGCCACCCGGCAAATGGTTAGACCCCGCGAGCGAAAGCGTTCGCGGGGTTAAGTTCCGTGTCCCAATGTATCGGTGCACCGTTGCACCGATACATTATCGGGGGTTATAAACTTAAAGTGTATCCAAGAGGCGTTCTGCCGCGGTTTCCGCCGCTTTTATTATTTGGTGGCGCTGTTCACCCGGAATTCGGCTGAGTACGTACTTTTTAGCTTCCATGGGTTTCTCTTCGGGCATAATGCCGAGGCGGATGTAGTGCATATTTGTTACCTCTTGTGTGTATGCCTCAATAGAATCCAGGCCTTTGTGCGTGCGCGGCCGTTTTTGGGTGATTTTATAGTTCCCTATTTCCACGTCCAGGTCATCATGGGCGACCCAAATATTGTTGGAACTAACACGATAGTAGCTGGCCACCTCCTGCACGGCCTTGCCGGACTTATTCATCATAGTCATTGGCTTAAGAAGGACTATTTTGGTAAAGCCTTTCGTGGTTTTGATAAACTGGGAATCGAATTTTTCCTGCCATTCGGTGGATACGTGCCCCATTTTAATGAATAATTGGTCCAGAAACCAAAATCCCGCGTTGTGCGGAGTGCCTTCGTATTTTTTTCCAGGATTGCCCAAACCGACAATTAAATACATTGCATACAGTATACCGAATAAATTTGATTGAAAAAAGTATTGACACGAAAAAAGGGTAGTGTTATATATAATAATCCAGATACGTGTTGCACCCGCCTCGTTTTTACGGGGAGGAAAGTCCGAACACCTCTGCCGTTGCTTCGCGACGGAATTTCCAAGTTCCAAACACCAATTTTCAAACAATGATCCATGTACCAATGACCAAATGATTAAAACTAATCTGCCTTTGGCAGATTGCTGTTTGGAAGTTTGG
>CAYTAF010000026.1:0-6200 GCA_964435865.1 uncultured Candidatus Saccharibacteria bacterium | reverse complement strand
TGACCAAATGATTAAAACTAATCTGCCTTTGGCAGATTGCTGTTTGGAAGTTTGGCTTTTGGGATTTCCGCTGCGGAGCAGCGGCATGATGGGTAGCCGTTAACGACGGCCGTCCGCCTCGCGAGAGGCGAGATAGGGAAAGTGCCGCAGAGACGAGTAGCCCCAGCACTATACGGTGCGGGGTGAGCGTGAAACGTGTCCGCCTTGGGCGGACTCGCCTGTGTGGTAACGCTTAGGCGTGGTAAACCCTGCCCGGTGCAACCCCTCACTTGCGTGCAAGTGAGGGGGCTCGAGGCCACTGGTAACAGTTGGTCCCAGATAAATGGGTGCGCCAATTTTGCCTACGAGCTTAGCGAGTAGAAGCAAAATTGAGCGTCCCGCCGAAGCTTTATGCGAAGGCGGACCCTCCTCCGCTCTTTAACAGAGCTTCGGAGGATTCTCAATTTCGCAACCTCGCTTCGCTTCGGGCGAAATTGGAACAGAATTCGGCTTACTGCGTATTTGGTTTTATGTCGTGTTTACCGGCCCCTCACTTGCGTGCAACCCCTCACTTGCGTGCAAGTGAGGGGGCAAGTGAGGGGTTCAGGGAAGCACGAAAACGGCACCTGTAAGGGTGCTGACTCGTGGGAAGGTGCCCGCGCGCCGTTATGGCTGTCGGGCATCTTTTTTATTACGGCAAATAGATGTAGAATGCGATTAATGCAGAGGCAGGAATTAGCTTTTCCAATCTTACAAGTAGCCCTGGATGCCCTGGCCGTGACTTTAGCCGGGGTGGCGGCTTATTGGCTCAGATTTACGCCGATGATTACCAGCGTTTTACCGCTGGATATCTCGCTGCCGTTTTTAAAGTTTACCACACTCCTCGTGGTAGCGACGGTGGTGCAATTAGTCATTTTTGGCGTGCTGGGCTTGTATCGCATCGAGACCCCACCGTCTTTTGGAAGGGAGTTCGGCTCTGTATTTTTGGGAGCCACGTTGCTTCTGGCCGCGGTTGCGATCTGGACTACTCTAACTCGTCAGTTTTTTGAATCCCGTTTTATTATTCTGGTGGGCTGGCTCTTTATTATTGTGATGGTAAATATTTCTCACGGCTTGGTGCGGGCGCTCCGTTCCTACTTTGCGCACGTCTTTGGTTTTGGGGTGCGACAGGTGTTTTTGGTGGGCCATAATAACCCGGGGCGTAACAGCGAAGTTATGCATTTTTTAGGGGATCCACAGCACGAAGGTTTCCATGTAATTGGAGAAAGGCAGGAGATTGATATATCCGGCATCCAGCAGATATTTTCTCGAAACCGGCCCGACGAACTCTGGCTCACCGATTTAAATTATCCAACCCGACAGTTGCGCCAGTTGATACATTTAGCCCAGCGCTGGGATGTGAAGGTTCGGGTGGCCTCGGGTGTTTTAGAGGAGTTTCGCACCGAGCCTAAAGTGGTGGGTGGATTTTTACCCACGTTAGAGATTGCTAACACTCCTTTGGCGGGCTGGGGATGGATAGCTAAACGTTCTTTGGATATTATAGGTGCCGCTGTTTTGTTGGTTGGAGGCCTGCCGTTTGCTTTAATAATGGCGGTAATTATTAAGTGGGACAGCCCGGGCCCGGTTTTGGTAAGGTTAAAGCGAGCCGGACAAGACGGGGAGCCGTTTTTTGTGTATAAATTTCGCTCAATGGTGCACGGGGCGCATAAATACAAGCCGGCTTTACGTAAGTACTCTGAGCGGGAGGAGCCGCTTTTTAAAATGCGGGATGATCCGCGTATTACCCGAGTGGGTCGTTTTCTAAGAAAGCATCGCCTGGACGAATTCCCTCAAATCTTAAATGTCTTAAAGGGCGAGATGTCGCTGGTGGGCCCGCGCCCGCACGAACTCGAGGAGCTGGAGCAGTTTGAGGAGTGGCAAAAGCGTACTTTGAGCATCCCGCCCGGTATCACCGGCTTAGGGCAAATTTCCGGGTCCGCCCAGTTAGCGCCGAAAAGGGAAGCGGAGCTGGATATATATTATTTGGAAAACTGGTCTTTGGGGTTGGATATTGCTATTTTGTTGCGTACCCTTTTCCGGTTATTCAAAGACCCCGGCGCTTATTAATTTATTCCGAACAGGCGTAACTCTATTTGGATGTTTTTATCAAAAAAATCCCGAAAGCGGATTGTTCCGCTTCCGGGTAGTGTAAGATCCGGTAAGTACAAACTGTATCGGCGTACCGATGCAGCGATGCAGCTTTGAAATCGTAGAATGAAAAGGGGAAAGAACCCGAGATCGTTACGATCCCGGGTTCGTGTCGTGGATGAGGGGGGTGCTGGCCTCTGAGGTTTGTTCACGCGCGGCAGTGACGCGCAGGCCTATCGGAACAGATCCGAGGAACGTTTTGCGCTCCATCTGCTCTACGGATAAACCGCAAGCTCGCAGAAAGGCGATGGAGTTGCGGATGGCCTCTACGGCCTGCTGCTCCTCGGGGGAGCCGGGGTCGGCCTGGGCGGTTAGGCACAGAATCGGCTGTGCCCCCTCTTCACTGGATTGGTAGAGTTGCACCCTGGCGTTGAAGCACGCCTCAAAGAGCTGTTCGGCGCCGGCAATATTGATTGCCTCGTTCATTATAATCCCTCCGTGGATTACAGGTTGTAAATATACTACCCGGCACAAAAGGTGCCGTCAATTTTATAAAAAGAATTCAGCCCGAGCGCGCGTTCGCGCTCGGGCTGGGTTTGTGGCTGGTGAAAATTTAGACAGGCATTGCCTGCTCACTTCTCGCTGTTTTCGATGGCGTTGCGAAGCCGCGGGCTGAGGTCGATTTTCACCTCCTCAGGAAAGAAGCGCTCAACTTGCTCCGCGCTAATCTTTCCGTTCTCGTAGTGATCGAGCAGGGTCTCAAACAAGAAGTCCAGATCCGCATCGAATTGAGCCTGCTGCGCCATTTCCTCGATTTCGCTCATACTGCCTCCTCCTTTTAAAGAACAGATTATTTTCAAATATAACATTGAAAAAGAATATATGTCAAGGTTGACGGAGTAGTTTTGTATGTATAAGCTGTATGTATATGGCTAAAAATAAAATTGAAAGTAAAAAAGAACGGGTTACCTTAGTTTTGCCGCGCGGCCTGTGGAGGCGCGTGAAAGGAACTGTGCCCAAAGGTGAGTATTCTGATTTCTTTGCGGACGCGGCTCGCCTGGCCTTAGAGGAAAGAAGCAGAGATGAGCTGGCGGGCTTAGCCGGCAAAGTGGAGATGGATGCAGATTGGCAGGAGATGGAGGATATGGAATTAAGAGGCCAGGAAGATACTAACAGTAAATTGCAGGGATAATGCGGCTTTATTCTATTGATACCTCAGCTTGGGTGGACTATTTAAGAGGCAGGAACGGACCGGTTTATAATCGGGTGCGGGAAGCTCTAACTAATAAAAAAGATTACCGGGTGGCAATAGATGGGGTGGTCTTGGCGGAGCTCCTGCAAGGCATCAAGCACAAAAAAGACAGAGAATTTATCCGAAAACATCTTTTGCAGTTGCCTTATCTGCCGTTAGATAAGGCATTATTTTTAGAAGCTGGGAGGATCAGTCGAGATATTAGCAGCAAAGGAAACACCGTGCCTTTAACGGATGTATTGGTGGCTACGTGTGCTGTGCGCCATGGGGCGGTGCTTTTAGCTAAAGATACCCATTTTAAGTGTATTCCCGGGTTGAGTTATGAGATGGTAGGCACTTAGTGAAAAATTTGTTTTTAATTCCCGTTCAGTTCTTAGTGAACTAGAGAGTTGACCAGGGAATAGTTTATCGTTATTCGTAATTCCTTATTCATTATTCGCAATTTTCTATGAAAATTGCCTTTGTCCACGACTATCTCAACCAAATGGGTGGGGCTGAAAAAGTACTCCAGGCCCTGCTTGAGTTATATCCGGAAGCTCCGGTCTACACCTTGCTGGCGGACGAAAAGATTTTGCAGGAGAATTTCTCGAATGCTACCGTTTATACCAGCTTTTTAAACCGCTTGCCGCTTTCTTCCGAGTACCATCGCTATTATATGTGGCTTATGCCGTACGCGGTGGAGCAGTGGCAGTTAGGTAAGTATGATTTGGTGGTTTCGGATTCTGCCTCCTATACTAAGGGTGTTATTGCGGGCCCGCGCACATATCACTTAAATTATTGCCACACGCCTACTCGCTATTTGTGGCACGAGGAAAAAGAGAAAATAAAAACCGCCAGTTTTCCGGGCTGGCTTAAGAAGTTTATGCCGCCGTGGCTCCATTACCAGCGGATGTGGGATTTCCAAGCCGCCCAGCGCCCGGATGAAATGGTGGCTAATTCCCGTTACATCCAGTCCTTAATAAGAAAGTTTTATAACCGCGAGGCCGAGGTGGTGTATCCGCCGGCAGAACTGAATCGGTTCCTGCAGGAAGAAAGCCAAAAGGGCGATTATTTTTTACTGGTGGGTCGGCTTTTGCCGTACAAACGGTTTGATGTGGCTATTGAGGCGGCCAAGCAGGCCGGGGTTAAATTAAAAATTGCCGGAGACGGCAGAGATTACAAGCGGTTACGGCGCCTCAAAAACGACGATATTGAATTTTTAGGCTTTGTAGGTGACCAAGAGTTGTCACGGTTGTATGCGAAAGCTCGAGGTTTGCTTTTTCCGCAGGTAGAGGATTTCGGCATTGCCGCGGTAGAGTCTTTGGCCGCCGGCACGCCGGTGATTGCTTACGGGCAAGGAGGGGCCAAGGAAATAGTAGAAGAGGGCAAGACCGGTTTGTTTTTTGACAGGCAAGCCCCTGCAAGCTTGGCCTCGGTTCTCAGGGATTTTAATCCCAAGCAATTTCAAAAAGAAACTTTGGAGCAATCCGCCCAAAAATTTTCTAAGGCAACCTTCCAGCAAAACATGCAAGAACTAATAAGTCAGCACAAATCTTAGATATATGGTTTTAGGGGTAGATGCTAGGCCGTTAGCCGAAGGTGTAACCGGCGGCATAACTGAATATACCCGACACCTATTGCCTGCTTTGCTTGATTATGATCCGCAACTGGAGCTGCGGCTTTATTTTAATGCTTTCGGGCAAAACTTGCGGCAAGAGAGCTGGATGGAGGATGAGCGTGTGAAGGTATATACCAGTACGTTGCCCAATAGATTTGTGTTTAATCCGGCTACTCGTTTTTTAGGACGGCCGCGGGTTGATAAAAAATTGGGATCACTAGATGTATTTTTTTCGCCACAGCCCGATTTAATCGGGTTGGCTAAAAATGTGAGGCAAGTAATAACAGTGCATGATCTTGCCTATTGCAAGTTTCCGGAACTATTTGATGGATATCGTCGTCGCGCCCGACGGGTGCAAAAATTGGCCTATCAATTCGAACGTGCCAGTCATCTAATAGCGGTTTCCGAGAGCACCAAGCGGGATTTAGCAGAAGAATTTAATGTGCCAGAAGAAAAAATTAGTGTAGTCCCGCTCGGCTTGGATTCAATGTTTCCAAATAGCAGCTTAGCGTCGTTGGACGACGCTAAGCTTGCAGGGGTGAGGGAAAAATATGGCTTGCCGGAGCAGTTTATATTATTTATGGGCACGCTGGAGGCCCGTAAAAACGTTCTTAGTTTGATAGAAGCTTTCAATTATCTTAAAGAGAAAACTGTATCGGTGTATCGATACACCGATACAGTTGGTGAAGGCAATTGCAGGATAGGCGATCTGCAATTGGTGTTGGCCGGGCCGGCCGGCTACGGGGCAGAGGAGGTGTTTGGGGCGGCCCGGAACTCGCCGTATAAAAAAGATATCCGGTTTTTAGGGGCGGTTGAGTCAGAAGACAGGTCGACGCTTTATCAGGCGGCCAGTATTTTGGCTCTGCCTTCTTTGTACGAGGGCTTTGGCTTGCCGCCTCTGGAGGCGGCCTCGCAAGGTACGCCCGTGTTGGTTTCCCATACCAGTGCTATGCCTGAGGTGATGGGAAGCGCGGCTTTATATACAGACCCGTATCAGCCCCGCCAGATGGCTGGTGCTTTGTCACAACTGTTAGCGGATAGCGGGCTAATCTCTGATTTAAGAGAAAAGGGCAAGGAAAGAGCCGGACAATTTACGTGGCAAAACGTAGCCCAAAAAACCCACCAAATATTGACTCAGTGTTAGGAAATTTTTTGATCTTCTGCGACTACCAAAAATGGATGAGCTAAACTGCCTGGTGGCCGCCCTAAACTATTTCTCGTCTTCCGGTAAAAGAGAACTCTGGG
>CAYTAF010000025.1:0-7987 GCA_964435865.1 uncultured Candidatus Saccharibacteria bacterium | reverse complement strand
GGGGCTGGGCCTCTCGAGTCGGGTGCAATTCATAGAGGTGATGGCGGAGATGCTAGCGGTATTACTAAGCTACAAGTCCAGGAGGGCACGGTTACTGTGGAGTCTGATAATGCCAACAATGATGCTGATAGAGTACGTTCTTTGGTTCAAAATTACGATGGGCATATCGAACAAAGCCAGAAAAGAGAAAGTAATACTCAGCTTCGGGTGGAGTTAACCGCCCGTGTCCCTGTAGATCGGTTTGATACATTTTTTTCTCAACTTCGGGACACATTGGATGTACAAAATTATAATGTACGAAATTTCCGGATTGCTATAGAGAGGCAACTAGATCAGCGCACCATTCTAAATAATGCCCTACAAGATTATGAGCAAATGCGAGAGGAGGTTAGGGAAATGTCCGTAAGTCAAGAGAAAATTCAATTACTTAAGAGCATTGCTGATAAAGAGCTTACTTTGCAGGAAAAGTTGCAAGAAACTTCGCGTCAGTTAGCGGAGAGCCGCCAAGAAAGCGACCTTGCTACGGTAGAAGTGACTTTTATCCAGGATTTAAGGGCGGAAATTTGGCCGGAGGATCTCGGTAACCGCTTTGTTGATAATTTGCGAAAAAGTATTGATACTGTCGCCTCTACTTTGATTGATATTGTCACGGGAGGTCTGACACTCATTTTCTCTGTTATCAAGTGGATTATATTCGGGGTGATTGTTATTGTGCCGGTTGTTTTTGTGTATAGAGTTTTGCGGCGCTGGTATCTACGTATGTTTAGATAGCTGGAAGATTAAAAATCTTTGAATCTGCCTCCTGCTGTTGGTTCAGCAGGGGGTTTTTGTTTGATAGTATTTTTTATGTATGTTATTTAAATATACATCAGTTCCCTTGAAGGAGGGATCACTTTGAGCGTGTGGGCGGTACTTGCTGTTCTGGTCGGTGCGGTGCTTTACCTCAATATGGGGTACGGTGTTGCTCTTTTTAATCAGTGGCTTTACCAGCGCGGACAGCCAAAATGGCTTCTGGGTCTTTTTTGGCCCGTTACCAAAGGGTCGGCCAGTGTTCATCCGGATCTGCGCGCCCAGCCGCTCGTTGAGGTATGGCCGGCTAAGCTGTACCTGCGAGCAATGGCAGTGGGCGGATGGTGGATGAAGCTGGTTTTTAATGTGCTTTTATATTTATGGCACATTATTCGAGACCCCAGTGGGGCCTTGACCTATCCGGTACGCTGGATTATCCTCTGGAGCCCCCTGCGGAGGATTAAAGCCGCAATTGAGAAGCACCGGCACCGCCCGGAATCCGACACACAGTAGTACACCACACGAGTATTATGGGGCCCTGCGTGCACCTGCGCGCGGGGCTCTTTTCCTATTGCCATCGATTTGGTGTTGTGGTAATTTAAGAAAACTTAGAGCAAGTTCTTTAATGCTGTTTCAAGGGAGGGTTTGGTGTGTCGGATTTCGAGCGGTTGTATCGGACTGTGTCAAAAATTGAGGCCGCAGTGTTTGATATGGACGGACTGCTTATTGCTTCCGAGCCGGCGTGGAAGCAGGGCAGGGAGGATTTTTTCAAAAAGTTTGGTGTCCAGCCGCAAACTAAGCGGGAGAATCAATTGTTGGCTTCGCGGATTGCAGGGCGTAGTCAGCTGGAGATCGCGGGTGTTTATAAAGAAAAGTTTGGTTTAGAGGGAAGTGTTCGTCAGATCCGTCAAGAGTTGATCGATGCGGTTAAGCCCTATTATCGGCAAGTAGAGCCCATAGAGCCGGCAGTGCAGGTTTTGGAGGTGTTTGCCGGTAGCCCCTTGCCGTTAGCGCTCGCTTCCGGGGCCCCGGTGGAGCTTATCCAGGTAGTGTTGGAGCGCTTCAGTTGGTATGACTGTTTCAGTGCGGCTGTCTCCGGGGACGAAATGCAGGCCAGTAAACCGGATCCCGAGATTTTTATCAAAGCGGCTATGAGGTTGGGCGCCTGCCCGAGGGAAACGCTTGTCTTTGAAGACGCTCCCAACGGGGAAAAAGCCGCTCACGAGGCAGGTATGCCCTGCGTGCTGGTGCCCAACAAGCACTTTGATAAAAACGAGGAGCACACGGCCGAGTTTGTTTTGGAAAGCTTGGCTGAGCTTGACGTAGAGCGCCTTAAAAACGTTCTTTCCCGCTGAGTTTTATTCGCGAATCCCAAAGAGTTAGCGCCCTACCGGGTGAACCGGTAGGGCGCTGTTTCGTTGTTGGGTGAAAACGAGCAAGGCGTGAGGTTAGCCCTCGATTATTTTCCGGCGTACCGTGGCCGATAAATAATCGATGATCATAACGGTGACGACTACTACCAGCAGGTACAGCCCCACTTCTTCCCAGCGGCCCTGTCGCACGGCGCGTAAGATAACCGCTCCGATGCCGCCGGCACCGACTATTCCTAAGACAGTTGCCGCCCGTACGTTAATTTCAAAGCGATAGATGGCAATCGCTAAGAACTCGGGCAGAACTTGCGGCAATACGGCGAACTTAAAGCGTACGGGGCCGTTGGCTCCGATGGCATTTAAGGCCTCAAGCGGCCCTTTGTCGATTGTTTCCGTGGATTCATAGTTCAGGCGGGAGAGCATTCCGATCGAGTGTAGCCCGATGGTGAGTACGCCAGCAAACGGGCCGGGCCCAAAAGCGGCGATTAGAAAGATGGCTACAATGATTTCGGGAAAGGTGCGGATGATATTTGGTATTTGGCGTGTGGTGTAAGCCGGGAGCCACGGAGTAAGGTTGCGGGCACACAAGAAGCCAAAAGGGAAGGCGACTATCATGGCCAGCGTAGTACCCAGCAAAGCGATTTCTACTGACTCGGCCATCTTGGAGATAGCGGTGGGCATATGCTGCCAGGCAGGGTAGGCCATACTGCTTAGCATACCGCCTAGATACACCATCCCGTCCTGGATGCGCTCTATACTGACATTGAAGCTTGCCACTGACCAAACGATGCCGGCAATGGCAACTCCCGAGAAAGCCAGCTTGAGAGGCGTTCCCAGTTCGCGGCCTTCTACAAAGGCCTCCCGGAATCGACTGCTTATAAGATCCAGCACAAAAACCACTCCAAAGATAACTATCAAAATGGTAGTGGCGGCCGGATAGTCAAACCAGTCCAGGGCGGTAAGGAGGTTTTGGCCAATGCCGCCGGCTCCCACCACTGCTAGGATGGTGGCAATGCGGATGTTGAGTTCCAGCATATACAGGCAGTAGCTGGTAAACATTGGCATCACCTGCGGCAAAACGGCAAAGGTTACCACTGCCGGCCTTCGGGCTCCGGTGGCTTCTACAGCTTCTATGGGCCCGTAGTCAATGTTATCAGCGCTCTCACTGGTAAGTTTGGTGATGATAGCCGCTGAAAATAGCGTAAGAGCCGGAATGCCAGCCAGGGGGCCGATGCCTAGCGCCGCCACGAACAAAATGGCGAAAAGCTCGGCCGGTATGGAGCGCAGTATGCTCATCAAAAAGCGTGCAGGGTAATAGACCTTGCCGCTTCGGGTCACACTGCGGGTAGAGAGTATGGTGGCCGGCAAGGCGAGGGCCGCTCCCAGCGCTGTGCCCAGGATGGCCATACGGATGGTTTCCAGCAAGGGTGCCCATATTTGTGGCAGGACTTCCCAGCGCGGTGGCCACATTTTTTGCAAAAGATCAAAAAAACGTGGTCCTTTTTGGATCAGCTCCTGAAAGCTGAATTCCAGTTGGTATCCTGAGTAGATGTAGGCAAAGGCAAGAGCACCACCGATCGCTATCCAGGTAAGGTTGCGTTTAAGTTTTTGCATCCGGGACACCCCGCTGTCTACTTTGATGATTGGAGTTGGTTCGCATTGAAACCTGACGGTGTTCGTGAGAACTCAAGGCCTCGCCGTAGATGGCTTCTTCAAAAGTGGCTTCATCCAGATTTTCTACCTTTTCGTCAAAAATGACACGGGCATCTTTAAGGCCAATGATTCTGTCTCCAAAGGCCTGGGCCAGGACAGTATCGTGTAGATTGACAATGGTAGTAATGCCCGCTTCCTCGTTTATGCGTTTCAGATGTTCCATGATGAGCCGGGCGGTAATGGGGTCCAGGGAGGCCACCGGCTCGTCGGCAAGTATCAGGCGCGGTTCTTGCGCCAGAGCGCGGGCGACACCAACGCGCTGCATCTGACCTCCGGAAAGTTTGTCAGCGCGTTCGTTTGCTTTATCGTCTATACCTACTTGCGCGAGAGCTTGTTGAGCTATTTGGATATCTTGCGAGCGAAAGCGGCCGGTGATGGCACGAAAGGTGCCGGCTTTCGGGATGCGCCCGGCGAGGACATTGCGCAAAACCGTGGAGCGCTTTACTACGTTGAACTCCTGGAAGATCATGCCGATTTCCGAACGAGTTTTTCTCATTTTCCGAGAGGGAAGCGTTAAAATTCGCCTATTTTCCAGTTTAACGCTTCCTTCCAGCTTTGCTCCGGTGAATTCAACTAATCGGTTGATGCATCTCAGGAGAGTGGACTTTCCGGCACCGCTGACGCCGGCGATTACGACCATCTCCCCCTCTTCTACGTCCAGTGAGACATTTTCCAGGGCGCGTACGCCGCCGGGATAGGTGACTGATAAGTCGTTAATGCTCAGCAGTGCCATAGTCGTAACACTCCTTATTTGAAAACAGGGGAGAACCGTGGCGGTTCTCCCCTGCAGTTGCTTGCTTGGGAACTGTGATTATAGACAGCTATCTCGGATCGGCTGGATCTCAGCCACGACTTGCCGGACCGCGTCGAAGTTGCTGGGCTGCACAGCTTTGAATTCCGTGGCGTCCAACAAGCTTTCCAAAAGGGGTGAACCCTCCTCGCTCGTGGAGAGGGTCGCCAGCTCTTCTTGGATGGCATCTTGTAGGTTGCCATTGAGAACTGGCGAAGATACTTGTGGGTCGTTCGGAATGTAGTCGGTGTATCCGAGCAATTTGATGCGGGTGGCTAGCTGAGTTATTTGTTCGTCCATCGGCATATCTGCCGGCAGGCCAGTGTCTTCGGTACGGCCGGCTAGATCAAGGCGAACATCGTCGTATCCCCAGCCGATGTCGGTATCGCCCCGTAGGGTGTTGAGCGCCGACTGCGCGTGACCTCCGGCGACAACGGTATTGAAATTTTCGTGGTCACCGGGCAGGATGCCGGCGTTCTTCAGCTTGAGGCACGGGAAAAGAAACCCGCTGGTGGATCCGGTGGAGGTGTAACTCATTGTTACTTCCTCGCCGTTATTGACGGCTTGGACCAGATCATCAAAGTTGCCGACGAACGGACCCTCGTTCGGATTTCCGAGGCTGGCATTAGCCATAAGTTGACCTCGGTAGAATAGATTACCGAAGCGGACACTGGAGGTAAGGATCCGGGCGCCCTCCTGCTGCTCGGCTTGTACGGCGCTAAAGGGGCCCATAAAGCCCACGTGAACCTCGCCGGTGCCGAGCGCTGCAACTGTTGCCGCCTCGCTCTCCGGTACGAAGGCCCGCACCGATTCGATGGCAAAGCCACGATCCTGCAGGCGCTCCAGGAGAAGCTCCGCGAAGGGCTCCAGGTCCGGGAGAAGAACATCCGGCTCCCGGGAAGGAATCATCCCTACGACAAGCTCGTCGGGGACGATGCCGTCCTCCTGAGCGGCCACGTTTGTGGCCGTGGGCATCAGAAACGAGGAGGCCAGCAAGACAAACGCCAGCACCCCCACCGTTATGATACGTCGAGTGTTGAGTAGATTCATCTACTCAAACACCTCCTTTGTTGATTTCTCCACTTTAGGTGGAGAAAGATTGCGTAAGTTATGTGGTTGTCAAAGGACAACCGAAATAGAGTGAAATAAAAGTTGTCAGATTGAAATGAACTTTTATTTCAATTTTAAGCTTATATATAAGATGTGGAGTTGTCAATGGCTAGTAACACGTTTTTATAAATTGTTATTTGGCGCTAACATTTGAAGTTTTCCCAAATTTTTTGTAAATTATCCACAATGATAAAACATAGATTTATTGGAAACTTCGCCTTCAGTAGAGATACAATTCAGATAACAAATAGCGATCACGTTCATAAAATTCGTAAGGTGCTGCGCTTGAATGCCGGTGAACGTTTGGTGTTAAGCGACGGTGAAGGAATGGAAGCCGAAATGGAAATAGATGAGATTCGTGAGGATAAGGTACTTGCGCGTGTAATAAAAAAATACCGGCGAAAGCCGGTATACGAGCAAGAAGTTCATTTATATTGTGCGTTGATCAAACGGCAAAACTTTGAGCTGGTGGCGCAAAAAGCCACAGAGGTCGGGGTCAGCCAAATTACTCCGCTCATTAGCGAGCGCACTGAAAAATTCGGGCTTAAAGCGGATCGGCTACACAAAAAGATCCGAGAGGCCGCTGAGCAGTCCGGTCGCGCCTATATGCCGCAATTAACAGAGCAATATAATTTTACGGAAGCGGTTACAAAAGCCGCCGAAAGTAACAAGCAAAATATTCTTTTTGATCCAAGCGGCTCAAAATTAGAGCCAAGCTTAGCAGAAAAACCTCTCAGTATTTTTATCGGACCGGAAGGGGGCTGGACTGATGAAGAAATAAAGGACGCCAAAGAGGCCGGTTTTGCGGTGCAAACTTTGCCGGGCGCCATTTTGCGCACGGAGACGGCCGCTATTATAGCTACTTTTTTAACGGCTCATTGAGTGCTGTGCCTTGAGCCTAATTTTAAAAAACGGCTCACCCCGGGGTGAGCCGTTTTTTATTGGACTGAAAGCGAGCGAAGGCGGTTAAGAGCGGCCGCGATTTCAAAGCGGCGTACGGAAGCAAGATTATGCGGCATAAAAGGTGAAATTTCGCCAAGACCTTTTTTATTAATGGTTTGCTCAAGTTCCGCAAGCGCTTTTGCCAAGTTATCCTGTTTTGGCAAAATGTGTTTTTTAAGATGCACCAATGCCTCGGCGATACTGCGGGCTTGGCTTTCATCGATCAATTGCTCCACGGCGCTTAGGTCAATGTCTTCTTGTCCGAATTGAATATGATCGGTGCCGCGCGTTTTGGTTTTTATGCCTTTTTTACCTTTGCTGGGGTCAATGCTTTGCGGAACGAGCCGGCGTGGTTTAATTTCACCAAAGGCCTCGCCGCCTTCTGCCTGCCGGCGGGTTGAGTGTTTTTTAGCGATTTGTTTGGCGTTTTCCGTGACATCATATGGCTCGAAGGTGTCCATAGCAATAACCGTATCCGCCACGTCAAAATAGTCGCCGCTTCCTCCCATTACCAAAACAGTGGAGACGTTTTCCTCGTCAGATAATTGTCGTACTTTGTCAACAAAAGGAGTAATGGGCTCTTTTTCTTTTGCCACTAATTCCTGCATTCTTTGATCGCGAATCATAAAGTTGGTGGCGGAAGTGTCTTCATCAATAAGCAGGGTGCTCGCTCCCACCTCCAGCATTTCCACAATATTAGCGGCTTGAGAAGTGGAGCCACTGGCATTAGGGGAAGAAAAGTGCTGAGTGGAGAGGCCGTGAGGTAAATTATTAATAAAGGGCGAGATATCCGCGTTTTCAATGCTCCGACCGTCCTCGGAGCGAATTTTAACGGCCTCCGGGTCAGTCACTACGAATTCGCGGCCGTCTTCTGGGATATGGTTATAAATGCCCAGCTCCATTGCCTCTAGTAAAGTAGACTTGCCGTGATAGCCGCCGCCAACAATCAAGGTGATTCCTTTTGGAATGCCCATACCGCTGATTTTACCTTGGTTTGGAAGACTAAAGTTTACACGCAAGGACCCGGGAGAGTTAAATGGTACAGCGTTTTGTCCGAGAGGGCGCGGATCTACTCCGCTACGGCGCGGCAAAACAGCTCCATCAGCTACGAAAGCCACCAGATCTTTTTGAGTTAATTGATTGCGCAAAGCATCAGCGTCTTCGTTTGTTTTAATGTGTTGTTCCAGCTCTTGGCTATCCAAGTTTTCGTAAAATAAGGAGTGGTGTACAATCTCCGGTAGCTTACGAGTAAGCATCTCTTCGGCCTGGCGAC
>CAYTAF010000024.1:0-8055 GCA_964435865.1 uncultured Candidatus Saccharibacteria bacterium | reverse complement strand
ACCCCGGTTTCCAGGATGAGAACCTGACGTCCTAGGCCACTAGACGATGGGGGCAGTTACTAGTAAGTAGTAGCTAGTATCTAGAATCTAGTAGAAGCCACAAGCTGTAAAAGCTCCTTCTATCCTTGCCACTACTAATTACTAACTTCACACATTTAGTAACTGGTTGCTAGCAGCTAGTAAGCTAATCCGCTAGAAGCTACCAGCTAAGTGGGCGGTGGGGGCGGGATTCGAACCCGCGGTACCCTAAATGGGCACAATGGATTAGCAATCCACCCCTTTCGGCCGCTCAGGCACCCCACCTTATTGTCATTCAATATAACTTATTTTTTACATTTTTTCAAGATTGTGCCCTCTTTGAGAGCTTTATTTTAACCGGCAAGTTTGCTAAAGTGAAGAGTAATGGCGGATAATTCCGGAATGACAAGCGATTTAGGTCTAAATACGCGACTCCAGAAACTTAAGGGTATCGGCGATAAATACGGAAAGCGGCTGGACAAAATGGGCCTCAAGACAGCTGGAGACGTACTTTATCACTTTCCGCGGCGATACCAGGATTTTTCTGACACGAGAGAAATAAACCGACTTTCAGCTGGTGAGACAGTTAGCATTCAGGGTAAAATAGGCTCTATTACCAGCAGGCGGGCGCGCAGTAGGCGTTTAATTATTGTAGAGGCGGTGGTGAGCGATGAGACGGGTTCTATTAAAGTGGTGTGGTTTAATAAAGGATTTTTGGTGGATGTGTTGGCTCCCGGCACCGAGGTGGTGCTAGCCGGGACTGTGGAGCGAGACAGGGGCGAGCTTGTGTTTAAGAGTCCGGAGTATGAGAAAATTAAAAGTCGAGAAGCAGGTTCGCGAAGGGGGCCGCTATCAAGTAGGCTTTTGCACACCGGAAGAATAGTGCCGGTATACGAGGAAACGTATGGAGTGAGCAGTCGGTTTTTGCGGTGGCTTATTTATCACCTGTTTAAGCAAGTTCAGGATGTTAAGGAGTGGCTTCCTTCTCAGCTTTTATATCCTAATACTTCTTACCCTGTATTACCGGAGGCCTTATGGCACATTCATTTTCCGGAAAACTACCAGCAGGCGAAGCAGGCCAAAAAACGTTTTGAGTTCGAGCAGTTATTTTTATTGCAATTAGCGGTACTGCAGAGACGACAGAAGCTGGCGTCTCGCAGCGCCCCTTCTATACCGTTGCAAAAAGAGGTTTTGCAAGATTTTTTAGGTAAGCTTCCGTTCGAACTCACAAAGGATCAAAAAATTGCCTTATGGGAGATTTTAGCGGATATGCAAAAAGCGCACCCTATGAATCGGCTTTTAAACGGAGATGTGGGAACCGGAAAAACCGTAGTAGCGGCAGTAGCGGCCCAGCAGGTTATTCGAGAGGGGCACCAAGTAGCTGTTATGGCTCCCACGGAAGTATTGGCTAGGCAACATTTTGAGACTTTGCAGAGTTTTTTCGAGCGCTTTAACGTACAATTAGAGCTTTTGGTGTCCTCTGATACTCCGGCCAGCAAGAATGAAAAGCGAGAACGGATAAAGCAAGGGGAGGTTGATATCGCAGTAGGGACTCACGCTTTATTGCATAAAACCGAATTCCGCTTACTTGGCTTAGTGGTGGTGGATGAGCAGCATCGTTTTGGTGTCCGTCAAAGACATCAATTGTTGGCGTATCACGATGACTATGAGGATAACAATAACAGTAACAATGACAATGACAATGGCGATGACGATGAGCGCAATAGGGGCGAGGGAGGCAATAGGCAATACTCCAAGGTTGCAGTGCCGCACTACTTAACAATGACTGCTACTCCTATTCCGCGTACGGTGGGAATGAGCGTGTATGGAGATTTGGATATTTCCGTTTTGCAGGAATTTCCAAGCGGCAAGCGAGATCTACAAGTCAACATTGTAGATTCCAAGCATAGCGAGCAGGCCTATGAGTTTTTGCGGAAAAAATTATCGGAAGGGAGCCAGGCGTTCGTTGTTGTACCGGTTATAAAAAAAAGCGAGAGCATCCCCGGTATATCAACTGAAGAAGTATTTGAAGAATTTCAAGTTCAGTTCCCGAAATTTCGGGTCGGTTTAGTGCACGGGCGGCTGCCTGCCGAAGAAAAAGAGAGAACCCTCCGCGATTTTACCAATAAGAAATTAGATATTCTGGTATCTACTACGGTAGTAGAGGTGGGCGTGGATGTGCCGGAGGCCAATATTATGCTAGTAAAAGGCGCGGAAAGATTCGGTCTAGCTCAATTGCATCAGTTGGGCGGGCGCATCGGGCGCCGCGGTCAAAAAGCGTATTTATTGCTTATGCCACAGGAGCTTACCAGTACGGCCAAAAGGCGCCTGGAGGCGCTTACAAAGATCAAAGACGGATTCGAGTTAGCGGAAGAGGATTTAAAGCTGCGCGGCCCTGGAGAATTTTTAGGCGAGAAGCAATCCGGCTGGCCGGATTTCGCCTTTGAGGCCTTAAAAGATTTACGTTTAGTTAAACAATCCCGTCAGGCGGCCGAGGAAATTATGGATCAATCGCCTGACTTATCTCCGCTCCCCAAGCTCCAATCCAAGCTTCGTGAATTCAACGGACAAGTTCATTTAGAGTAATACAATTTTCACTGCAACAATTTTTATGCGTTTGGTTGATATTTTGTATCCGGAATATTGCGTGCATTGCAAGCGGGATTTGAGCGAGGGGTGGCGGGTTGGCCGGAATGGCCTGCAAAAGGTGTATAAAGAGGCGCCGTTTTTGCGGTATCTGTGCCTGGATTGCTTTATGCGGGTGCGTTTACGCAAACTGGTATGCCCGACCTGTGGAGAGAAAAGCCCGACCGGTGCGCCCTGCAAAAAGAAATGTAAAAAATCCGGCAATTTAGACCGGCTGATTTTTATAGATTATTACGCCAATCCGGTACTGAAAAGTGCTATTAAGGCCTTCAAGTTTTGGGGTGTGCGGAAACTCGAGGTTTCATTAGCCGAGATGATGAGTTTTCGTTTGCACGAGGATGGCTGGCTGGAAACATTACACAAGCAACAGGCAGCTTTGAGTTTTATACCGCTTAGTGTTCGTAAAAAACGCCAGCGTGGTTTTAACCAGGCCGAACTTCTTGCCGATAATATGGGAGCTGAGGCGGGCTTGTCCGTAATTTCTTTGTTAAAAAAGAAAAGCGGTTTGGTTATGCCGCAATCTAAGTTTGGAGAGCGTGGTAACAGCGCCCGCCGGAAGCGTTTTGATAATATCGCCGATACGTTTTTGTTTCAGCCAGAGCGTACCGACCTTTTTCATACCGTGGTGCTTATTGATGATGTATATACCAGCGGCGCTACTTTGCATGAAGCATCGCGAGTTATTAAAGAGCATATGGATACGGAAGTTTGGGGGCTAGTTGCGGCGAAAGCTTAAGTTGACAGAGCCCGTAATTTTGTTAACCTGTTATTGAAATGAATTTACCTTCATCACTACAAAATAGATTAACAGAAAGAGGTTTACAGGTGGTATCCGCTATTGAGGCCCGTACCGCCCCTTCTTTAAAGGTGTGCTTGCAGGAAATTTTTTATGCGCGCGGTAGTGTTGGCTCAAACTTCCTGAAAGCGCAGGGGCTGAAAGAAGAGGATATTAAGGCTGTTCAGGATAGCGCGGAAGCTGAGCCATACCACAATTTTCGGGAGGTGGTGCGACAAGCTGTTAGCGTGGCCGCTCGGTATAACCATCGGCTAATCGGTACTCAGCATCTACTTTACGGTGTTTTAAAAGTGGGACGGGAAGAGGCAACTATTAGACGTTTCTTTAGTGAGTTTGCCGCCCCTGTTCCTCGCCTGGAACGCGCTCTGCATAGTGTGCTTTCTGCCAATTCCCGGTTCCCGAATTTGGACGATCTTGACACCTCTTCTTTACCTCTTGAAGAAATCTCTAATGAATTAGAAAATTACGAGGACGATCAGTATTTGCCACCCGAGGAAGACATTGAAACTATGCGTGATCATTCCGCCGCACAATTTAAGCCTCGCCAGAATCAGGATAACCAAAGGCAAGCCAAGAATAAGATCTGGGATCAGTTTGGGGTAGATTTAACTGACGAGGCGAAAAATAGCCGCCTTGATCCATTGGTTGGGCGAGAGGAAGAGCTGGAGCGTGTTATTCAGATTCTGGGGCGACGTACCAAATCTAACCCTGCTCTGGTGGGGGAGGCAGGCGTAGGTAAGACCGCTATTATCCAAGGCCTTGCGCAGCGTATTGCTGACGAGGAGGTACCTAAAGAGTTGCTGGACAGAAAAGTGTATGATCTACGTCTTTCCCAGTTGGTTTCCGGGACGGTATTCCGTGGGGAGTTTGAAGCTCGCTTGGAAGCTATTTTAAAAGAGGCTAAAAAAGAAAACGTCATACTGTTTATTGACGAATTGCACCAGATAGCTGGAGCCGGGTCGGCCAGTGGCTCACTGGATGCGGCCGGCATCCTGAAGCCTGCCCTGGCAAAAGGCGAGATTCAGGTGATAGGGGCTACCACACTTGATGAATATCGGCAGCATATTGAAACGGATAAGGCATTGGCTCGTCGCTTTCAGCCGGTGCGAGTTAAGGAGCCGAATCTTTCCGCGTCGGCAGAGGTTTTAAAGGGGCTAAAAAAACATTACGAGGAGTATCATAATTTAAAAATTACGCGGCCGGCTATTAAGGCGGCTGTAGAGTTGTCCCAACGATATATTACTAATCGGCGCCTTCCGGACAAGGCATTGGATATCATTGACGAGGCGGCAGTGCGCGCGAAGGGTAAAATAGGTGTTTCAGAAAAACGAAAAAAATTGCAAGAGTTGGAGGCACAATACCAGCAGCTTGAACAAGCCAAAACAACGGAGATAGAGAAGGGAGCTTATGATCGAGCTTTTCAAATTAAAAAAGATCAACAGCGCCTGGAAAAACAAAAACACGCCGCTCAGGAGCAAATAAATGAAGAAGAGGCCACACAGCAAGCCACAGTAGCGCGCCGCGATATCAAAGAGGTGATTGCTAAAATGACCGGGGTGCCTATTTCTCACCTAACGGTTTCGGAGCGCAAAAAACTGGATGATTTGGAGGGAGTATTATCAAAGCATATTGTAGGCCAAGGCGAGGCTATCTCTCAGCTTGCCACGACAATTCGTCGTTCTCGGGCCGGATTAGCGCCGGCTGACCGCCCCTTGGGAAGTTTTATTTTCTTGGGTCCAACCGGAGTGGGCAAAACGGAAACGTGTAAGGTGTTGGCGCACGAAGTTTTCGGTTCTGATGCTCTCATCAAGCTGGATATGAGTGAATTTATGGAGCCACACACCATTTCTCGTTTGATAGGGGCTCCTGCCGGATACGTAGGATATGGGCAAGGGGGAGAGTTAACGGAAAAAGTGCGGCGTAATCCATACAGCGTGGTTTTATTTGATGAAATAGAAAAAGCCCATCCCCGGGTATATAATATTTTATTGCAAATTTTGGAAGACGGGATTTTAACTGACACAATGGGTAACGAGGTGGATTTTAGGAATACCATTGTCATCTTAACTTCAAACATTGGTACCAGTGATTTTACAAAGCGCGCTGAAATCGGCTTTGCCGGAGGAGGGTCGGAGCGGGAAAAAATGGAAGAAGACTACGCTCGGATTAAGCAGCAAGCAGTCAAATCGTTACAGGCTAAAATGAAGCCGGAATTATTAAATCGGTTGGATAGTGTAATTGTTTTTAATCCGCTCTCCTTGGAGAGTGTTACTGAAATCGTGAAAAGTCACCTGGCGGATCTTAAGCAACGCTTGGAGTATGAACGGAATATTTATATAACGTGGACACCTAAGGTACCAGCTTATCTGGCGGAGCAAGCGTTTGATCCAAAACACGGGGCCCGCCCGGTACGTCGGGTGATTCAGGAGGAGTTAGAAAATGTTTTAGCTCAGCGGATTATCCGCAAAGAGTTAAAAAGCGGCGGCACGATCAAGTTTTCCCATACCGGCAACGGCCTTACCAGCAAGATCGAGTAGCCTTTGGATGTAGCTGTTGTTACTGAAATACTTACACTCCATTCGCGCAGACGATTGGAGTGTATTTTTATTAAACAAGCTTCAATTTCTAATTTACAAAAAAGCTCCAGTTATTTAAATTTTAATTTATAAACATTTGAAACTTGAGATTTATTTAGAAACTGGGTGAACCTCGTAAGCAAATTGAACAAGATGGTGCGGCTGCGCCCTCACGCCTAGCCAGGATACGCTTAATTCGTTGCAACGAATTAAGCAGGGGCACCTCAGCAATCCTGACTAGGTGTGAGGGTGCCTGCAACGTACCCTACGTGGTACGTTGTGGATAACTTGCGTTGGGCAGGATGACTGTTCGTGATATACTAATACTATATGGTTTGGCCATTCGGATCTCATGCTGGTGAGCAAGCAAAATTAGGGATAGATATAGGAACGAGTTTTATTCGAGCGGTAATGTTGACCCGGGAGGGCGAGGACAAGTTTTCCTTGGATAATTACGGACGTGTGGCATCCCAGGTACTTGCCAAAAAGGAAGATGGCGACCTCTCTCACCAAGTCAGTTTGGATGATAAGCGGGTTGTAACTTTACTTGGAAAACTGTTAGAGGCTATGGGAGAGCCGGCAACTAAAAGAGCGGTGATGACTTTGCCGGTTTTTTCAAGTTTTATAACAGAAGTTGATATACCCGCTATGAAGGAAGAGGAGGTGGGGTCAGCCTTGAAGTATCAGGCGGAAAGTTATATTCCGGTACCTGTTTCCGAGGTAGAGCTGGACTGGAAGGTCTTGCAAAAGGATGATGATAGTATGAAGGTTTTGTTGGCCGCGGTTCCGAAAAATATTTTGCAACGCTACCAAGATATCGCCCGGCAAGTCGATATTAAACTTGAGTCGCTGGAGATAGAAACCTTTGCCCAGATTCGCGCTCTTGATCCGGGAGAAGATATGTGGGTGCTTGTGGATGTCGGGGGGCACAATACGGCAATAGCTTTAGTTTACAAAGGGTTTACTCGCATCAATCGTAATATCAGTGCTTCTGGTCACACCCTAACAGAGGCTATATCTCAAGGGCTGGAGGTGAGTACTTCTCGTTCCGAAGAATTAAAGAAAAGTCAAGGGTTGTTGGCCCAAGGCGGAGAAAAGCAAGTGGTGCAAATGATGGAGCCGGTTCTGGACGAAATAGTGAACGAAGTAGATCGTATAGCAAGTGCCGCCTTTCAAGAATTTAGCAGAAAGCCCGCAAAAGTAGTTATCACCGGAGGCTCTTCCCGTCTGAAAGGTTTGCCCGGATATATGCAGGAAAAAATGCGGATACCGATTGATAACGGGCAGCCGTGGTCCCGCGTACAACATCCTTCCGTGCTGGATCCTGCTCTAAAAGATTTGTCTCCCACTTTTGCGGTCGCAACCGGAGCTGCCATGCGATAGTTTAATCCAAAAATTAAAAGTCAAAAATCAAAATGATAATCCAAAATGTAAAAAGAATTAGCTGCAAGCTGTAAAGTCGCGCAAGCAACTTTAATCCTTTTTGAATTTTACTTTATGTTTTTGCATTTTGATTTTTGAATTCTAAATTATGTCTCCTAATAATAAAAAACAATTCGGGTTTTCCGATAAGTCAGATTCCGGTGGAGTGGCAAGTTTTTTCCGCAATCTAAGCCCTGGGTTGATTTATGCTGTTGTTTTCTTGCTAATTGTACTGTTGGCGTGGGCTGGTTTATTGTTCTGGTCCAGGGCAATCCAGCAAACTACAGCAGATGTGGAGGCATCGGTGGAAGATTTGCGAGAAAAGCGTAATACTACGCGGGAAAACGTGGTGCTTGATTTTGGAAAACAGGTCAGATCTTTAAAGACAAGGCTTGAAGAGCAACAGACTTTTTCTCCTCTCCTGCTTTCTATAGAGGAGGCGACTCATCCCGAGGTATCTTATAGTAATTTGAGATTTTCTTTTGCTGATTTTAATTTAGAGTTGGACGGGGAGGCTCGTAATCTGCGGGCTTTAGCTGAGCAAATTGCGGCTTATCGGCAGAGTGATTTTGCCTCTTCCGTAAGCTTGGGTTCGGT
>CAYTAF010000023.1:0-8161 GCA_964435865.1 uncultured Candidatus Saccharibacteria bacterium | reverse complement strand
CAGGGCACGCCAGCATAAATTTAATAATAAAAAACCACCGCCAAAAAGCGATGGTAATTTTTACTGATATAAATTTTTTATCGCGGAATGGTTCCGCATACAAACCAAAAAACCCCCTCCAGCTGCTTTTTCTATATATTGCGCCCGCACAAACCCAGATATTTGCATAACCATAACGTAATTTTGGTTTATGTTTAGCTTTTTAACATTCAAAGCAAAAATTGTCAATAATAATTTCACTCTAATAGCAAAAAAGATAAAATAACAGAAAGAAAGATCACGCGCCAGATGAATATCTGGCGCGCTTATCATTGCAACCTAAGTCCGTGCTTTTTTCTTTTTTTATCTAACCGCCGCCATTATCTTCTTCACTTCTGCGCCGAGGAGCAAGTAAGCCAAGGAAAAGCAACAAGATCAAGAGTCCAATAATTAACCATAAATCCCCGGAAAACAATCCAATTAACGAGGCCTGCATGAATCCGCTCCCGGCCGGCTCTGCCTGGGTAGGCGAGGTGGTAGTTGCGCCTTGTGTGTCCTCCTTCACTTCCTCATCACCACCCTCTTCTGCAGCGCCATCTTGCTCCTGATCTTCACCGGTTCCTTCGTCCTCATCTTCCACACTGTCAATGCTTGTGCCCGAATCATCCGACCCAGTACCGCTTGCCGGCGCAGAAGGACCACCGGTGCCTCCTGCCTCTGCCCCTTCGCCTGTCTCTTCCTCCGGCTCTTGCGGGGTTGAAGTTTGGAAGGAGTATTCCTCACTCACTGTATCAGGAGAAGCACGCGAAATTACGCGGAAGAAGTATTCTGTTTCGGGCTGTAAATCCGAGATAGCAACCACGTGCAAGGTTTCTCCGTTATCCGCCGGCGGGGTGTGGAATTCTTGAGTAGTATGAGCATATCCGTAAAGCGGCAATTCGGCGATAGTATCCGCTGAGTCATAGATATGTGATTCATTGCTACTTCCGTAAATAACGCGACTGGTGGCAGGTTTGTTGGTCTCCCAGGTGACCAGCGCCATATCGGACTGAGTACTGGCAATCTCAACATTACTTATAACAAGCGGCTCTCCGGTGCTACCGGACGACTCATCTTCATCCTCGTCTTCGTCAAAAAAGCTACTGCTGCTGCCACCACCTCCGCCGCCACCTCCGCCGGAGCTTGTTTGCTGATCATCGCTTCCATTACCATTACTACCACTGCTTTGCGGCTCTGTATGGCAGGCCTCATCGTACCAATAGAAACTAAAGGCCTCACAATCAGTTTGATTATCTAGATCTCCCGCTGTTTCCGGGTCATTTTCGTGGCAGGTATCGTTCCACCAGGAAAAGCCGGCTTCTTCGCAAGAGCTCTCGTCAGTAAAATCAGACGGACCGGCTGGTTCTTCAGAATTGGCAAAATCCAATTCACTGAAAGTTTGCGAGGAGCTCGCGTTTATAATGTAAGAAGTGGAGGTAGAGTTACTTTGCAGGGAAATTGGCGAAGAGGTGGAATTATAAGGGCTGGAGCTGGTATTTGGGAAAGTTTGGTTCCAGTCGGATTGCAGAGTTTCGCTTAAGCGATACTTGTCTAAACTGAACCCATCAAAGGTGTAGCAGCCCTTATTGGCATTAGCGGAGGTGGTGGTAGTGGTGCCAACCGTCTCCCAGCCCTTTTCTGTATCTTTTTCTAAACTTATACCCCAGCCGCTCAAGGCGCTCTCGCTTTCTTCGATACTGCCGCTACTGTCAGCATCGTGGAACTTGCAACCCAAAAGCTGTACCTCGTCATCGCAGGGGTCATTTAATGCACCCGGAGTAGCAAAATCCAGATCGCTTTGGCTTTGGATTCGAGAAGAGGAGGTGCACCAGTTGTCTCCATTATTGTTACCCAAATGAGGCGCCCGCAAAATCATAGACGCGCCGGTCGGGTCCGGAAAGTCAGGGCCGCCATCGTATTCCACTCTGTCAATTTCCGTGCTGTCACAGGTTAAGACAATCTCATCTCCGGAGTTGCTTAAAAGAAAGCTGTCATACACATAATCCAAATTCACCCCGCCGTTTTCGTCCGAATTGTCGTTGACCCCGAGAACAGCATAATCCCGGCCCGGCACAGTCACCGAAGAGGAAATCTGGTGACTGTCTCCGCTATTGTCCGAGACAACACAGCCCTGAATATTTAGATCCTCCTCGGTGGGATTAAAAATCTCAAACCATTCCCCTTTGGCATCGCTAACACTGTCAGGATTTTGCATTACCTCATTTATCACTAAATCACCGGACTCCATCGGGGAGGGGGTGGGTTCGTCGCCACCTCCGCCGCCATTTTGTTGAGGAGAACTATTACAAGTATTGTTATACCAGAAGAAGCTAAAGGCCTCGCAATCGGACTGGTTATCTAAATCAGAGGCATCAGATGGATCATCGGCGTGACAAGTTCCGTTCCACCAGGAAAAGCCGGCTTCTTCGCAAGAGCTCTCGTCAGTAAAATCAGACGGGCTCGGCTCCTCGCTGCTAGTTTGGAAATTAGCAAAGTTTAAATCTTTAAAACTGTCTCCGGCCTCGGCCTCAATAATATAAGAGGTGGAGCTGGCATTACTGCTTAAACTGATGGGCGAAGAAGTAGAGTTATAAGAGGTGGAGCTGGTGTTCGGAAAAGTTTGATTCCAATCGGATTGCAGAGTTTCGCTTAAACGATACGTGCCGGCCTCTAAGCCGCTAAACCGGTAACACCCCAAGGCGGGAGAGCCGCCGCTGGAGGAGGCAGTCGTAGTGCTGGCTACCGGGCTCCAGTTGGAACCACTTTGCTGCTCCAGAGAAATTTGCCAATTGCCTAAAGCGGGCTCACTGCTGTCTACAACTCCGTTATTGTTAGCATCCTCAAACTTACAACCGGCAAACTCTACTGCGGGCTGAGAGATGCCTGCACAAGCATCATTTTGCGTACCAGGGGTGCCTAAATCACCATCTCCAAAAGAAGAGCTGGACTCACACCAATTAGCTCCATCATCATTTAAAACTTCCGGGCTAGAACTATTTAGCAAAGAAGGGGCGAAGGCCATGGAGGCGCCTTCTGGATCTTCGGGAAACTCACCCCCGCTGGTAGTGTCGTATTCTACTCTGTCAATTTCCGTGCTGTCACAGGTTAAGACAATCTCGTCTCCGGAGTTGCTTAAAATCATTTTCTGAAAAACAAAGTCCGGAACTAAACCTCCGTTTTTAGATGAATCATCATTTTTTGCTAATACTCCAAAGCCATCAGGAGAAATTACCAAGGACTCATCAATGTCAAAACTGTCCCCGCCGTTATCAGAAACAGTGCATCCCTGCAACTCCATTAGGTTTTGAGTGGGGTTGTATATCTCAAACCACTCCCCTTGAAAGTCAGAAACCGCGTCCGGGTTCTGCATAATTTCATTTATAACCACATCACCCGCACTGGAAGGAGTGGTGGTGCCGGAGACAGGTTCCTGAGGGGGATCCTCTTCTTCTATAAGGCACTGGGAAGAACAGCCATCTCCGTTTTCAGTATTGCCATCATCGCACTGTTCGCCTTGACTCTCATCTATTATACCGTTACCACAGACAGGGAAATAATTAGCAAAATCCTTGCCGGTAAAAGTAAGTTCGCTTTCGTTAGTGCTTTGCGGGATTGATATGTGATAGTTAGGAGAAGTAGTTCCCGGCACAGTTTGAGTAAACGGAGTCATATCCGAATTAGCCCCCTCCTTTACCGTATAGTCACCCGCCTCTAAGCCCGAAAAAAGATAACAGCCATCCTGATCAGTGGTCTGGGATAGGGTGGTACTGCCGGGGGTAGAAAGTTTAACGGTCCAATCAGCAATGGTGGGCTCGCTGTTGTCAATGCTTCCGTTATTATTTAAGTCCTTATATTTACAGCCGGCAATGGAGCCAAACTCACAAACCTCTTGCGAAATATTCTGGTAAATACTCTCTAACTCATCACCGTTTTGGGCATGGTGGAACTCACCACTGCCAATCTCGGCAATATCTTGGAGCATATCCGTGTTAATATCCTCTCCGTCTTTACCCAAGCCAATAGTAAAGATTTTAAAGCCCTTGTCAGCGGCTTCTTGTGCTTTATCTTTAGCAAATTGAACATCATCCGGATGCTCCCCATGGCCAGGACCAGTTGGCTTGTTGGCCTTCCCGTCAGTTAAAAGAACCAAGGCCTGGTTGGCTTGTGGGTTAGCGCGAGGCGAGGCAAGCTCGCCGGAGGCCTTTTCAATGGCGCCGCCAATATTGGTGGCGCCTTTAGCGCTTAATTTACCCAACTTACTTTTTGTAGAAGAGTGATCGTCAGAAAGCTGTTTTTCAAGATCGGCGCTGTCAGAAAAAGATACCAAAGAGGACTGATCTGTTGCTCCAAAGTTATCCAAAAAAGAATTAGCCGCTTCCTGGGCATCCTCCAGCTTATTGTTTTGGGCGGGAGTAAACTGAGGATCATTGCTTAAACAGCTCGGCTTGGACAAACATTCGCTTTCAGTTAGACCCTCTTCGCTTTTATTCACGCACTGGTTGGAATCACCCACCTCTTCCAGCTCCTTCCATTCACATTTGCTGGGGGAGCCGCCATCGTCCATTGAACCGGAGCGGTCCATAACCAACACTACATCAGCCGGCACCTGGCACATCTGGTCAGTTTCCGCCTGGACTGGACCAGTGCCAGTCAACAAGAAAAAGGCACCAACCCCTATTAGCCCTACACTTAAAATTCCTACGGCAACGAAAGAAAAAAGCTTTTTTTCATTCTGAAAAAAATAAAACATAAATTGAAACAAATAAATTAAGAAGCTCTTTTAAAAACACCAAAACGCTTTCCCCACACAGCCACCACAGCTACCAGAAGCAAGGCGGTCCCTAAAACCAACAAACCACCGGAAAGCGGGTTGCCTCCGCCCAAACTTCCCAAAAAGGCGGATAAGCTATTGGAAGAAGTCAAACCCACCGTAAAACGGAATTCTTCCTTGTCTAAGCTGACATCATCGTTCAGAGCTACCAAACGCGCTTTATACTCTCCACTGGGCTGATCCGCGGCGGACCAGGTTATTTTCTCCGGTAAAGTGGTTTTGCCTAAGGTAGGGACGGGGTCCAGGTCAGAGGGATAAGGCAGAATAGAGCGATGAACTTCTTCCCCGCTTTTATGAACGCTGAATTCTAAATCCGGACTAAGGGTAACGTTGCCGTTGTTTTCATACTTTACCTCCACTTTCAGCACTCCATTACTTGTAACATCAAAGCTTTCCGGAGTGACCCGCATATTCAGGTCCACCTTTTCTGTATCAGTAACAGTAATAGCTACCGACTGACCTACCCGTTCCCGTACGCCGGCACCGACCCCTTCTTCATTCTCTTGATCTTCCGGGACACTGAGCGCCACCACCCGACCTTCATGGGTGCCGTTGGGAGTGCCCTCGGGTACTTTAAATTTGGCTACTACTGAATAATAAGAGCTGGGCGGCACCGTTACCGCCCCTACCGGGTTGTCTCTTTCGCTGTCTTGGGTTTCAAAAAAGGTGGCCCAGTCCTTAATATCGCCTTCGTCGGTTAACTCAAACCGGGCTTCGCTACTAGAAGAATTAAATAAGGTAATTTTTTCCTCAAAAACTTGGCCGCGCCTTACCTCATCCACCTCTATGGGTTGAGAAACAATACCAACCGCGCTCGCTCCAAGGGGTAACGCCAAGATCCCTCCTAAAACCAATAAACCGGCTAAAACTTTGGTGGGTCTCATAATTATAAACCTGATTTTAAGGGTTAGCTATTGAACTTTACTCTAATTTTAGAATGACAATTTTACTTTTAGAGAGGTCTGCCTCCTCAGAACAGGAGGCAGACCTCTCCGCCCGCTCAAAGGCGGGCGAAAGAGTAGCAGTCCGTCTTAAATATTGGTAGTGTTCTCAGTACACTGCCGGAAAGGTGCTGGTTTTGCGTCCAAAGTCATCTCGCCGCCCCAGTTCGCGTCTGTATCCGGGAACTTGTAGATCTCAACAGAGAAGTCCATCTCCTCTTCTTCCGACAGATCTACGATGTCCTCCAGCCACTGGTGCTCATCCGGCTGATAATAACGCCAGTGATTTTCATTGCTGCCCACTCGGGCATCATACTGAACGTTCCATTGGCCGTCAGTGGTACCAAGACCCATATCGTCCTGCTCTACTCCCATATACAACCGGGTGTTACCGGTGTTGCGAACCGTGGGCAGGCCATCGCCGGTGTCAAAGGTCTTATCCCCGGAGATCCGCTTGTGGGTGTTGAGCTTCACGCTACCATAATCTACAGAGCTAAAGTCCGTCTCAAAAGCAGTTAGCGGCAGGTAATCAAAGAAATTAAAGTTAATTTCGCCTGAGTCCCACTCATCGGGCCCGTTGATGGGATCGTTTGCCGAGTTATCGTTGCTCAAGTGAGCACTATCCCGATTGCTTTCAGTCCAGCTGACCTGGCCGGCTTTGTCTTGGGCTAACACTTCTACACGATACTGGCCGGCCGGATCTTCCCATTCCAGGGACTTATCCGCACAGTAAACAGCCGCCTCTTCTTTGGCTAACTGACCGGTGTCACCACAAATGCTGCCCCAGTCATGCCCCTCATAGATAGAGGGCAGATTTTCATTGTGGTTACGAATCACGTCACAGAAAAGCTCTCTTCCCTCTTGTTTACCCAGCCGGTCCAACTCATTTTCATCTCCTACCTGTACTCCGCAAGCATTCTCGCCATAGTCATACCCTTCTGAAGATCCGTCACCACTTACATCCCGACTCTCTCCTAGGACAGTGTTGGTAGTATCCTTAGAGGGTTTTGTGGCACCAGCCTCTTCACCACCTAGCGTCTTATCAGTGCCAGGTGCCGGGTGGTAGGCCACATCGTCCGGATAATAGACGTCAGTAAAGACCCGGTCAATGTCAGAAAGGCCGTCCGGGTCTTCCACTATACCACAGACCTCGTAATCTCTTTCTCCTTGGTCGCCGTCTACAGTTCTGTCACCCCATTGGCCAGTTGGCAAAAATTGGGCGCCCGTGGTGTCTGGTTTGTGGTCAGCTATGTCGGAACTAAACCGAGAGTTGGCAAATCCCCCGTCGCTGTCCCAAGGGAGCATCTCCCATTTGGCCTTTACCACCGGGTTGTTGCCGCCTCCATCACCACGTTGCAGGTCAGTGTTAACAGTTTCACTATCCGTACCGCCACCATTAGCCAGGGCCAGGCCAGGCCCGGTGGCTACAGAGACAACCAGTGTAAGGAACACGATTAAAGTTTTTTGTGCTAAATTACCCATAATGGTTTCTTTTTATAGGTTAGTTGTTATGAAGGCAAGGTGTCTCTCCTTGCTTGCCGGTTCGACCTTTTGTGCCCCTGTTTAGAGGGACCGGGTATTTTTTTTCATTTTCATTGTGGAAAAAGATGTGCATAAGTTGCGGATACAGCTGTTAAAAAAGCGCCCCAAACTGCGGCAAGGGGCGCTGGAGCGGCAGCCGCACGTTTTATAAACATAGCGACAAAATTGCGCTTCAATACTTTGCCAGCTTGTAACCCCTGCCGGCACAAACACAGTTAACTAGAATAAATTAAAAGTGAGTGTACGCACTTTCTGTTTATTTTATTCTACAGGCGCACAAAAAATAAACAAACAAAGTTATCCACAATGAAAAAAGGGGCGGGTATCACGCCTAAATGCTATCTCTTGTGTTTTTTTATTTTTTATAGTTTGACTAAGCCCGACATTTCGCCCAAAAACATACACTCTCTAATCAACGCATCTATCCCCAGTATGTTAATAATTTGACTGAAGGACCGCTACCGCTTACAATAAAATTCCCAGCCAAAAGGACACGATCGCAACAACCTATAACAGTATGCTACAGTTCACTCCCCGGCTGGGTTTTTTAATTGTTTTAGATAGGCCAGGTTTACGTTATGGAATTTTCACTAGCTCCGGAAGCTATTTTTCACATTGGCAGTTTTCCGGTAACAAACACCCTGCTTATGAGCTGGCTGGTGATGGGCTTGCTGATCGGCTTTGCCGTGATAGTTCGCAAAAACCTGTCCAGTGTTCCGAGCGGCTTGCAAAATATAGTAGAGGCAACGGTGGAGTGGCTGTGGGGTTTCCTGAGTTCTATTTTTGAAGACAAAGAACTCGCCCGGAAAACCCTGCCGCTAATAGCTAC
>CAYTAF010000022.1:0-8750 GCA_964435865.1 uncultured Candidatus Saccharibacteria bacterium | reverse complement strand
TGGCCTCTCCCTTCTTAAAGTTTTTGTGGCCGTTTTCGCGTAAAATTATGTTGGGCAGTGCTTGCTTGCCGATCGATGAGTAGGTTTTGCGGTATTCTGTATGTAAGCGACGCAAATGGCTAGTGATGGCCTCTTGCGCTTTATTTTTTATTTCTTCGCTTGGTGTCACGTCGGGCTTTAGTTCCAGTTCTATGTATAACTTATGATAGCGCCCTTGTTGCTCATCGCGGCTGTAGGCTAAGAAGTTACCAGTTAATACGTCGGAGATCCGCTCGTCGCTCAGCCCTGCCTGCAAGTGCTCGGCCGGTATATTAAAGGCAAAAAAGGAAACTGCCACATCTGTCCTGCCCTTGATAGCTACAAAAGGCATATCATTAAAGGCGGATGTTGAGAAGTAATTTTTTGGTTCTAGTTTTTGGCTTTTCAGAAGTTCTTTCATTTCGTTGGCGCTGAAAACATTGCCGCGATCGTGAATATTATAACGCACCAGTGGCGCGATATTGTCAGCGGTGAGTGTCAATTCATTTTCGTGCTCCTCAAAGTAAATGTAGTTTGGATTATATTGTACTAAGGCAGGAGTCCCAAATGTTTCTCCGAAAATTTTATCGAATAGAGTTTCATTCTCGGTTGTTTTTTGTCGTATCTTGGTGCTGATGGGCGTTTCAAATCCTAACACTCCTGCGTCAGCCGATCCGTAGATATTGGAGACGGTGCGGGTAATGTCGGCGGACTCACTCAAATGTGTGAGATCTTTGCGCCACTCCTCGGAGAATTTATCTCCCGCGGTTATAAATTTGAAGGTTTTAGGTATCGAAATATGATTATCTCGAAGTTTGTGTACAATATTAATAACAAATGGTGGGTAGCCGGCTAAAACTACCTGATCGTAGAGTGGGGCTAATTTTTGGAAAATATATAAAATGTCACTTTCTTCAATACCCGGGGTAATAGTGGTAAGGTTCCAGCCGTTTTTTGCCATATGGCGGCACGAGCTTAGGGTGTAGCCTCCGGCTACCCACATCCCCATAGAAAAGCTTACTACAACAAGGGTTGATTTTTTCGGGTCAAGATCCAGTGAGTCTTGAAAGATTTGGCTGTGCAATTCGCCGCCTGCCCTCTCAAAATTTTCATCTCGGAACCAAAAGGTAGGCACGCCGGAGGATCCGGAACTGGCGGAAGCTATCGGCGGCATCTCCTCGGTTTTCAGGCGTCTAGCAAAATCAAACCGCTTAACGTAGCTTTTTTTATCAATTATAGGCAGGTGCTTAAAGTCAGCTTCTGTGTCGCACGAAAAAGATTCCAAATTGTGTTCTTTAAGAATTTCTTGATAGGCAGGCACTTGATTTTTGGCTTTTTCAAATACCTGAATTGCTTTTTCCAGGCCAATAGTGTTACTCATGATAGTAAGTTTTTAATGGAAAGGCCGTGTTTGCCTGATTCTAGAATGCCGCCTACGGCAATTTGGCGTATCGTATACGCCGCTACCGCTCCGGCCAGCATAGCCGAGCTTCCCAATTGCGGCACCCGTACTAAAGTTTTTCCTATTTTGGGCAAAGATTCCTCCAGGCGTGTTTCAATATTTTTCTGTCCAATAATTTTTCCGGAAAGACGCACCCATTCATCTGTCGGTAGTTCCTTAAGCTCCTGGGCGGATTTTACCTCTAATAAATCGTGGAACGGCCGGTATTCCGGATTTTGATCGTAGCGCTCGATATCTAATACTACGCCCTCACCCACGTCCGTTGCCATAACTACCGGAATTTTGTATTTTTTGCAAATTTCCCGTGCCCGGAATTTCATTGCTAGATCATCCATTTGATCAACAAAAACATCCAAAGAGGGCTTGCCGGCGATGAATTCCTCAAGGGTTTTTTCTGTAATGCCTTCTCGCCACAGGTGTAGTTTCGCAAACGGGTCAATTTCCCATATTTTTTTGGCGGCGGTTTCGGTTTTGTTTTGTCCCAAGTCGGTGATGTCTGCGTGAATACGGTTTAAATTAGAGGTCTCTATTATATCAGGGTCGGATAATTTTATAATTTTTGGGCCTCCGGTTCTTGTTAGAGCGTGGGCTATGGAGGATCCTACCGAAAGTCCGGCAATGCCAACCGTGGTGTTTCGGAATTGATTTTGTTCTTTTGGTGTGACAATGTCGCGATTTCGATTAGTGCGTATTTTTGTATAGAGTTCCTCATTAGGTATTCGAATAAAAAAATGGCGCCAGGGATAATATACCCAGACGCCATTGTTTTCATGCTGACGCTTAAATTCTTCTAATGTATTTTGATGTTTGTCTTTTTCGTTTGCTAGATGCGGATTTTCAATCCAAAAAAGCTCCTCCAGTGATTGTTCTAAAAAATCCAATTCTTGCGCGTCATCAGGCCCCTCTGCTTTTTTGGTGTAGATTGTGGGCTCTTGTACGCTCATAAAAAGCGCTTAAAGATAAGCTACGGGTCGTTTGAGGAAAATTGTCTTACGTGTTTTTGCAATTTTTCTATCTCATTAACAAGCACGCGATCTTTTTGGATTTTCGGGAAAATGGTACGTAAATTGTCGTATAATTTTTTAGAGTTGGAAGAAATTTTTTGTGAGTATTCACCGTAATCCGTAGCTTGGGCCAGGGTAACCAGTTCAATGGCCAGCACAGTAAAAGCGTTTTGCACTACCTCGCGGGCCATAAGCGCACTGTCTGTTCCTATGCTAACGACATCCTGGTTGTCAGCATTTGTCGGAATTGAGTGGACATAATGAGGATACGCCAAGCTTTGGTTGCGCGCGGTGGTGGAGGTGGCAACAAATTGCATACCTTGCAATCCAAGCGTGAGACCTGGTTGTTCTAAATTCAAAAAAGGCGGAAACATTTGGTTGACCTTAGAGTGCAGGAAAAAGTTGATGCGCCGCTCTGAAAGCATAGTGAGCTTCACCAGTGTCATTTTAAGTTGGTCTACACGGCTGGAGATGATATCTCCGTGGAAGTTTCCTCCATGCAAAAAGCGTTTATTTTTCCAATCTACGACGGGGTTGTCTGTTACCGCGTTCATCTCGCGCTCCACAGTTTTTTTAGTGCCTTGCAATGTGCCATACATTGGTCCCAGCACCTGCGGGATGCAGCGAAAGGAGTAAATTTCTTGTACAATATCGGCAATTTCGTGCACGTCTTGTTGCTCTCCGTTTACTTCATTGCCATTGTTTTCAAGGTGTCGTTTTCTTAACAGCTGGGAGCTTTTTAAAATATTTCGTAATGTTTTAGCTACATACTTTTGTCCGGGCTCGCTCCTTACGCGATGCAACTCAAGAGCAATGCTGTCATCATGCGCGCAAATTAACTCCAAAGCGTATGCTCCGTTTTGAACGGCCAGGTTGTATAAGTCTTCTGTCTCCTCGCACAGTACAGCCGCTACTCCGGTCATAAAGGAGGTGCCGTTTATAAGTGAGAGCCCCTCTTTTTCTTTTAATGAATAAGGTTTAAGCCCGGATTGCTTTAGTGCCGTGCTGGCTTTAACACGCTTGCCGTTGTAGAACACCTCCCCCTCTCCGATGACAGCTAAGGCAATATGCGAAAGACGCACCAAATCTCCGCTGGTACCTACTGCTCCGCGTTTAGGCACTACCGGAATAATGCGGTGGTTGATAAGGTTTTGCAGGTTCGTGAGGAGATCTTCGCTTACCCCTGAATATCCGTTTGCTAAAGTATTCAGGCGGATAATCATTGCCGCGAGCACCACCTTGCTTTCCAATGGAGAGCCAAAGCCAACAGCATGAGAGCGGACTAAGTTGGCTTGCAGCTCCCGCGCCTTTTTCGTGTTTATAATATGCTGGGCCATTGGGCCGAATCCGGTGTTCACTCCGTAAATAATTTGTTTTTCCATTTCTTGTTCTAAAAAGCTCCGAGAGGAGCGCACGTTTTCCATTGCCTCGGGTGTTACGGAAACCTGGCTGTCTTGGTTATCCAGAACGTGCCACAGGTCTTCCAGGGTTAAGTCTTGTCCGGTTATTTTGACTGATTGGGTTGCCATCGTGCTTATTTATACCATTTTAAGGCCTCAAAAGCAAGTTGCCCTAGGCGGCCGCTTCATTGTTGATTATAACATCCTCTGCTTCTTGGCGTTGTTTTTCTACCTGTTCATGCTGCTCTTTTTCTTCGGCGGGGGATGTGTGTGCGGGCACTAATCTGTTCATCACCACGCTGGCGGTCAGGTCTCCGGTTACGTTCACGGAGGTGCGCATCATCTCCAAAATACGGTCTACTCCAATAATTAGAGCCAGCCCTTCCAGTGGCACTCCAACGCTACTTAAAACGCCCGATAAAATAACAATACCTACGCCCGGTGTAGCCGGGGTTCCAATTGAGGCCCCAATAGCGGTTACCACAATTGTCACCAATACCGCTAAGCCCAGTTCTAATCCATACATCTGAGAGATAAATAGAGTTGCCGCTCCCTGAAACAGAGCGGTCGCGTCCATATTCACTGTAGCCCCTACCGGAATAATAAATTGAGAAATGGATGGCCTCACTTTAAGTTTTTCTTCGGCTGTTTGTATGGAAAGCGGCATCACCGCCACCGAGCTGCCGGTAGAAAAGGCCAGCAGTTGTACGTCCTTTACTGAGCTTAGAAACGTCCAGGGGCTGATACCGGCCGCTAAAAAAGCAATTATTAAGTACACCAAAAGCATTGCCAACAAGCCTGCTATCACTGTTAGGACATACACCCCTACTCCAATTAAAGAAGCAATACCCGTTTGAATGGTGGCTTGAGCTATCAGTCCAAATACTGCCACTGGCGCTAGATACATAGTCCATTTTACTACCGCCATGGCAACTGACTGCAGCGAACCCAATAAATCCAAAAGAGGCTTGGATTGCTTGGGTTGTAAGTTGACCAGCGCCAGCCCGATAACAATGGAAAAAAGAACTACTTGCAACATTTGTGATTCGGTAGCCTCTTGCAAGGGGTTTTGTGGCAAAACAGAGATAACGGATGCGGGTAGTGTGGCTAAGCTGAGTCCATCTTCATCACCGCCACTCGGGCTTTCCTGTTTTACTTCTTGGGCGCTTATTTGCTGGGAGGCGGGCGGGTTATTAATAAATTTGCCAGGCTGGATAACACTGGCCACGCCAATGCCGATGGTGACCGCTATGGTGCTGGTTAAAAGAAAGTATATAACAAGGCGCGATCCCAGCTTTTTAAGTTGCTCCAGGTTATTGCTAGCGGCCAGCCCGCGGATGACCGAAGCAAATACCAGCGGGATCACGATCATTTGGATCATCGTTAAAAAAAACCGGCCGGGCAGAGCCAGCCAATTTCCTATGATCTCAGCGTTTTCTCTGCTTACTATCTCAAGGGTCGGGCCAAACAGAAAACCCACAGCTGCACCGGCTAAAAGTCCCAGTAGTACTTTCCGCCAAAGCTTACCGTGTATCAGGTCGTGCAGATAGTGGGTTAAATGTTTTAAATTACGCGGATTTATTTTCTCCAGTGGGTGCTCCTCGGTGCTTTGCCAGGGTGTTACTTTGTGTAAAAAATTTTGCCAAAAACCCATAGAGTGTATCTGCTCTTACATTGTTATTTTTCGGAGGAGTCCTCTTTTTTAGGTATTTCGCGCTGGGAGCGTAGATTTTCAATTTCTTGCAAAGGTTTCTCCAGTTGATTTTTGCGCGTAGTGGTGAGCTCCTCGTATTGATTTTTTACCGTATCCAGGTTGGCTCCCAGTTTTTCCAATACTTCCACAAAACTGCCCCACTGTTTTTTAAAGCGTGACAATAAGGTAAGAATTTCATCTGCGGTTTGCTCTAAGTTAAAGTTGTCCACCGCCTGACGAATTACCCGCAAAACAGCAAAAAGGGTAATAGGCGAACACACTATTACTTTATTAGCCAAGGCTTGCTCCATAATAGAGCTGTCCTGCTCTTCTATAAAATTATAAATTTGTTCATTGGGAACAAATAATAGCACGGCGTCTATTGTGCCCTCTTCCGGGCTTATGTATTCTCGCTTGGTAAGCTCTTTAATTTTATCTTTAACGTCTTTTAAAAATTCTTTGCGGTAATACTCCGCGTCCCGCTCCCCTTCTGATTGAATATATAGGGTGTAGTTATCCAAAGGAAATTTTACATCCATATTTAATTTTAAATCATTGGGCAGTAAAAAAGTGTAATCCGGTCGGCCGCCGCCTTTTTGGGTTTCTTGTTTTGTGTAGTTTACCCTCTCTTTAAAGCCGGCCGTACGCAGCACGTCTTCCGCCATACGCTCGCCCCACTCACCTCGTTTTTTCGGGCTGGCCAACACTTCGGAAAGCGAAGAGGTGGTTTGTTGCAATTCCTGGATGCGCTGGTTGGTGGTTTTTAAGTGGGTGGCCACTTCTCCAAATTTTTTGTGCCCCTTGTTTTCCAGATCCCGCACTAAATTGGTTACTTTTTCCAGGTCACTGGATAATTGATGGAGGGGTTGCTCCAGTTTTTCTTTGGTGGCTTCAGTAGCGCTCTCTGCTGATTTACCTTTTAAAAATTGCCAGCCGGCGGCTAGGCCAACCCCTACCACGATACCGGCAATAAATGCTATAAAAATCTCAAGTTCCATAAATTGAATCTAGTGTAATAATTATTTGGTATTTATTTCAATATTTTGAAACTTTATGGCACAAACCAACTAAGTGCCAAAAGTGCGCCGGCAATAGCAGGCAGTATTTTAACCACCGATACTGTAGTACCGGCGATCCAGCGTCTTTTGGCACCCAATCCGTCTGTTAATTCCTGAAATGGTATACTCCAGCTAATCAGCGCTCCTCCAATAATACCCGAGGCTACTATAATTTGGTTAGCCGCGAACAGGTCTAACACTTTTAAGAAGGGCTGTCCCAGCACCTCAAAACCCGCCGGTGTAAAGCTCATGGCTGATAAAAACCCAAGTGGTAAAACGGGGACAAACGCAAGTAGTGCGGCCTTGCCATTTGTAGTTTTTCGCTCTTCTTTGACGGCTGTTTTAATAACCTCCATGCCCGCAATACACGAGCTAATAGCCGCGAAAAATAAAAGAGTAAAAAAGAGCGTGGCTAGTATCCCGCCTATCGGGATGCCGGCAAAAGCAATGGGCAGGGTAACAAAGGCAAGCTCTGGTCCAGCACCCGGGTTTAAGCCAAATGTAAAAATAATGGGAAAAATGATAATACCGGCTAGCAAGGCTACCGAAGTTTCTACTCCCGCTACAATGCTCGAGGCACGTGGCAGATTGGTATTTTTCGGAACAAAACTCCCGTAGGTTATTAGGTATCCCTGACCCACCGCCAGCGAGTAAAATGCCTGCCCTAGCGCTAGCAACCAAAGCGTTGGGCTTGCCAGACGGCTAAGATCCGGATTAAAAAGAAAAGAAAGTGCCTCCCCTGCTCCGCTCAAAGTTAGGCTGTAGCCGGCCATAAATAAAATGATGCCAATAAGTATGGGCATCATTAATTTGGCCAGCCATTCAATGGCTCTCAGGCCCCGCAAAACAAATAAAAACGCGACACCTGCAGCTATAAAAAAGTACCATACCGAGGCAAAGCTGTCTGTAAAATTCTCAAAAGAACTTATGGAACCCGTATAGCTATCTATCGCGTATCCAAGAGTCCAGCCGGTAATGGCCAGATAGTAGCTCATTACAAGTACTGTAAGCCCGACAACTATCCAGCCAAACAAGGCGCCGCCTTTACGCATTTTCCGAAAAGTGCGCACCGGTGAGCCAAGGGAGCGCTTGCCTGCTGTTGTCTCTAAAACCATTAAAGGCACCCCAAGGACAACTACCGCGATAATATAAGCGATAATAAAGGCTCCTCCCCCGTTTTCTCCGGCTATATACGGAAAGCGCCAAATGTTGCCCAGCCCCACTGCGGCCGCGGCGGTGGCTAAAACAAAAGCCCTCTCCGAAGACCAACTGGCTCTCTGGGCCCTGCGTAGTGCTTTTTTAAGTCGCCCAAACACTGTTACTGATTATAACACACTGCTTCGTTATAGTCATTCATCCGTTTTCGGGAGAAAGTAATCTTCCAGCTTTGATTTTAAAATTTGTTTTAGCTCCGGGTGGCCGTAAAGGTATGCGTCCGGAATTTGTAAGTTGTGTAAAGAGGTGTTGCCTAACTTAAAATGGTTTTTTATGAAACTTTCCTGGCCCTCGGTTTTTTCGTTGAAGACAAACACTTTATCCGCCCAGTCAATATGGGCTTGGGACACCCGTGGCGTGGCCAGTGGGTGCACACCGGCCGCTTTGGCCTCGTAGTGCGGATTATCTTTAAACATATGCGCGGCAGTGCGGCTTCGATGCCGCCCGGCTGTACACACGAATAATACATTTTGTTTTTTAGCTTTTGTCATTATGCCTTGCAAATACGGCTCACCCCGGGTGAGCCGTATTTAAGGAGGGTGAGCCGTTTTGTGAGCCGTATTTTACCGGTTTGGAGCAAGTACGTAGTAAGTACCCTTACTCTCCCCTTTTTGTAAAATTTCTCCCTCTTTTTCCAACTCATCCAAGTATCTGGTGGCAGTAGCGTCCGAGGCACCGGTAATTTCCTGCGCTTGGTCATTGGTGATTTTGCCGTTATCAATAACAAAATCCAGCACTTTTTGCTTGTTGCGCTCTTTTTGCTTTACTGTTTGTGGTATGGTGTTTTCCTCCTTTTGCTGGCTTTGGTCATCCAAAGTAGTCGTGTTTTTCGCGCGGTCGCGAGTAAAATACCACACTAAAAAACCACCCACTAAAAAACCAAAAAGGAAACTCATAATA
>CAYTAF010000021.1:7838-8922 GCA_964435865.1 uncultured Candidatus Saccharibacteria bacterium | reverse complement strand
CACCCTCTTTTTAATGGGTAAACCCTTGGAAAACAGATTTTTCCAGCGGTTTATTCATTAAAAGCAAAAGCTAATTAGCTAATAAGCTAGTCAGCTACAAGCTTAATAATATATTTATGAAAAATCGTTTTACACAATCCCGTAAAGTAATAGTGGCCGGCTTAGCCGCTATTATTGCCTTATCCAGCGTTACGTTTGCCGGGCTTTACCCGGTCAATACCCAGGCCGGCTTTGGATCCGGTGGTGGTACCGGTGGTTCTTACAGTGGCGGTTCATATAGCTCCGGTGGCTCCACCGGCGGCTCCTATAGCTCCGGGGGCAGTTCTTATAACTCCGGCGGTTATTCCGGGGGCTCTACCGGTGGTTCACAAAATTATAACTACGGCAATCACGGCGGTGGCAGTACCGGCTCTAACGGCTCTTATGACTATGGTGGATACTCTAGTAATACGGGTGGCTCCGGTGGTTCTTATGATTCCGGTGATTATTCCGGTGGTTCCACAGGCGGCGACTCTTCTTATGATTACGGAAGCTACGGCGGCGGTTCCACTGGCGGTGATTCTTCTTATGATCACGGTTCTTACAGTGGAGGTGATACCGGCGGCTCTGGTTCTTATGACTACGGCTCCTATGGCGGCGGCTCCACTGGTGGTTCCGGCTCCTATGATTATGGATCTTACAGTGGTGGAGATACCGGCGGCTCCGGCTCTTATGATTATGGCTCTTACGGAGGTTCCACCGGCGGCTCTGGCGGCAGTTACGAATACGGCACCTACAGTAGTGGCGAGGATGAGGTGATTACCGACTATGGCAGTTTTGAGTATGGCACTTATTCCAGCGAGCCCTCTCAAACTACAACCCGCCGGGAAAAGCGTGTTATTCGCCACGAAACACCTTCCAGCGGCGGCGGTGGCTCTAGCGCCAGCTCCAACTCCAGCTCCAACTCTTCGGCCAACGCTAATAATAGAAATACGGTAAATGTCAATAACGATATTAATAATAATGTGAACGTAAATGTGGATTCCGGGCAAGAGGAAGACGAAGATGATTCACAGCCACACAACCAACGGCCGATTGCTGATAT
>CAYTAF010000021.1:0-7738 GCA_964435865.1 uncultured Candidatus Saccharibacteria bacterium | reverse complement strand
ACCTTCCAAGTGCAGGGAGACGAGGATGGTCTGCACCCTGATGAGAAAGTGTACTTTGACGTGAAGGCCTGTGACGGGGACTCCGATACGTTGGATTCCACTATTGATTTTAATGATGGAGAAGATTTCGACTTTACTCTGGACGAGTGCGAGACCAGAACCGTCTGGCACAATTTTGACGAAGAAGGCACCTACCATTTAGAGTTAACTGTGGAAGACGAGGATGGCAACACGGATAGAGAAACGTTAAGGGTAGAAATTGGAGAGGAGGAAAGCGATCGTCCCAATATTGAAATTTTCCGGGCTACTTCTTCTTCTGATTTTGAGGAGGATAGGCAGGTTCAGTTTGTGGTTCGGGCTTGCGATGACGATGATCGGTTCCTGGATGCCCGGCTTGATTTTGACGATGGCCACGATGCCGATTTTCGTCTTGAATCGTGCAGTGTAGACAGAATTCCTCACACGTATCGCGATACGGGGGACTATCGAGCTCGCTTAATAGTAGAGGATGATGATAACAACGAAGATTTTGCCACTGAACGGCTAACTATAGTGCATGAGGATGATAACGATAATACCGGTTTCCGCAAATGCAACAGGTGTTATGCGGTGCAGGATCCGCCGCCTCCGGGTTATACCGGACCGGTGGATACGCGGATTTACGAAATTGTGGACGGTAAAAAGCACTGGCTCCCGAGCGCTGAAATCGTAGAAAAGTACGGTTATAACTTTGAAACGATTCAGGATGTTTCTTTTGACTTTGTGGACAGCAAGGAACGAGTAAAATTCCTGTCTCCGACTGATAGCGAAGATATTTATTACGTTACCGAGGATTGGAAGATTCGGAAGTTCCCCTCTCGTGAGGCCTTCTTCTCGTATGGCAATGAAATGAGCGATGTTTTAGAGGTTTCAACGGAGGAAATTGATGCTTACGAGCGCGTGAAATACATTCATTTGAACGGTTCGGATGTATACTTGTTGACCGAAGACGGCCAAAAGCGACCCCTTTCCGCGAGTGCTATGGATCGCCTGCAAGTTACCTCTGCTGACGCCGCTCCGGTTAATCGCACTGAGTTTGAGGCCTATCCTACCGGTGCGCCTGTTCAGTAGGTTGCAAGAAGTTAAATGAAAAAACACCCCGCCTATGATATTCGGCGGGGTGTTTTAATTTGGCGGTTTTCCAGTGTGGTTTTACTATGAAGCGATACGAGCGGAGTCAGCCAAAATGATGGTCTCGGTCTCGCCTACATGTAAAAAACCTTTATCAATTTGCGCCTTAAAGGGGTTATTCCCTTTTTCCCATATTTGGGAGACCCCAGAGGCAAGCGGTGCGATTAAAGGAATATGGCCGGGCAAAATAGTAACCTCTCCCGCCTCGGTTTTTGCGGTTAATTTATCTACTTCGCCTTCGTATATATTTTTTTCCGGCGCCACAATTTTCAGTTTCATATTCTTTTGGTTTTTGTAGCTTTATTCAATATGTTACCAACCTCAGCCCAAGTCCTTCCTCGCTCATTCTCGTTTCTCCAGCGGAAACTCCGAGGATGAGCATGGCGTCGGTCCTGCACCTTCCGGTGCTGGACACCAAGCCGACGCCGGCTCATAATCCGCTGCGGAGGACATTGGGCTGAGGTTTTTCATTGATTTTCTTTGGACTGTCCCTCAAAGGAGTTTTTCCGAGCAAGTATATGGAACGGTAGGTGTGGAGGGGAGCTTACTTGCTCGGAAATTTCCTTTGAGGGATTTCCCTACGAATTGACTTCATCGATGCCGCCTTTCATATAGAACTCTTGTTCCGGTGTGTCGTCGTACTTGCCTTCCAAAATTTCTTTAAATCCGCGCACGGTTTCTTCTCGCGACACGTATTTACCGGGAGTACCGGTAAAGGCCTCGGCTACGAAGAAAGGTTGCGATAAAAAGCGCTGTATTTTACGGGCGCGCCGCACCGTGGTTTTATCCTCCTCGGAAAGTTCTTCCATGCCGAGAATAGCGATAATATCCTGCAAATCCTTGTAGCGTTGTAAAACTTTTTCTACGCCACGGGCTACATCGTAATGCTCCTGTCCCACTACAGCCGGTTCTAAGATGTTTGAAGTGGATTCCAGCGGGTCTACGGCCGGATAAATTCCCAGGTCAGCCAAGGAACGGGTTAATACAATCGTGGAATCCAGGTGCGCGAAAGCCGCGGCCGGTGCCGGGTCGGTTAGGTCATCCGCCGGTACGTAAATTGCTTGAAAGGAAGTAATGGAGCCCGTTTTGGTAGAGGTAATACGTTCTTGCAGGTTGCCCATCTCCGAGGCAAGGGTGGGCTGGTATCCTACTGCTGAGGGCATTCTTCCGAGTAGGGCTGAGACCTCGGCACCGGCCTGGCTAAAACGAAAGATATTGTCAACAAAAAGTAAGACGTCTTGTCCGCCTTCATCCCGGAAGGTTTCTGCCATAGTTAAGCCGGTAAGACCCACTCGCAAACGGGAGCCGGGCGGTTCGTTCATTTGGCCAAATACCAGAGTGGTTTTGGGCAGAACTTCAGCTTCTTTCATTTCATTGTATAATTCGTTTCCTTCTCGGGTGCGTTCACCCACGCCGGCGAATACGGAATAACCACCGTGCTCAAAAGCGATACTGCGAATAAGCTCCATAATAATAACCGTTTTGCCAACACCGGCCCCGCCAAACATTCCGACTTTACCGCCCTTAATTACCGGAGCAATCAAATCTATTACCTTGATGCCGGTTTCCAGCAATTCCGTGCCGGTAGCTTGCTCGGTTAATTCCGGGCTTTTTTGATGAATAGCGCGTACATTGTCGGTTTTCGGGGCGGGATGGCCGTCAATTGGATCGCCGGTTACATTAAACATACGGCCGAGCGTGGCCTCTCCGACGGGAACGGAAATGGGTGCGCCGGTATTTTCCACCTGTACTCCTCGTTGCAATCCTTCGGTGGAACCCATAGCAATGGTTTTAACCGAGGTGTCTCCCGTGTGCCGCATTACCTCCAGTACGAGTTCCTTTCCGTTTTTTTGTTGCGGTGGCACCTTAAGAGCGGTATAAAGGGGTGGCACTTCGTTTTCGAAAGTAACATCCACTACCGGTCCCGCTATTTGAGTTATGGTTCCGTGTTTATCCATAGATTAGTAATTAGTAAATAGTAAACAGAAATTAGAGAATAGAAAGCAGTAAAATTCATAAGTCGTAAAAGCTTGCTTTTGTCTTTGCCGCTACTTCTAGTTTCTATTTCAGTGCTTCGGCGCCAGATGAGATTTCCGCTATTTCTTGCGTAATAGCTCCCTGGCGAGCTTTGTTATATTGTAAAGTGAGTTCGTTCATCATATCCGAAGCCGCGTCTTTGGCGTTGCGCATAGCCAGCATGCGGGCGGCGTGTTCTGAAGCATTGGATTCCAGTGCCGCCTGAAAAATCTGAAGGCGCACAAGACGGGGAATCAATCCTTGAAGAACAGTCGAACGGTCGGGTTCAATAGTTGTATGAGGCGTGGATGAGTTATGGTCATTCTCCGGCAGGGTTACCGGGAGTAATGTTTGTGTGTGCACCTCTTGTTTCAAGGCGGATATATAATGAGTATAAACCAGCGTAACCTGCTGAACAGTCTGTTCCCTAAAGGCATCGGTTATATATCGGGCTGCCGGCTCTACGGCTTCCGTTTCGCTGATTACGTCCGGTTTTTCAAAATGTTCTTCCGGGTTTAATTTTTGTTGAACAAGTAGATCTTTCCCCTTTTCTCCGCCTGTTATTAAATGGGGGGTAATATTTTGTTCGCGCAAAGACCGCAGTAAACTATGGGTTTTTTGAATAATACGGCTGTTAAAAGGACCGGCCAAACCCCGATTACCGGAAAGGATTAACACGAGAGCCTTGTTTACCTCGGGTCGACGTAACAGCGGGTGTTGATCCGGCTCTGTCCGGGCGGCGATATCTTGCAGCATTTGCCAGGCCGCCTGCGAGTATTCTCTGGTAGCCAGGGCTTTTTCCATTGTGCGGCGCATTTTGGCCGCGGCCACCATTTCCATAGCACCCGTCATTTTGTGGGTGCTTTCAATGGAGCTGATACGTCTTTTGATTTCTCGGGTTGAACTCATATTTTTAGAGTAGAAGAGAAGATTAGAGTTGGCCTATTTCCTCGGACCCGCCAAATTACCCAGCGAGTAATTTGGCTTGGTCCTCAGCCAGCTCTCCCCCTCACTTGCGGCAAGCAAGTGAGGGGGAGCCGTGCCCGCCGGCTTCCGGATGACCCTGCGGAATAGACCAACTCTAATTTGTGCTATCATTGAAGGTGGTTTTAAAGTCCTGGATAGCTTGTTGAAGTTCGTTCTCTAAGTTTTCCGTTAGCTCCTTTTTTTCTTTGATGTTTTTTAGAAGATCGGATTTTTGGGTGCGCATATATTCCAAAAACTGTTCTTCAAATGTTTGCACTTGCTCGGTTTCAATATCAGTCAGGTATCCCTGGTTAGCCATATAGATGGCAACAATTTGTTCTTCCACGGGTAGTGGCTGGAATTGTTTTTGCTTCAAGGTTTCGGTCAGGCGTTCGCCGCGGGCGATTTGCTGGCGCGTATTTTCGTCCAGCTCGGAACCGAATTGGGCAAAAGCGGCCAGCTCCCGGTATTGGGCTAAGTCCAGGCGCAACTTACCGGCCACTTCTTTCATCGCCTTAATTTGCGCGGATGATCCCACTCGCGATACGGAGCGACCCACATTCAAAGCCGGGCGTATGCCCTGATAAAACAGATCGGTTTCCAGATATATTTGGCCGTCCGTAATAGATATAACATTGGTGGGGATAAAGGCGGAGATATCTCCGGCCTGGGTTTCTATTAAAGGCAGAGAAGTTAGCGAGCCACCGCCGGCATCGGAGTGAAGTTTTCCGGAGCGCTCCAGTAGCCGGGAGTGCAAGTAAAATACATCGCCCGGGTAGGCCTCTCGGCCCGGCGGCCGACGTAAGATTAGGGAAATTTCCCGGTAGGCGTCCGCGTGCTTGGTGAGATCATCATAAACAACCAAAGCGTCCTGACTGTTATCCCGGAAATATTCGCCAATGGTAGTCCCTGTGTAAGGCGCTATATAACGCAGTGGTGCCGGATCGGAAGAATTAGCTACCACCACGGTGGTGTATTCCATAGCGCCCGCTTCTTCCAATTGGGCTATCATCTGGGCGGTTTCAGCGAACTTTTGGCCAATAGCTACATAAATGCAATGTACGTTTTCGTTTTTTTGGTTGAGGATGGTGTCTATCGCGATAGCGGTTTTGCCGGTTTGCCTGTCACCTATAATAAGCTCCCTTTGGCCCCGTCCGATCGGAATCATAGAATCAATGGCCTTGATGCCGGTTTGCAGCGGTGTATCGACCTCATCGCGTTCTATAACACCGGGCGCGATTTTTTCTATAATGTCCTGACTTTGAGCTCCAATGCCTCCCTTTTCATCCAGGGGTTCTCCCAGGGCGTTAACTACCCTTCCGGCCAGCTCCGGCCCGACCGGCACCTGTAAAATTTTACCCGTACGTTTAACGGTGTCGCCTTCTTCTACCGATTGCCAGTTTCCCATAACGGCGATGCCGGTCAGGGTCTCGTTTAAGTTTAGCGCAAGGCCATAGACCGGCTCCTGTTCCGTTTTTTCAAAAACCACCATTTCTCCGGCCATCACCTCGGATAAGCCGCTTGCCCATGCCACGCCGTCTCCGGCGGACTCAACAGTGCCGATATTTTCAGCGTGAGCCGAGGTGTCAAACTCCTGAATTGCTTTTTCCAGTTGCTGGATTACGTTGTTTTCAGAATTGGCCATAAGCGGTTATACATTCATTTTATTAAGGGCGCCTTTTATACTCGCGTCCCAGCGGTAATCATCCCAGTACAATACCACACCGCCAATAAGGTCTTCCGCAATTTGTTCTTGGAGTGATATACGCTTTGCATTTAAGGCGGACGGAAGCAACTCCTGCAGGGCATCTTTTTCTTTTTCTTCAAGTTTTTGAGGTGAGGCAACTGTTACCGGCTTCGCATCAAATGGATGGCGTTGCGCCTCTTGTAGCTTTTCTAAGATGCGAGGTAACAAATAAGTTTCATTGCGCGCTTTTAGCAATCTGATTAAATTGTTTGTGTATTTTTCTGCTTCGGCCGCTGAGCTTTCAGTGGTAAGGCGGTAAAGAGCGCGCGCATAGTGATAGGCTTTTATTTGTTTCATTTCATTCTGATTAAGAATCAGGCCTTAATTTTTTTAATGCCTGTTGCAATTTATCAGTGGAAACTGGCGCGGTTACGCTGTTTTGCAGGGCGGTTTTGGCCATTTGTAAAGCCAGGCGGCCGGTTTGTTGTTCCAGCTCCCTTCTCATCTTTTGTTTTTCGTGCTCCGCTTCTTTTTTAGCTTCTTCTATAATGTGGTTGGCTTTGTTTTCTCCTTCCTGGATAATTTTTTGTTTTTGCTCTTCTGCGCTTGCTTTGGCCTCTTGTATAATTTTTTGGGCTTCTTGCCTGCCTTCCGTAATTTTTTGCTCTTTTAGATCTTCGGCTTCTTCCAGTTTTTTATCCGCTTCTTTGGCGTGTTCCAGCCCTTCCTGGATGTGCTTGGCGCGTTTTTGCAAAAATCCGGTTAACGGCTTGTATAAAAGCCGGTATAGCACGAAAAGTAAAACCGAGAAATTAATAAGCTGGGCTACGAACAGCCGCCAGTCAATACCGAGATTGGATAAAATCTCACCCATAGTGCTTTATTTAAAAGCCGAGTGGGGTCAGACCCCACTCGGTATCCTAGCCGAATTTAAGAATAAGCGCTACTACTAAGGCGTAAATAGCGATTGCCTCGGCAAAGGCGATGCTTAAAATAAGAGCGGTCTGGATTTTGTTAGAGGCCTCGGGGTTGCGCCCGATGGCTTCCAGGGCCCGGCTGGCAAGCATGCCGATGCCGATACCCGGCCCCAGTGCGCCGAGGCCGATAGCAATGGCCGCTCCTAATGCATTGGCTGCTTCAACTTCCATAATGGTTTGGTTTAAGAATTACTAATTATCTTTTTTGATTTTGATGATGTCACGAGGATCCGCGAGATTGCTTCGTCGCTACGCTTCTCGCAATGACTTTGTAAAAAGAAACCGTCAGTGTCATTGCGAGGTCGCCTGCCTGCCGGCAGGCAGGCGACCGAAGCAATCCCATTATGCAAGATACTGATTAATATTAACCTTCTCCATTAGTGTTCCAGCTCTACCGTGGCCGCTTTTATAAAAATTACCGTAAGCATCGCAAATATCAGCGCCTGAATCAGCCCTACAAAAATCTCCAATCCTAAAAACGGAATAGGGGCAAGATAAGGCACCAAAAATAGTATTACCAAAAGCAATACTTCACCGGCGAAAATGTTGCCAAACAACCGAAACGCGAACGAGATAATTTTGGTAATCTCCGAAAACAACTCCAACAAACCGGTAAAAAAGGCGAGCGGGCTTTTGAAAGAAATAAACTTATTGCCGTATCGGAGCGCGCCCAGCGCGGCTATGCCTGCCATCTGGATTGCCAGAAACGAAGCCACCGCTATAGCGAAGGTAAAGTTTAAATCAGCTGAGGCCGCTCGTATAAAAGGTACCAAAACTTGTTCGCCGTGGTGCGTTTCCTGCAGGCCTATGGTGCCAAGCCCCGGTATTAGTTCTACCCAATTGGCCAGCAACACAAACAAAAAAATGGTAGCTATTAGCGGCAGGGTTTTCCGGGCGAGTTCTTTGTCTTCAAAAATAGAAC
>CAYTAF010000020.1:8364-9464 GCA_964435865.1 uncultured Candidatus Saccharibacteria bacterium | reverse complement strand
GTCCGGCTCTCCGGAAGAGCTGTATAGGCACTTTGGTTTGGATTCAGAAAGTATTGCCAAGCATGTAAAGGAGTGGCTCCAAAGATAAATCAAAAACCCAAATGATAAGATGGTAGAATGATAGCATGATAAAATGAATTACCAAGTTATAACAATCGGATCCGCCACTCAGGACGTTTTTATTAGGAGCGATGAATTCCGTATAATAGAATCGGATGTTTACGAAACCGGAAAGGCCGAATGTTTACCTCTCGGCTCGAAAATAGAAATCAAGGATATTACATTCGCCACAGGCGGGGGAGCCACAAATAATGCGGTTTCATTTGCTAGGAAGGGGGTTCACGTAGCTTGTTTCGCCGCTTTAGGGGGAGATGGCGTGGCACAGGAGGTTATTTCTGATTTGGAGGAAGAGGAGGTAGAAACTTCACTATTTCGGAAAAATACTAACAAGAAAACCGGTTATTCGGTTATTTTGGTAGCGAATGTGGGTGGTAGAACGGTTCTGGTGCATCGTGGTGCCTCTAATGATTTGGATGCAAAAAGTATTCCTTGGGACAAGCTACGCACCCAGTGGCTACACATCTCTTCCGTGGCTGGAAATATTGATTTATTGCAGGAAGTAGCGGAATTCGCGAGGAGGAAGCGGATTAATATTGCCATCAATCCGGGCTCTCGTGAGATAATGAAAGGAGCACAGGCCTTACAACCTATTCTGCAGCAAGCCTGTGTGTTGTTTTTAAATCAGGAAGAGGCGGCTCACTTAACAGGGGAAAGTTTTGACGATCTTTCGGGTATTATTCAGGCTCTGCATGCTCTGGCTGGGGATACCATTTTTGTTATCACGCGAGGACCCGATGGGGTGGCAGTTGGGTTTCAGAATCAGCTGTTTACCGCCGGAGTGATTCCGGAAGAGGAAACCGTGGATAGAACCGGGGCTGGAGATGCTTTTGGCAGCGGTTTTGTCTCAGCTTTGGTGGGCAAAAATAATTGGCAGGATCAGGATATCAGAGAGGCTATTCGTCGTGGATCTGCTAATGCCACCAGTGTTTTGGAGTATATGGGAGCAAAAGAGGGTTTGCTTACTAAGCGTCAGCTTTCAA
>CAYTAF010000020.1:3422-8264 GCA_964435865.1 uncultured Candidatus Saccharibacteria bacterium | reverse complement strand
TTATGAAACAACAATCATTGGACAAATTCGCGCGCATTTTACGCGTTAGCCCGGAAATGTTAAGCCGGGCAGATGAGCAAATGCGTTCTATAACCGGCAAGACCGGTGTTTTAGAGGCGATTGCCTTGGAGAATCAGCAACGTATTCGACAGGCCTTGGAAGTTTTTTCACTGGATCACCATATTACCGCGGAGACTGTCAGTCAGGCGTTGTTAGAGCGACTTAGGCAGGAAGATAAGGATTTACATAGAGTGTTTGGCCATCCCGATTTTACAAAAAGCAGCTCTGTGCAACCTATTATTGATGCGGCCAAGGAGGTAGCAGAGCCTCCACGCGGTTTGTTTCTTAAAAAAGACAAGGCATCAGAAATGTTGCAACGCACCCCGCCTCCGAATCTTTTGGAGGCTTTTGGCTATAACTCGGCCTCGGAATTACTTGAAAAAGAAGATTTCTGGCAGGTTTTTGCTTCTTTGCGATTCGCGGAAAGCCAGGAATGGATGAACGAAAAGTTTTTACCACAATACGAAGAACTTACGCCGAGCGACTTTGAACGTCGTGAGGTAAAAGTCATTTTCCTGGAGCCGAAGTGGATCGAGATTGCCCAGCAGTTTATTCAAAAAAAGTATCACAACCTTTCACATCTTAAAGAGCTAGGTCTTGTGTTTGTAGTGCCACTACCAGTGGAAGTTCCGGGAATGCTGACTCAGGTATTTGCTTTAATGCTGCATTATTTAAATGAAATTCCGTTTTATTCTAAGCTTACGGACAAGTATAGCCGGGAGCCGGAGACGTTTACAGATAATGTTATTGCCATGCTGCGAGGAGAGGTTGGGCAAGCGAGTGAAGCCAGTACGAACGCAGAAGAGATGCAGTGGCTTATTGTGCAGAGGTACTTAGCAAAAGACGATCCGCGGGACGAGCGCTTGTTTGTTCCTCACGTGAACCCGGAAGCTATTCACTGGGAGAAAGCCCAGGAGCAGATGGTAGCTTTTTCCTATAAGTACGGCGCCTTGCAGTACAATCTGTGGCACTCTTTGGACTGGGTGGGGGACTTTTTCCCGTCGCAAAAAGAAGGAGAATTGCTGGTAAGCTTTGACTTGGTGGACAATATTATGAGCTTAGTCAAGGAAGAGACGTTAATAAAATATCTATATCACCACCAAGAAGCTTTGTGGAACCGTCTTTTTATTGAATATACGGGAAGTCGGGATAAAATGGAGCAGATGATGATTGATAATTTGCATAAGGGTTACATTGAATTGAAGGCATAGAGGTTGATTTTCGGGCGGTGCGGCTTAGGGGTTGACCGGTAACCTATTTTTGCGCTAAAATTATTTTCCATGGAGCAACACAATCACCACGATCATTCATCGCGACCTGAAGATGCATTTTTGGCGTATTGTCATATATGCAAGGCGAAGCTTTCCTCTCGTTACGCTGAAGTTGTGCAGGAAAAAGATGATAAGCAATTGGTCCATGTAGAGTGTCAGGCTTGTGGCAGTTGTGCTTTGATGGTAGCTACTCCGGTGCCGCATCATCCATTTTACGCGAACGTGGTGATGCTAACCGATATGAGCAAGAAGGATGTAAAGCGGGCGCTAAATATGGATCCAATTACGCCGGATGATGTGCTAGAGGTTCATCAGCATTTCAGAAACTATAAATAAAATTTCCAATTTCCAAATTATTTCTATGGAAGTGGCTGGGGAATATATGAATTGAAGGTTAATAATTTAGAACTCGGAGCTTAATTGAAATGAGCATTGAACTGAAAGCGCAAAAACGGGAACAATCTGCTGAAGCACCGGATGCGGTGCGTAAAGCGGGAAAAATTCCTGCGGTTGTATACGGTCCGGATATGGAGAGCCGGCCTATTCAGGTTGATCGTTCTGCGTTTTTAAAAACCTATCATGAGGCCGGAGAAACTCAGCCGGTGAATATTAAGCTGGGCTCAGAGGACGTGCAGGTTTTAATTTATGATATGCAAGAACATCCGGTTACGGGCAATATTTTACATGTTGATTTTTATCATGTTTCCGGCAAGCGGCCCATTCAGGCTACTGTGCCGGTAGAGCTAACCGGAGAATCTCCGGCTGTCAAGCAGAGCCGGGGAGTGCTTATTACCCAGATTCGGGAATTATTGGTAGAGGCGAGGTTGCAGGATTTACCACAGGAAATTACCGGAGATTTAAGTATTTTAGAGGGGTCGGATGATGAGATAAAAATCCAAGATTTGGACATCCCTGATGGTGTAGAGGTAGTAGAGTACGATCCGGAGGATATTGTGGCCACAATAGGAGAGTTTAAAGAGCGCGATGAGGAGATACCGGCAGAAGAGCAGGAAGTGGTGCCGGAAGCCATTAGGGTTGAGCAGGAAGGTGGGGCCGAAGAAAAGCAAGAAACTGAGGAGCCGGCAACTAACGAAGAGTCAGGCAACACAGAAGAAGGGGAAGAGCCGGAAGAGACGCAATAATTTTTTCTCTATGTTGCTAGTCAATGCGTGGCTCGAGTGTAAAAACAGTCGTATTGTGGATTATGGTGGCCTCTATCCTTTCGGGAGGAGGCTTTTTTTTGGATACGGGCAAGGCGAATGCTCAGAGTACTTCTCAATTGAAGAGTCGGCTGCAGTCGCAACTTGATCAGTTGCAGCAACAGATTGATGAAAATCGTGATAAAATTCAGGGTTTAAAGCAACGCGAGAGAACTCTGCAGGGAGATATTGAGGAGATGGAAGCCGAGATTGAGCAGGTGCGCTTGCAGTTGGAGGCAACATCTCTAGAGATACAGCGTACCAATTTTGAAATCGACCAAATCTCGGAACGAATCAGTAAAATGCAGCAGCAAGTGGATGAACAAAAGCGGCTTTTGTCCGGTAGTTTGCAGCAGGTATATCAATTGGATCAGCGTTCGCCACTAGAGTTGGTTTTGGGCACAGACAATTTAAGTGAATTATTGACGGATATCGAGTTCTTGAAGGTGGTGCAAGAAGGTTTGCAAGGAAACTTGGATAACTTGCAAGCCACACAGCAACAGCTGCAGAACAGTAAAGACGAACTGCTTGCCGCACAGGAAGAAAACCAAGAATTGTATGAGTTGCAACAATTGCAGCGTGACAAGCTTCAACAAAAAATTAGCCGTAAGGAGCAGCTTGTAGCAGCTGCGCGCAATAAAAAAAACAACTTAAAGCAAGAAGTGCAAGAGGCACGTAATTCTATTCAGCAAATTCGGGATCAACTCTATACATTGGAAGGAGTAGCTGAATCATTTTCTTTGGAAGAGGCCTACAAGAAAGCCCAGAAAGTATCACAAGCTACTGAGGTGCGCCCTGCCTTTTTGCTGGCTATTTTAAAACGAGAGTCCGACTGGGGGAATAATATAGGTGGCGGATCATGGCGGTCTGATATGCATCCGCGGGATCGTGACGCCTTCAAAAAAATAACAAGCAAACTCGGGTTGGACCCGGACGCTATGCCGGTTTCTTCGAAACCTTCCTATGGGTGGGGCGGAGCAATGGGACCGGCTCAATTTTTGCCCACCACATGGCTTACAGTAGAGGATAGGGTAGCAGAAATTACGGGCAACAACCCGCCTTCGCCGTGGAATCTTGATGACGCGTTTGCTGCTTCTGCGGTTTTACTTTCCCGGGCAGGGGCTACCACACACACGCATCAGGCCGAATGGCGAGCGGCTATGCGGTATTTTGCCGGCTCTAATTGGGACAATCCGGCCTACAGTTTTTATGGTGATGGCGTGATGGAGCTGGCTGAAGTCATCCAGGAAGAAATCGACAAATTGTAGGCAATTTTGTTACACACTTGTGCTAAACGGCTAAAACAATTGTTTTAGCCGTTTAAATTAAACTAAAAACCCCACTTGGAGTGGGGTTTTTAGTTTGTGTATCCCTCCATATGTTTTTTGTTCTAGCTTAAAGTTGTTTGAAAAGAAGGAACTTGTTGAGAAAATTGTTCAAGGTTATTTAGTTGTTCCGGACTAAGCTCTAGGGAAGCATCAATCGCTTCTTGGAGAAGGTTGGAGGAGAATGTGAGTTCTTGCCCCTGATCCAGCTGAAAATCACCGGTCGCGTTTTGTACGTAATCTTCCGCGTATACAAGATGCTCAGCGGTCAGTTCGTCTCTGGCGTTTTGATCGAGCTGTTCCAGGTGGTTGGCGATAGCCTTACGTGCCAGATGGGTTACACCGTCACCGGCCTTAGCCTGCAGAGTAATACTTTGGCGTTCTTGCTGCTTATTATCCATTGTTTCTTTCTGCTGGTCTTCGTCTTGTGGTTGCTGGTTGTCGTCTCCATCCATCTGATCTTTCTCGTCTTGCTGGTCATCTGTTGTTTTTTGCTCATCTTGCTCTGGACCGCCAATACCGGATTGCTGTTGTTCTTGTTGCTGGTTAGCCACCGGGCCGGCAGTTTGATCGCCGGGCACCTGGTCTCCGCTGAATGCTAAAATGCCGGCGACAAGCACAACTATGGCGATAATAGGCAACACCAAACTCACAAAGTTTTCTCGTAACCATGCACCTGCCTTCTCTCCCCAGCCGCCCATTTTCAAATTCTCTATTTCCTCTTCCAGTTCATCTCGCTCCTTATCACTTCCCTGATTTTTCCGGTTTGCCATTTTTTATTTTTAGCTTGCTAGCTATCTAGCTTGTTAGCTGATTAGCTTTCCGAGAGATGTCTCTATTTTCTAAAAAGCTAAGAGCTATAAGCTAATAAGCTGTTTTGTTTTTTATATCACCTCCTTTTGTTAATGTTTCTTAATGAATAATAATGAATTTAGAAATTTTTACAACCCGCACCAATTTTACCAATCTGATACTTTGCGAGGCGCG
>CAYTAF010000020.1:0-3322 GCA_964435865.1 uncultured Candidatus Saccharibacteria bacterium | reverse complement strand
GTTTCCAGTATCGGCTCGATGTTACCCTCAAAAATATTTTCTAAGTTGTGCCAGGTTTCCTGGGCTCGATGGTCAGTTACGCGGTCCTGCGGGAAATTATAAGTTCGGATTTTTTCTGAACGGGCCGCTGATCCTACCGCCTGCTTGCGCATTTCTTCCTCCTGGCCTATCTGTTTTTCGCGTTCTTGTTGATAAATTTTGGTTTTCAGGATATGCATGGCCCGCTCTCGATTTTGGTGCTGGGAGCGCTCTGATTGGGAGCTGGCTACCAACCCGGTCGGATGGTGGGTCATGCGAACGGCCGAATCCGTAACATTTACGTGCTGCCCCCCTTTGCCGGAAGCGCGAAAGGTATCCATACGGATATCCTGAGGGTTTACTTCAATATTCAGTTCTTCCGGTTCCGGTAATACCGCTACTGTGGCCGTAGAGGTGTGGATCCGGTCGCTCTTTTCGGTTTCCGGTACGCGTTGAACGCGATGGGTACCGGCTTCGAATTGTAGCTGATCCCAGCTTTCCGGGTTTTTTATCTCCAGCACTACTTCTCGGAAGCCGCCCATACCTGTTTGGTGTTCCTCTAGGATTTTTGTTTTCCAGTTTTGCTTTTCAGCAAATTTTTGGTACATCTCCAGCAGATCTCGGGCGAAAATAGCAGCTTCTTCTCCGCCGGCGCCAGCTCGTATTTCTAAAAGTACCCCCTTTATTTTGGCAAGAGATGTGCTGTTTTCTTTGGCTTTGGCGATACGGGACTCCAGTTGCGAGAGTTCTTTTGAGATATTTTTAACCTTGTCCGGGTTGCTGGCAACCGCCGGGTCATTAAATTGCTCCAATAATTCTTGTTTTTTTGTCTTAAGATCTTCTAATTCCGTCATTACTTGCTGGCTTCCTCTTAGTTGTAAGCAATGGGTTATTTGTCCGACCCTTGTTTTTGTTTGGCTTGTTCCATGCGGCGTCGGAATTTTTCAACTTGTCCGGTTGTGTCCACAAAGCGCTGCTCGCCGGTGAAAAACGGGTGGCACTGGGCGCAAAGTTCTACCTCGAGCTTCGGTTGTGTGGAGCCTAAGGTAAACGTATTGCCGCACGCGCAGCTTACCTGTGCCTCTGGGTAATATTCTGGTTTTTGTTGTTTCTCAGTCGTCATAGAAAATAGTAGGAGGTTAGGTTTAATGTTTGAATAGTTTAGCACACACCTTGCGTTTTATCAAGTCATTTGCTACCATAAAGTGTTCAATTGTTATATTGAGCACCTATTCAATTTAGCCATTTAACATTTTGACAATGGAACAATGTAACCATTTAGCAATATAATATGCCAACACAAACAGCCACGAAAACAAAAACAACACAAAAGAAGGGTGAGAAGGAAGCGGCCGTTAGAGAGATGATGGCGGCCGGAGTTCACTTTGGTCACAAAAAAACGAAATGGAATCCCCATATGGAGCCTTATGTTTTTGGGGTGAGAAATAATGTGCATATTATTGATTTAAATCGTACTTATGAAAAGATGCAGGAAGCGCTGGATTTCTTGCAGCAGGCCTATGCGGACGGGAAACAAGTGGTAATGGTAGGCACCCGCCCGCAGGCCACACAACTCGTGAAAAATACAGCGCAAAAGCTGGGTGTTTATTATGCGGTGAACCGCTGGATTGGTGGCACTCTGACTAACTTTAAAGAGGTGCAAAAGCGCCTCAAGTACTTTAGGGATTTAAGAGAGAGGCGCGAGAAGGGAGAGCTGGAAAAGTATACCAAAAAAGAACAAATGGATTTCGACAAAGAATTGGAGCGACTTGAACGTAAATGGGGCGGCATTAAGGACCTGCAGGAGATCCCTGATGTGATGGTGGTGATGGACGCGGAGCATGATTATTTGGCTGTTAAGGAGGCGAAAGAAAAAGGCCTCACTGTAGTGGCACTGACGGATACAAACACGGACCCGCGGCTCGTGGATTATCCAATTCCGGCGAATGATGATGCCGTTTCTTCCTTGCGGTATATTCTTGAATCGATAGAAAAAGCATTAATCAAATAAATATATGAATGTATCGACCGACAAAATTAAGCAGTTGCGTAGTCGTACTCAGGCCTCTATCGGAGATATCAAAGAGGCCTTGGATGCCGCTGACGGCGATGAAAAGGCCGCTCTTGCCAAACTTAAAGAGAAGGGCGCCGAAATTGCTAGGAAAAAAGGTGATCGGGAGGCGGTTGAAGGGATTATTGAGGCGTATATTCATCAGGATAAAAAAACCGGCGTGCTTTTAGAGCTCAATTGTGAAACTGACTTTGTGGCACGTACTCCGGAGTTTCAAACCTTAGCCCATGAGTTGGCACTGCAAGTCGCGGGCACCGAACCGAATGACACAGAGGAATTACTCGCGTCTCCTTATATTCGAGATCCGCAGAAAACCGTGCAAGAGTTAGTACGAGAATATATCGCCTCCCTGGAGGAAAATATTCAGGTGGGTAGGTTTAGCTATTATTCCGTTGGCGCATGATAGAGCTTATAGCGAAAATAATGTTGCTTGCCGGAATTGGAGGGCTGGTTGGGCTTTTTGCGTATCATCAATTTAGAACACAGCATTTGTCTTTTCAGCCTTGGCGTATTTTACGCGAGACCAGTCAAGCCGTTTTGCGTGCCTTCCATAGAATTTTTCAAAGTATTGGCAGTGGAGGAGCCTGGTTGCGGCGGGTTATTTTCTCCCGGTATACCCTAGCGCAGCCTCGTTTTTCCAGGGCATGGACTGGATTGATTGCTCGCACGAGACGGGCAAGTAACGCCGTGTTTTTTTCTGTAAAATCGTTTTTTAAGCGAGGGACTGCAAGGTTTTTTACGGGTATGCAGGCAATTAGACACAAGGTTACCGGCTGGAAAGAACATCGCCGGGAGCAGGCGGTTCCTATTTCTTTTTCCGGTGGAGACAGTGAGGATCCCACGGCCGGCTATGATCAGCTTTTTGCTGAAACGGAGCAGTCAAAGGAAGATGATCGGGATGTGGGCGTTGTATCTTCGGAGCCGAATGTTTCCGACGTACAATCGGGTGGCGAGAATTCTCAAGCGGAGCCAATGCAGAATGATGCAGAAAAGCAGGACGAGAAACAGCAAGAAATTTTACAAGAGAAAGAGAGGGCGCTATTGCGGGAAGTGGCAGAGCGTCCTACTGATATTTCATTATATAAGAAACTGGGGTTTTTGTATTTAGAGCTCGGCCGGGAAGACGAAGCTCGGCAATCGTTTCAAGTCGCTATTAAGTTGGGTTCTCAGGACGCTGCTATTCAAGAACAGCTGGAACAATTGTAAACAGGCCGGTGCCCCTCACTTGGCGTG
>CAYTAF010000019.1:9063-10373 GCA_964435865.1 uncultured Candidatus Saccharibacteria bacterium | reverse complement strand
GGTGAGCCGTATTTTATTTTTACCACTCTTGCTTAATTGGTATATTAAACGTCCCGCTATTTCTTTTTAAGCAACAGAGGGCGATTGACAATTTTTTATGGAAAAAGTAATTTGAAGGCAAGATGTCTTTTTCATCTTTTTCAAAAACTTTGCTTGTAGCGGCGCTTTTTTTGCTGGTAAGCACGCCGGCGGTTTTTGGGCATCCGGTCACCGACGAAGGTGTCCAAGCCGGAGATAAAACAATAAGGGCCGGCATTACGCCGGATTCTCCGTTTTATTTTTTAGATACTGCGTGGGATAAAGCCACGTTAGCGCTAACGTTTGATGCTTCCGCTAAAGCCCGAAAAGCTTTGAATGTTGCCCGGGAGCGGCTGGTGGAAATGAGAGCAATGCTGCAAGACGGGAAATCCGACGCCGCCGCGTCCTCCCGGAAGGGGCACGCGGCATCTTTAGAAACCGCGGAAAGTGCTTTAACGAAAGACGCCCCCGAAGATTCCCTAAAAAAATTCAAAGAGCGCACCAAGATAAAACAAGAGTTACAAGAGCACCGGGAAGAAATAAAAACGGTGGAAGAATCAGTTGATGCCTCCGGCGAACTGGAAAAGACGTCAGAAAAGGTATCTTCCGTAGAAGAAGCCGTTAAAAACCAACAAGAGCAGACACAAAGCCAAGCCGCCAAAGAGATTTTATTAGATCCGGACCCAGCGGGGGCGGACGAGGTGGATACAGAAATGGTGGATATGAATTTGACAGGCGAGAACCAAAAAGGACTAGAGGAATGCTTGCAAGGGATGCCCTTAATACATATTCCGGGACCGAGCAATAATCCGGAAATGGACGATTGGGAGGAATGGGAGCAAGCGCACCGGCAACATATTCGTAACTACATTAAGGAAAACTGCCCCGAGTTTTTACAAAAGGTGGAAAGCCCTAACGAATCGGAGGACCAGGAGGAAGAACAAGAAAAAGAGCAGAACAAAAAAGAAGAAGAAAAGGTAAAAACCGAGGAAGAGCAAGCTAAAAAAGGAGAGAGGGCTGAGCCCAAAGAGCCGGCAGAAGAGGCAGAAAAAGACGTTACTACCACGTGTCCGGGCGACCTCAAGGAAGTTTCCTTAAAAGAAGCGCGAGAAGCCGGCGTAGATAATCCAAAGGCCAGTGATGAAAACGGAGATAAACATATTTGTATTAAGAACAGCGGTCAAGTTGTAGCTGACAACTCTATCCAAAAGAAAGATTCCGAAAACGAAACACAGAAAAAAGAGGAGACAGGTACGGCAGAGGAAAAAGACGCAGAAAATACAAAAGATTCA
>CAYTAF010000019.1:3375-8963 GCA_964435865.1 uncultured Candidatus Saccharibacteria bacterium | reverse complement strand
AAGATATGGAAAAACTGAATGCTACCGTGATTACTTTGTGTTACGGGGAAGGAGGCCTAGGAAACGCCAAAAGTATTACCATTCAGAAAATTTTAGAAAAATCCGGAGTGGAGCCGGGCAGCAAAGAGGCGGAAAAAATACGAGACCAGGTAAATTATTACTGGAAGCAACGAGGTGAGGCCGGTGTCACTATCCCGGCTCGCAGCCAGGGTCAGTTGTATATAGTTAAATGGGTTGTTTGCTACGATGGAGATGGGATAAAACCGGGAAATGATTACAGCGACACGGAGCAGGAGGAACAAGACAATGACAGGAGCCAGGGAGAAAAAGAAAAGTTAGACGCTCATGAATCCGGGCATGCCGTAGTAGCTTCTTTAGTATGGGATTTTATGAGCTGTGCTCGCGAAGCGTGTCGAACGGCTGGCAATTGGGGAGACAGCACTTTTGAGAATAAACTGCGTAAAATGATAAAATTCGCCAGCCAGGCCTACCACCAGAAAGTAGGCAAAAGCGTAGAGGAAGCGCAAGTGGATTCCAATCAAGAATTTTTGGAAAAGGCCGCCCAAGCCGTAAAACAACTTTTAAATAACCGGGAGTTTGTGCAAGGAAAAATCGGCAATCTGGGCTCCCAAGAGTGTTACCTGCATTGCCTGAGGCAAATCCAAGACCAACTCAACCAATTTTTGGAGGATTGATTGGTTATTGGAAAATATAATTTTTAACGAAACAACCAACAAAAACCCTGTTAATTCGGGGAGTGTTGCCGAAAAAAGAGAAAGCCCCTGGGCGTTGCACCTCAGGGGCTTTGTTCATTGAGGCTCCGCTTGAGACCCTCCTTTGTCGTGCGGTCACGAACAAGACGCGTCTTTATTTTTTTAAGAGCTTTATCGTGGATTTGCCGCACCCGTTCGCGGCCCAAATTCAGAAAGTTTTCTCCTATCTCTGTGAAGTTGTAATCCTCATAGTAGTGGAGTTGAATTACCAGCCTCTCTTGGCTGTATAATTCGTCGATAATATTCTGCATACCTTCAAAGGAGACATCTTTTCGTGCCTCGGCCGCCGGGCTGGGTGCTTTTCCGTCTTCTATGAGGTCGACGAGCGCCGAGTCATCTTCATCATTGATTTCCGCGTCCAGCGCCTGCGGAGCCGCCTCCTCCAGAGTTTGCTGTATTTCCTGCAGTCTCTCGTATCTGATGCCGATCCGCTCTACTATTTCGCCTTCAGTGGGCAAACGGTTTTCTTTATCAAGCACTTCCTGGCGGAACTTTTCGATCTGCCGGGCCTGCTGGCGCATATTATCCGGCATATGCATCATTTTTGAGTCGTTCAGTGCCCGCCATATCGCCTGCTTTACCCACCATGTTGCGTAGGTGGATAACTTGAAACCGCGCTCGGGATCGAACTTATCAATGGCTTTCATAAGCCCGATATTCCCCTCTTGGACGAGGTCGAGAAAAGGAAGACCGAGCCACATGTACTTTTTCGCTATGGAAACCACAAGGCGGAGATTGGCGTTAATGAATTGCTCCCGCGCCTCCTCATCACCACTCTGTACTCTCCTGGCGAGATCTTTTTCTTGTTCGCGGTTAAGCAAATCCACCTTTCCTATATCTTGTGAATATTCCTTAAAGGCGGAATCCTCGTAGTTGTTTTTATTCGACAAAATAAGCACCCCTTTGTAAAAGAACTAAGAACAAATTTTGCACAATATTCTGCATATAAAACAATACACATATAACTATATTATGTCAATACCATGTAATAGTTCAATAGCTTGTAATCCCCCCACGCCATTGAACCATTACAGTTAATAGGCAACCGCAACAATTTTTGGTATAATATATATACTAATTCATAACATAATTTTCTATGCCTACTGATCAATACCATGAAGAGCCTTCGGAGATGAAAGAAGAAACCAAAGATTTCGCGCGTATTATTACCTCGCTCATAGAAGAAGCGGATGCCATTAACTGGTACCAACAGCGCATTGAGGCATCAAACGAACAAGAGGTGAAAGACATAATGCGGCATGCCCAGGAAGAAGAATTTGAGCATTTCGCCATTGATCTGGAATGGCTCACTCGTCGTATGCCGCAATGGAAAGAAACCCTGCAGGCCATTCTTTTCCAAGAAGGAAACATAATAGAAAATGCAGAAAAATGGGAAGAAGGAGCATAGTTTACGTACTGGCCGAAAATATTCGCAGTGCGTATAATGTGGGCTCCATTTTCCGCACGGCGGACGGAGCCGGTTTTAATAAAGTGCTTTTAGCCGGGTTCTCACCCACGCCTCGATGGGAGTCACATCGTGGCAAGCGCCCGTTGCATTATTCGGAAAAAGCGGCTACCCAGATTGAAAAAACCGCCCTCGGGGCGGAGAGTTCGCTTAATTGGAATTTCTCGCGGGAAGTTACCCCACTTATTAATCAATTAAAAAAAGAGGGGTTTACCATCCTGGCTTTGGAAAACAATGTACCGGAAACCCAAAATTTACTTGAATTCGTGCCGAAAAACAATAATCTGTGCTTATGTGTCGGCAATGAAGTAGAGGGTCTGTCAGAGCAAATTTTGAGCCGAGCAGATGTGTACCTAGACATCCCGATGCGGGGCGAAAAAGAGAGCTTAAACGTAGCCGTTGCTTTTGGAGTTGCCGCCTATCATCTGACAAATACTTAAAAGACGCGTGTTTTTAATTCCGGCTTTGTACCGGAGTATTCAATAATGAACGGGATGCGGCCAATCACTTGACCGGTAGGAGTTTCAATATCCACCCGCCACCGACCCGACTCTACGTTTTCCTTTACGGAAAAACCCCGGTATCCCTGGCCGCGACCGCCGGTAACCGGATACTTGATTTTAGAACGCGAGACCCACTTATCTTGTCCAGTGTCGAAAAACTGCCAGTGATGACGAACAGTGATATCTAAGTTAGCAGGCGCGAAAATGGAGGTAAAAACATACACCGGATCCCCCGGTCGGATATGCAAGGTGCGATAAGGCAAAAAGGTTTCATACCAGACCGGGGGCTCATATTGCACCTCGTAATTTACAATTTGCCGATCCACATCATGAAAAACACCGCCGGCATTCATGGCAAGCGGAATAGGCGGAATTACATTAGAAAAATAAAAAATATACATTAAAGTGAAAACACCGCCGATGGTAAAAACCAAGGCGTCTTTAGCCCGATTAATGCGCGCGGGAATTAACTTGCTCAGGAATCCGATAAAAGCAGAAATCACTACTACACTTACCACACTTCCGGTCACAAAAACCTCCACTCCTACCCGATTAAAAACTAAAGGCAAATAAAATACGCTGTAAGAAAACACGGCCAAAAAATAAATGGCCATATGAAAAGTAAGGCGGATATAATGTTTTCTGAAAAATTCGTTGCCTATCGCGATAGTAGCGATAATGGCGAAAAATGGCCAACTGGCCAAAAGAGAGGTGCTTTTCAGATATAAAATAATAAAGGCACTAAAAGATCCGCCAAAAGAATACTGCACTATTAAGGGCAGCCACAAACGCGCTTTATGAAAAAACGAATACTGTAACCGGCCGCCTTCGTACAAGTTAATAATAGTGATACCAAGGGCTCCCAGTGCCAAGTATACGGCGAGTACAATGCTTTCGGTGCGCAAGTTGGTTTGCTGAAAAATGAACATATCAACCAAAAAACCGGTTAACAAACCGGTAATGTTGAGCTTGCGTTCGTGCGCTTCGTAAAACTCTTTGGCTTTTACTAAATATTCCTTCATCATAAATTAAAAGGCCTACACGGCATATTTAAGCATAAAATAAAACGAAAAGCAAAACCCCGCGCTTGAATGAACAAGCGCGGGGCATTAATTAGTTCGCGAGCATAGCGCTTTTAACTGGCAAGCGCCGGATGCTCCTGGCCTGATCTCTGAAGGTGCTCCTCGGAAAGAGATGGGGCGCCGGGGACTTGGTGGCAATGCCTGCAACGAGCCGCGTAACTCTCTGACCCTCCAACGTGAATTTGATCCGCATCGTATGGAGCGGGCTCTTCATCAATAAAACGCTGGGTCCGGGTGGCCTCGCCACCACAATTAGTGCAAACGGCTGTTAGACCTTTCACGTAATCAGCAGTGGCGACAATCTCGCCCATAGGGCCAAATACTTCCCCTCGGAAATCAAGATTCAGCCCGGCTACCATTACTTGGAAGTGCTCGTTTGCCAAAAGATGCACTACCGGCACCAGATCATAATTGAAAAACTGCCCCTCGTCGATGGCAACCACATCCAGATTCCGTTCGTGCGCTTGCTGGTAAATTATACGTGGTTCATCAACGGAAAGCGTAGTCGTCTCCAGGCCATTATGGGAATTGATCATTCCCTCCTGGTATCTTGCCTCGTCCAACGAGTGATCAAAGGCAACAATACTCCTTCCGGCGTATTGCGCTCGATGCACGCGCCTTATGAGCTCATCGGTCTTACCGGAAAACATGCATCCGACAATGGCCAAGATCTCGCCCTTCTTAGAGTTGACCAAAAGAACTCCCCTCCTTTCTTTTTGCAAGTTTAAGGCCAGCCTAACAAAACAAAATTACTTTGCTAATTAACTTATCCACAAAGCAAAACGCCCCGCCATAACAAGGCGGGGCGTTGTATTGACACAATCTGTTTTTTACTTAATTTCGTACGTCAAATTAACGTTTACCTTCAACTCATTCTGGCCTGGTTGAATTTCAGGGGTGGCCCTGGCATCTCCAGCGGCAGCATCCATGGCAGCGCGTTCGGCGTGAAGTATCGGCCGATCGCTGCCAGATTCGCTAAAATTAACAATGCGCACCAAACTAACCCCAAGATCACTAGCTAAACGACGCGCCTTACTTTTCGCCTCTTTAATGGCTTGCTGACGGGCCTCTCTTAAAACTTTCTGATCGTTTTCCACGGTGAAGCGTAAAGAGCTCACCTGATTAGCACCAGCATTCACAGCACCATCCACAATCTCCCCTACTTTGTCCAAATTACGAATTTTGACTTCCAGTGTATTAGTTACCTCATAGCCAACCAGCACTCGCTTGCCCTCTCGTTTTCGCAAAACCTCCGCGCCTCCCGACGTTTCTCTGAACTCGTACCGCGGACGCAAGGAATAGTTAGAAGTTTTGATGTCCTTTTCTTTTACCCCTTGATCTTTAAGAAACTGAGTAACAGCGTTAACTTTTTCTGTATTTTGCTGTTGGGCTTGTCCTACCTCCTCAGCCTCATTTTTAACGGTCAAATCCACGGTTGCCAAGTCGGGTTTGGCGGAAACCTCTCCTTCGCCGCTTACCTGAATACTGGCAGTTTGTTTTTCCGTAGTGCCCACAAACTGACTACGCTGAATCTCATTAAAACCCAAAGCGCCCACGAAAATAACGAGCACAATTAAGAATAAATTCACGAGCCTACGGTCCAATATGTTTTCCATCCCAGTAGTAGAAATTTGGCCTACCAATAAAATTATATTTTTATTGGCAAAGCCAAACTATGATTAAAACTTACTAACTAAAACCACCCAGATAGCAAAAATATATTAAGATACAAATAATACAGCCAAATTTTCACTACCGGGCATAT
>CAYTAF010000019.1:1670-3275 GCA_964435865.1 uncultured Candidatus Saccharibacteria bacterium | reverse complement strand
AGGAACCGGATGGGGGTACGCGTGGTCGCGCCAATGAGGTTGCCCCTGGCAGGGGTAGGTGTCGCCGTTGCGGCCGTTGGGGTTGCGGCACTGCCCGTGTCTAGGTCGAAGACCGTCAGGCGGTTGCTGAGATAAGCAGGACGTTCGGGTTTCAGGTGGCCAGTATACGCATACAGATACTTCTCTCTTCATTCAGGCATACGAGCTCTCCCGGTCACCGGTGGCGCGGATGAGGTGAAGTGTCCTTGCTTAGCAGTTGTACTGGATGCCCGACACCGTTGATGTCGGAGAAGGTCCGAGCTGAGAAACCCCGCCAGAGGCAATATGGAATAAGATAAAGAACTATAAAAACGAGAGAGACGGTGCTGGAACTTACAGTACTTGCGGCCACGTAACCGGAACACAGCACCGCCTCCTCTTACGTCCCCTTCACATCCTCCCCGCCAGGAGGATATAACTAAAACATATCAAGCCCAATCCAGAGATGCAACCTCGTTAGTACCCTTTCAGTTTTTCCGATTGCCTGGATTCACGAATCTTTTCCAGGGCCTTGGCCTCTATCTGTCGAATACGCTCTCGAGTAACACCGAATTGTTCACCAACTTCCTCCAGTGTATGCGGCTCCTCCTTGGTTAAACCAAAACGCATCTCGAGAATGCGCCGCTCGCGGGGCTTTAGTTCATCTAAAATTTCTCCCACGTGCTGCTTTAGAATTTTCCGGGCCGTCTCTTGGGTGGGAGATTCGCTCTTCTCATCCTCAATAAAGTGCTCCAGTAAACTTTCACCCCCTTCTTCGCTGTCTTCTCCCACTGGCGTCTCGAGCGAAATAGTTTTGCGCGAGATGCGTTGCACATAATCGGCCTTATCCGGATCCAACCCCATCTCGCTAGCTACTTCCTCGGTAGTTGGCTCACGCCCCAACACCTGCTGCAACCTCCTCTTGGTAGCCATAAACTTACTGATAGTTTCTACCATATGCACCGGAATACGAATCACGCGGGCTTGATCAGCAATAGCGCGAGTTATAGCTTGCCGAATCCACCAGGTGGCATAGGTAGAAAACTTGTATCCTTTGCGGAAATCGAATTTATCCACCGCCCGAAACAGCCCCAAATTACCCTCTTGGATGAGATCAAGCAAACTTAAATTATTAGTACGGTAAGCGTACTTTTTCGCGATGGAAACCACTAAACGCAAGTTGGCCGAAATCATACGCTGGCGAGCCTGCTCGTCTTCTTGCTCAATACGCTTAGCTAATTCAATCTCCTCTTTTCGGGTTAAAAGCGGCACGCGGCCGATTTCATGCAAATACATCTGTACCGAGTCCATAGGCAAATAAGCGAGATCGGTAAAGGACTTACCCTGGCCTGATGTAAGCTGGTGATCCTCCAGGTTAAGGGCGGGCTGGCGCTCCTCCAGCTTGATATCGTTGTTTTTTAGCTCCTGCAAAAGCTCATCCACTTTATCCAGATGATTTTCTAAATGAGGAATTTCGTCTATTACCTCATCGTAGGTTAAAAAGCCGCGATGCCGGCCGCGCTCAACTAAATTTTGAATTGCTTTTTTAAAATCGGTTTTCTTTTTTTGAGTTTGCTGTTTAGCCAT
>CAYTAF010000019.1:0-1570 GCA_964435865.1 uncultured Candidatus Saccharibacteria bacterium | reverse complement strand
CATTATGTCGGGTCAATTTATTAATAATTTGCTGTTTTTTATAATTTTCTCGCATTACATCCAGGCAAAGTCGCAGTTCCCGTTCTGCCAGTCGCTGTTTTGGAAAATAATGCTCCGCCCGCAACAATAATTCATTCACGGTCGTGTCAAGCTTTTTCAGCTGCTTTTGCCAACCTTCGGCCTGCCAGTTATGCTTTTTTTGAAGTTTTACAAACGCCTGATACACCTCATTTAATACTTCGGTACTAAGGACTACCGCCTCTAACTCCTGCTCGCGCTCTTTGCCAAGCTCTGGATAACGCAATAAAACACTCAACAAATTAGCTTCAATATGATAGCGCCGATCCCGCTGTTGCTCCTTAGGGGACGCATCTTCTGCCTCGCTTGATTTTTCCGGCCGGCGGTATTTTTCATATTTACGCTCTTCTTGGATAAACCGTTCCAGCTCTTTACGCAAAGCATCTTCACGCTCCTCCAGGCGAGAAGCAAGCTCCTTAAGCCAGTGATCCCGCTCCATCTCACTGGGAATATACATTAAAATCTCAAAAATACTTTCGGTGATGGCCTTTTTGCCCTCCAGCTCTTTCGGGCTATGCTTTTGAAAGGCGAGATCCATAAAATACTGCACCGCCGGCTGAGCATTTTTCACCAACCCCTGCCAGTTTTCCACACTTTCTTCTACTATATCAGCCGGATCTTTGCCGTGCGGCAAAGGTACTGCCTTCACGGAAAAATTATAACCCTGAGCTTTCTTAAGCGCCTCCCGGGCAGCCCGCTCACCCGCGTTATCAGAATCAAAACAAAGCACCAGATTTTTAGTAAAACGTTGCAAAGTTTGCAAATGTTCTTCAGTAAGGGCGGTACCCGAACTGGCTACCACGTTTTCTACGCCCGCCTGATGGGAAAGTACAACGTCCAACTGCCCTTCCACGAATATTACCTGGTCTTGGGTGCGTATGGCAACCTTGCTCTGGCTGAGGCCATACAACGCGCGAGACTTATTAAAAACGGGTGTATTGGGCGAGTTAATATACTTGCCATAATCTTTCTCTTTTTCTTTTTGCGGCAGGGCTTGTTCAAAAATACGGCCGGAAAAACCAATAACCGCCCCCGCACTGGAAAATATCGGAAACATAATACGAGCCCGAAAACGATCGTACACCGGATCTTTGTGACTACTTATTGCTTGCGCCTGTGACATCGCTTTATTGATTACTAGCCCGCTCTCGGCTGCATTTTGATCGTCAAACTTCTGCTTGCGCAAAAACTTGGTTAGACCGCGCCAGGCATACGGCGCGTAACCGATTCCGAATTTATCAATAACCTCCTGGCTTACACCCCTGTCTTGTAAATATTTCAATGCCGCCTTACCCCCTTCGGTGCGCTTGAGTGCTTCCCGAAAATACGTAAGCGCTAACTCGTTCAAGCGAAAAATCCGATTTTTCCTGGTTTCCTCTTGCGGGTTCGGAGCTTTCAATTCCACTCCCGCTTTTTTAGCCAAAATACGCAAGGCCTCTGGAAACTCCACGCCCTCAATTTGCTTCACGAACTCAAAATGATCACCTCCGGC